>JAUSQD010000130.1 GCA_030652695.1 Actinomycetota bacterium
CGCTTTGGCGCTTCAACCCTGCTCAACGCTCTCCTGCAGCAACGTCAGCGTATGAGCAGTGGTCATTACTCCGGCCCCGACTACGTCACGATCGACTAGAACGACGGATGAGGGAAGAGGACCATGATGTTTGAGTACGCACCGGCTCCTGAGTCGACGTCCATCGTGACCATCTCGCCCCAGCAGGGGCTGTTCATCAATGGTGAGTTCGTCGCAAGCGAGCGCAACTTCGAGTCGATCAATCCTGCGACCGAAGCAGTGCTCTCGCTCGTGGCGGAAGCTGATGAGGCTGCCGTTGACGCAGCGGTCAAGGCTGCACGGGTTGCCTACACCAAGGTCTGGTCCCGCATGTCCGGCAGCGAACGCGCCAAGTACCTCTTTCGCATCGCCCGCATCATTCAGGAGCGAGCGCGTGAATTGGCAGTGCTGGAGTCCCTGGACAATGGCAAGCCGATCCGCGAATCCCGCGATGTCGACATTCCCCTGGTAGCTGCGCACTTCTTCTACTACGCGGGCTGGGCAGACAAGCTCGAGTACGCGGGACTTGGCACCGAGCCCAAGGCTTTGGGCGTCGTTGGTCAGGTCATCCCCTGGAACTTCCCCTTGCTCATGCTGGCCTGGAAGATTGCGCCAGCCTTGGCCGCTGGGAACACCGTTGTGTTGAAACCAGCGGAGACGACTTCGCTCACTGCCTTGATGTTCGCCGAGATCTGCCAGCAGGCTGAACTGCCACCTGGAGTGGTCAACATCATCACAGGAGCAGGCGAGACCGGACGCCTCCTGGTGGAGCATCCCGATGTGAACAAGGTTGCCTTCACGGGCAGCACAGCCGTTGGCCGCTCAATCCAGCGAGCCCTGGCAGGCAGTGGCAAGGGACTCAGCCTTGAGCTGGGCGGCAAGGCCGCAAACATCGTGTTCGAGGACGCCGCACTCGATCAGGCTGTTGAAGGCATCGTCAATGGCATCTTCTTCAATCAGGGTCAGGTCTGCTGTGCCGGCAGTCGACTCCTTGTGCAGGAGTCGGTTGCTGAGGAAGTCATTCATGCGCTCAAGCGCCGCCTGGGAACTCTGCGTCTGGGTGATCCGCTCGACAAGAACACCGATATCGGCGCAATCAACTCCCGCGTGCAGTTGGAGCGCATCACCGAGCTCGCAGCTGTCGGCGATGCCGAGGGCGCCGAACGGTGGACTGCTGATTGCGCACTTCCCGAGGCAGGCTTCTGGTTCGCGCCGACGATCTTCACCAATGTCACTCAAGCCCATCGCATTGCCCGCGAGGAGATCTTTGGGCCTGTGCTGTCCGTGCTGACCTTCCGCACCCCAGAAGAGGCACTGGAGAAAGCCAATAACACTCCTTACGGCCTCAGCGCCGGCATCTGGTCAGAGAAGGGCAGTCGCATTCTGTGGATGGCCAATCGCCTCCGTGCGGGCGTGGTGTGGGCCAATACCTTCAATCGCTTTGATCCGGCCAGCCCCTTCGGCGGCTACAAGGAATCCGGCTTTGGTCGCGAGGGTGGGGTGCATGGGCTCGCCCCCTACCTGCAGGGCCATGCGAAGGGAGTCAGCGCATGAACGAGCGACTCCAAGTGCGAAAGACCTACAAGCTCTACATCGGCGGCGAGTTCCCTCGCAGTGAATCGGGCCGAGTGTTCGAAGTGCACGCTGCTGATGGCCAATTCCTGACCAATATGGCCAAGGCGAGCCGCAAGGATGCTCGCGATGCCGTGCTGGCTGCGCGCAAGGGATTCAACTCATGGTCGGCGGCATCCGCCTACAACCGCGGTCAGGTGATGTACCGCATCGCTGAGGTCATGGAAGGTCGCAGCGTGCAGTTTGTCGATGAACTGCGGCTGCTGGGTGGTGGCTCAGAGAAGAAGGCACGCCTCGAAGTGGAACGGGCCATCGATCGGATGGTCTGGTACGCGGGCTGGGCCGACAAGCTGGCACAGGTCGTGGGCACCTCCAACCCCGTGGCTGGGCCCTACTTCAACTTCTCCATCCCCGAGCCCACCGGAATTGTGGTCGCCGCCGCACCAGCAAAGCCCGCCTTGCTTGGCCTGATCAATGTGCTGGCGCAGATCATCGTCAGCGGGAACTCCAGCATCATTGTGGCAAGTCAGTCGCAGCCGATCGTGGCGATCACCTTGGCCGAAGTGCTGGAGAGCAGTGACGTTCCGGCTGGTGCCATCAACATTCTGACGGGCGACGCCGCAGAGATTTTGCCTTGGCTTGCCAGCCACGCAGATGTCAACGCCCTGGATCTCAGCGGGGTCGCTGACCCGCAACTGGCCATCGAACTCGAGCGCGAAGCTGCCGGCACGCTCAAGAGAGTGTTGCGGTCTTCAGCTCAAGCAGAAGATGTGCCGAGCCTGCAGCAGATGACATCCTTCTTGGAGATCAAGACCGTGTGGCATCCAATGGGGCTGTGAACACGCGTCCTACGCAGTGGCGTTGATCAGCCGATCAGCAAGCACCGCACGCAGTTCTGCATAGGCTGGCTTGATCTGCTCATTGATGATCTGCAGCCGCTCATCGAATGGCAGGAAGGCGCTCTTCATAGCGTTGACGGTGAACCACTGCAGGTCATCAAGCCCATAGTGGAATGCATCAACGAGCAACTCCATCTCGTGCGTCATCGAGGTGCCCGACATCAAGCGGTTGTCAGTATTGACGGTGACCCGAAAGCCCAGGCGTCGAAGCAGGCCTATGGGATGCTCAGCAATTGATGGCGCTGCCGCGGTCTGCACATTGGAACTGGGACACATTTCCAGCGGAATGCGTCGATCGCGCACATAGGCAGCCAGTCGTCCCAGAGTGACATCACCGTCTGGCTCGATCGTGATGTCGTCCACGATGCGCACGCCGTGGCCCAGTCGATCCGCTCCACACCACTGGATGGCCTCCCAGATCGACGGCAGTCCGAATGCCTCGCCCGCGTGGATGGTGAAGTGCGCATTCTCACGGCGCAGATACTCAAATGCATCCAGGTGCCGCGTCGGTGGGTATCCGGCTTCGGCTCCAGCGATGTCGAATCCCACGACTCCGCGATCGCGGAAGGCAACCGAGAGCTCAGCGATCTCACGCGAGTGCGTGGCCGTGCGCATCGCAGTCAGCAGCACTCCAATGCGGATGGACTGTCCAAGTCGGGCCGCTTCCCGTTCTCCTTCAGCAAAGCCGGCCAGCACCGCTTCGACAATGCTCGGCAGGGTCAAACCAAGTTGGGTGTGCAGCTCCGGTGCGTAGCGCACCTCTGCGTAGACCACTCCGTCGGCGGCCAAATCGATCGCGCATTCACGCGCCACTCTGCGCAGAGCTGCCACAGTCTGCGTCACGCCAACGGTGTGCTTGAAGGTCTCCAGGTAGCGCTCCAGTGAGCCTGAGTAGGCAGCATCGGCAAACCATGAAGCCAGTGCCTGGGGTTCGGAGGCTGGTAGTTCGGAGTAGCCGGAGTCTGCCGCGAGCTCGATCACGGTCGCTGGACGCAAGCCGCCGTCAAGATGATCGTGCAGCAGCACCTTGGGAGCACGCGCGATGAGATCGGCTGGGACTGGGGCGAAACTTCCGGCATCAACCATGCCAGCACGCTACCGCGCAGTCGTGCTCAGTGGGCTTGGTGCGCCTCTTCTGAAGAATCGATCTCTCCAAACAGCCACAGTGAGATCCAGGCCCATCCCACAATCAACGGAGCGGCAAATGCTGCTTCGGCATAGTCATTGAGCGCGGCGACCAGCATGAAGATCAGTGCTGCCAAGACGGTGGCAAACACGTACGCCTGAATGGGGTAGGTCTTCTCTGCGTGCTCGGTGCTCATTGGTCCTCCAGACGAGATTCTTCGGGCGACTCTAGCGGCCGGGGATTGACACTTCCTAGCGGGCTACGGGCGCGGATCATTCGGCGACATCCGGTAGAGGAGGTGGCGCTGCCACCAGTCCCAGGCTTGAGCTCGCGGATGGTCGAACTCCTCAGCACGATGCATCCCGATGCGCTCCATCACCCGCCATGAAGCCTCGTTCGAAGGGGTCGTAAACGACACAATCTCCTCCAGGCACAGGACATCGAATCCATAGGTGATCGCTGCCCTGGCCGCCTCAGAAGCAAGTCCCATCCCCCACCATGGCGGTGACAATCGCCAGCCCACCTCAACGCATGGCTCGGAATGCTCGAACGGAAGATCGAAGGATGGATGTGACAAGCCGGTGAAGCCAACGAAATCGGCCGAACCATGTTCACTCTCTAGGACTTGCAGCGCCCACACTGTGTAGCCATATTGGGCATGCTGATCGCGAAGTCGCTCGACTAAGGCGTCGGATTCAGGCTCTTGAAGGACTTCAGGGAAATACTGCATGACCTGCGGGTCGGCATTCATTGCGGCGAATGGCTTCTTGTCCTCCTCACGCCAAGCCCGCATCAGCAGCCTTGGTGTACGCAGCTCAGTCAGCCCAGTGGAGTCATCTTGTGGCTCCATGTCTCAGCCTGTGATCCGCTCCAGGATGAGAGGCAGGCGTGTGATCGTGGAGTGTGCTGGACCGACCTCAATGGCGCCATGCAGTGCTTCCAGGGCCTGCGGGATCCGGGCGCCATCATCGGCAAACATGGTCAGGATCGGCTCCCCAGCCTCGATCAGATCGCCAGGCTTGACGTGCAAGGTGATGCCGGCGCCGGCAGACACCGGATCCTCCTTGCGGGCCCGACCCGCGCCCAGCCGCCAGGCTGCAACACCCAAGGCGAGGGCATCCATGTGCGTGACCATCCCCGAGTGGGTTGCCACGACTTCCTGCTGCTCATGTGCCTTGGGCAGCGCAGCGTGCGGATCTCCACCCTGAGCTCGGATCATCCGATTCCAGCAATCCATGGCTGAGCCATCCTTCAAGGTCTTCTCGGGATCGGCATCGATGCCAGCAAGATCAAGCATCTCTCGGGCAAGGGTCAGGGTCAGTTCGATGACATCGGCTGGGCCGCCGCCAGCAAGTACGTCAACAGACTCCTGGACTTCCAGGGCATTGCCGATGGCCCAGCCAAGTGGCACATCCATGGCGGTGATCAGCGCCCGCGTGCGCAGCCCTGAGTCATTGCCGATGCGCACCATCGTCTGTGCAAGTTCACGCGCCAGTTCTGGCTGACTCATGAAGGCCCCAGAGCCAGTCTTCACATCAAGCACCAGTCCCCCAGCGCCTTCGGCGATCTTCTTGCTCATGATGCTGCTTGCTATCAGCGGGATGCTCTCAACCGTTGCAGTCACATCACGCAAGGCGTACAGCTTCTTGTCTGCGGGGGCAAGGCCATCGCCAGCAGCGCAGATCACCCCGCCCACCTCGGTGAGGATCTGCATCATCTCGTCGTTGCTCAACAGGGCACGCCAGCCCGGAATGGACTCCAGCTTGTCCAGGGTTCCGCCGGTATGGCCCAAGCCACGGCCGCTCAGCTGAGGGACGGCTCCGCCGCATGCGGCCACGACAGGCACCAGGGGCAGGGTGATCTTGTCACCGACGCCACCAGTTGAATGCTTGTCCACGGTCGGTCGTGGCAGGTGTGTGAAATCCATTCGCTCACCACTGTCGATCATGGCGGTGGTCCATCGCACGGTCTCGTGCTCATTCATGCCATTGATGAAGATGGCCATCGCGAGAGCGGCCATCTGCTCATCGGCGACCACGCCGCGCACATAGGCATCGATGACCCAGTCAATCTGCGGGTCAGTCAGCACATTGCGATCACGCTTGGCTCTGATGACATCGACTGCTGCAAATGGTTCAAGCATGTGCATCCTCCGCACGGGATTGAAGATCAGCTGGTCCAAAAGCCTGGGGAAGGATGTCTGGCAGAGTCAACACGCCTTCCGGAGTCATGATCTGCGTCGTGGGGCTGCCGTGCTCCCACAACAACTGTCGACAGCGACCGCATGGCATCAGTGCGTTGCCATGCTGATCAACACACGCCACGGCCGTCAGCAGCCCTCCACCTGTGGCGTGAATGCTCGACACCATCCCGCACTCAGCGCACAGTGTCAGCCCGTACGAGGCGTTCTCGACATTGCAGCCGGTGACGATCCGACCATCGTCCATCAGGCCCGCAACGCCGACTTTGAAATGCGAGTACGGCGCATAGGCCTTGTGCATGATCGCAATTGCGGCGCTTTGCAGCGCTGTCCAGTCAATGCCTTCGCTCATGCTCATTGCTTCTCAAAGGGCTGGCCGTCGGCAGCTGGTGGTCGCGCACGCCCGACCAGGCCTGCCACCACGATGATCGTCACGAGATAGGGAGCCATTGCCAGGAACTCGGTGGGGATCGGAGTCTCAAGCACGGCGAACTTCTGCTGCAGTGAATCTGAGAAGCCGAATACCAGCGAGGCAAGGAAGGCGCCGATCGGATTCCAGCCACCAAAGATCATGGCGGCCAGTCCGATGAATCCTCGACCACCGGTCATGCCCTCGTCGAACCGACCAACGGTCCCAAGGGTGAACCAGGCACCGGCGAATCCGCCCACCATGCCGCCGTAGACCACCGCGAGGTAGCGCACCTTGGCCACGCTGATGCCCAGGCTGTCGGCGGCCTTGGGGTTCTCGCCCACGCTTCGGGTGCGAAGGCCCCAACGCGTGCGGAACAGGAAGAAGGTGGTCAAGCCGACAAGGAGGAACATCCCGTAGACGATGACGGTCTGGTTGAAGAACATCGGGCCGATGATCGGGATGTCACCAAGCACCGGGATCTTGATCGACGGGAAGATGGGAGCATCGTTGAGTGATGGATTCTTGAGCAGCAATTGCGAAGTCAGGAACGAGGTCAGCCCCAGCACCAAGATGTTGATGACCACACCAATGATGATCTGATCCACTCTGAAGTTGACTGACAGCACAGCCAGCAGGAGCGCGAGAATACCGCCAGTCAAGGTGGCGGCGACCAGGCCGATCCAGCCACCCAGCAGCGAACCCATCACCACGCCAGTGAAAGCGCCGCCCAGCAGCATGCCCTCAATGCCAATGTTCACCACGCCTGAGCGCTCACACAGGATGCCCGAAAGGGCACCGAGCGCGATTGGCGTAGACCGGGCAACGGTGGCGGTCAGCATGCTGACGAGGCTGAACTGCTGGCCAGATGATGCCCACACCATCATCGCCAGGACAAACACGAAGAATCCGATGCCAAGGAAGATCGTGGTCTTGGTCTGGAAGCCACGCATGAACTGCGAGGTGCCAAGAAATGCCAGGACTCCGGCCAGTATCCAAAGGGAGCCGGCACTCGGCACCGAGATCGGGCTCAGCTGGATGAAGTCAGTGACCGTGCTGATGCCGAAGGTGGAGACCCCGCTCACAGCAGGCACGAACACCAGCATGATGACAGCGGCCATCAGGAACAGCGCGATGCCCGAGATGCGGGCCTTGCGGATCTGCGAGCGCGACAGGATCTTGGACTTGCGGCCGGTGACCTCGTAGGACTCCACGGCGGCGGTCATGATGCCCAGCCCTTGCTGATCTGCATAGAGGCAGCCGGGGCTTTCAGCCGATAGATCGAGCTGATCAGCGTCGGTGCCGCCACAAAGATGATGATCAGGGCCTGGATGACCGAGATGAGGTCAATGCCCACATCAGTGGAGACCTGCATCTGCTGCCCGCCGGCGCGCAGGCCACCGAACAGCACCGCGGCTGCCACCACTCCCGCTGGATTCGAGCGACCCAACAGGGCAACAGCAATGCCATCGAAACCAATGCCCGCAGTGAAGCCCGGCGTCACCCGCTCGAGCACGCCCAGCACCTGACCGCCTCCGGCCAAGCCCGCCAGGGCGCCGGCAATGACCATCACCATCACATACACGCGCGCCACGGACATGCCCGCATATCTGGCGGCCGCGGGATTTGCGCCTACTGCGCGGAACTCAAAGCCAACAGTGGTGCGGAACAACAGCCAGTGAATGAAGGCGGCTGCCAGCAGGGCGATGATCAGGCCAGCGTGGATGCGCATGGATGGATTGATCCAGTCCAGCAACTGCGGAAGTGCAGAACTTCCCTCGATGTTCTTGGAGACCGGATCGGTGCGACCTTCGCGCTGGAACAGCGATGTCTTCAGCAGATACCCGACGAACAGGATGGCGATGTAGTTCAGCATGATCGTGACGATCACCTCATGGGCGCCAGTCTTGGCCTTCAAGATGCCAGGGATGAAGCCCCAGATCGCGCCGCCAATGATGCCCGCAAGAATTGCCAGGGGCAGGTGCACGAGCAGTGGCAGCCCAACGAAGGTGAAGCCCGCAAAGACTGCACACATGCCGCCAATGGCCATCTGACCTTCAGCACCAATGTTGAACAGGCCCGCGCGAAATGCGATCGCAACCGACAGTCCAACCAGGATCAGTGGGGTCGCGGCGGTCAGGGTTTCAGAGATCGCCTTGATCGAGCCGACCGAGCCCTGCAGGAGCGCCCCATACGCCTCCAGCGCCTCGCTGAACGAGGAACCGCTCAGCACGATGATTACGAGGCCGATTGCCAGTGCGGTGATGACTGAGAGCAAGGGGATCAGGATGCCGGTGCGCCAGTTGACGCTGGTGGTGAGTCGTTGAACAAAGCCGCGATTGTGCTTCAGCGACTCTTCAGTGATGACCGGGCTGTCCGGATCAGAGGCGGGGATGTGATCGCTCATGATCGATTTCCTGCCATGAACAATCCGATCTCAGTTGGCGTGGTCTCGCTCGTGAGTCGCTCGGCCACAATCTCGCCGTCGAACATCACCAGAATGCGATCAGCAAGGGAGAAGATCTCGTCAAGTTCAGTCGACACAATCAATATTGCCTTGCCTTCATCTCTCTTGAGCACAATCTGCTCGTGGATGTACTCGATGGAGCCAACATCGATGCCGCGGGTTGGCTGAGCGCAAATCACCAGAGGCACATCACGACTGAACTCTCGCGCCACGATCATCTTCTGCGCATTGCCTCCAGAAAGCGCATCGCCGGTGTTGTCGATGTTGGGCGGTCGGACGTCATATGCCTGCACCAGCGCAAGCGCAGACTCCTGGATTGCCCCGCGATTGAGCTGAAGACCCTTGGAGAACTGGTCGCTGTAGTACGAGTCAAGAATCAGGTTCTCACTCAGGCTGAACGAACCCACCATGCCCATGTGGTTGCGGTCTTCGGGCACGTGTGCGATCCCAGCCTGGTGGAGCTTGCGCGGATTGAGCTTGGTGACATCGCGACCCTGGAACAGCACCTTGCCTGTCTCAACCGGCAGGAGCCCGGTGATGGCCTGCACGAGCTCGGTCTGCCCATTGCCCTGGATTCCGGCGATGCCCACGATCTCGCCCCCGGCCACTGTCATCGAGACGGAGTCGAGCAGCTTTCTTCCGTAGTCGTCGGTGACGGTGACCTCGCTGAGTTCCAGCACTGTGGCGCCAGGCTTTGCCGGCGCCTTGTCCACTGAGAGATCAATATCGCGGCCGACCATGAGCGAGGCAAGCTCTTCGGGAGTTGCCGTGGCGGGGTCGGCATGCCCCACGACCTTTCCGGAGCGCAGCACGGTGATGTCATCGGCAATCGCCAGTGCCTCTTTGAGCTTGTGGGTGATGAAGATGATTGCAGCGCCATTGGACTTCAACTCAGCAACGATGCCGAAGAACTCCTCAACCTCCTGTGGAGTCAACACAGCAGTGGGCTCGTCGAACACAATGACCTTGGCTCCGCGCAAGAGGATCTTGATGATCTCGACTCGTTGCTGAATGCCCACTGGCAGCTCTTCGATGATGGCATCTGGGTCAACTGCCAAGCCATAGCGCTGGGAGATCTCCCGAACTTCAGCGCGAGCCCGCTTGCGGTCCATGACTCCGCCGACCGTGGTGGGCTCAACGCCCAGCACCACGTTGTCGGCCACAGAGAAGATTTGCACGAGCATGAAGTGCTGATGCACCATGCCGATCCCGGCGGCGATTGCCGCGCCTGGGTCGTGAAAGTTCTGCGGGACGCCATCCAGGAGGATCTCCCCGGCGTCAGGACGGTAAAGGCCTGACAGCACGTTCATCAGCGTGCTCTTTCCGGCACCGTTCTCACCGATGAGTGCCAGCACCTTGCCGGAGCGAGCAACGAGGCTGACGTCGTCATTGGCGAGCACCCCAGGAAACTCCTTGCGAATGCCGCGCAGTTCCAGATCCATTGCCACCCTCCTTCGCTCGATGAAGATGCTTCCAGATATGCAGGTGGGCGGGATCCGAAGAATCGAACCCCGCCCACCTCCAACAGTGCTAGCCGACCTTGATCGTGCCGTCGATGATCCCGGTCTCAAGGGCCGTGATCTGATCTTGCAGCTCGACAGGAACTGAAGCCTCCATGTCGTGGAACGGTGCCAGGCCAACGCCGCCATTGGCGAGGGTGCCAACGACAACCCCACCCTTGAAGGTGCCATCAAAGACCTGCTTGATGGCGTCGAAGGTGGTGACGTCCATGTTCTTCAGCACCGAGGTGAGGTACACACCCTGGTTGGCGCTGTCCAGTTCGTACTGGTCAGCATCCACACCGATGATCATGAGCTTGTCAGTGCCGAGCTCACTTGCCAGAGCTGCGGAGCCAAGACCCACTGGTCCGGCAACTGGCATCACGATGTCAGCGCCTTCGTCAACGAGGTTCTGCGCGAAGGTGCGACCATCATCGAGCTTGTCGAAGTTCTCAGTGAACAGACCCTTCTTGGTCTTGGGGTTCCAGCCGAGGACCTTCACATTGGCATCATTGTCGGCGTTGTACTTCTGCACGCCGTTGTAGAAGCCATCCATGAAGATGGTCACGGTTGGGATGTTCAGGCCGCCGAAGGTGCCGACAGTGCCGGTCTTGGACATGCCAGCTGCGAGGTAGCCAGCCAGGTATGAGGCCTCATTGGTGTTGAACACCTGTGCGAGCACATTGTTGTTCTTGATGTCGCCATCGGCATAGCCGTAGTCAACGATGCTGAATGGCTGTTCCGGGTTGGCATTGGCCGCAGTCATCGTTGCGTCACCAAGGAGGAAGCCCACCGTGATGATGATGTCGCAGCCCTGGTCAACAAAGGACTGGATGTTGGTCGCATAGTCGGTCTCAGCCTGTGACTCAAGCACCGATGCCTCAATGCCCAGCTGCTCTGCTGCATCCGTGACGCCCTTGTAGGCGGTCTGGTTGAAGCTCTTGTCATCGACACCACCGGTGTCAGTGACCTGGCAGGCCTTGAAGTCAGAGACAGTCGCGCTTGCGGACGGCTCGGCGCTGTCGGTGCTGCTGCTGCAGCCCGCCAGACCAAGTGCTGCCACAGCGACAAAAGCCGCAGCAAATTTCAAATTGGTTTTCATGCATCTCCCCCTCGGAGTGTTCTCGGACTACTACTGGGATGAAGCGATTACGGCTACCCTAGCGGGGCGAGCCCATGAAGAAGAGCGCAGCCGCTCACCAATTATGGGGACTAGGCGCCGGGTATGTCTTCGTCCAAAAATGCCGCAAGAAGCCGATCGGCCGCAACTGCCGCGGGCAGATGACCATCGCGAACGGAATCTGAAATTTGTCCGAGTTGTGACTGCACTTCAGGCGACTCGCGAAACTCGTCCAGCAGACGATCAGAGATCATCGACCACATCCAGCGCAACTGCTGTTCATGTCGACGCTGGTCGCGTTCGCCGCTGAGGATCTTGATCTCGCGATGTCGAACGATCTCTTCCCAGATCTCGATCAGCCCGGTGTTCTCAACTGCCGAGCAGGTCAACACCGGTGGGGTCCAGTTCTTGGACTCCGGAGTCATGAGCCTGATCGCGCGGCGGTAGTCCGAAGCTGCGATCTTGGCCTTCTTGAGATTGTCGCCATCGGCCTTGTTGACCGCGATGAGATCAGCGAGCTCAAGCACGCCCTTCTTAATGCCCTGCAACTCGTCTCCTGCGCCAGCCAGCATCAGGACGACAAAGATGTCGACCATCTCGGC
>JAUSQD010000142.1 GCA_030652695.1 Actinomycetota bacterium
GATCGGCCTGCTGATGGCGCAACTGTCCGAGAGCCCTCATCTGCGCGATGTGTTCGCCGATCTGTTTGATTCCGATGGTTCGGTTGTGGCGATGCACCCCATTGAGCGCTACTTGCCTGTCGGCTCACACACCTTCACCGATGTGATTAAGGCTGTTCGGGAGTGGGGTGTGGTGCCAATTGGCTACCGTGCGGCATCCGCAGTCTCAGATCCCTTGGCGGTTGGTAATGGCATTCGCTTGAACCCGCCGAAGGATGCTGCGGTGGCATTCGCGCCTGGTGATGTGCTCGTGCTGATTGCACGGGCCTGAGATCTGGCACTTGCTCAACTGATGCAAAGGGGATTCGCATGCGCCGAACAGCTTCGATCGGTCTGGCGGCCTGCGTCGCTCTGATCGTGGTTCCTTTAGGCGGGGCATCTGCTGCTGAAGGCGATGGCTCGGCGGCCGCTGGAGAGCGGCGCCCAGTCTCGGTGCCGATCCGCACGATTGACACCCCTGATCGCTCTGGACAGAACGGGATCGTTTCCATCCGCGTTGGGTCTTCGAAGTCGATGGCAGTGATGCTGGATACCGGCTCGGTTGGCCTGCGGCTATGGGACGGGAAGCCGGGAGGCGCGGCGATGACTTCGGATTCCCTGGGTACTGCCTCTGTGGTGATTGGGGGAGTGCGCACTGTTGCACCCGTTGGCTTCCAACTGATCAACACCGAAAGCAACTACATTCAGCAGTGGAAGAGCAAGGGCATCTCCGGCATTCTGGGCATCGGCGTTGGTCGCGGTCCTCTCACGAATCCACTTACTGCACTGCCTGGCACTTTGGGTTCTCGGTGGAGCGTGCACTTCGCTCGCGATCGTTCTTCCTCCTCTTCTTCGTCTCGTTCTACGGGGGCGCTCGTGCTGGGCGCTGTCGCACCGGGCTCAGCGATCATGAACTTCCAGCTTTCTCCCCAAGGCAAGAGTGCTTCTGGGGTGCTGTTGTGGGATGACCACGCGGCTTCTGGGTGCTGGACATTTGGTTCCCGGGCTGAGCAGTGCGTGCCGACGTGGTTCGACTCCGGATTCACGGTGATGCGGATCAAGGGCAAGTCATTCTCGGGCTTGCCTAAGACAGATACTGATCTGCTTTTGCCGGGCACGGTGGTGTCGTTGTCCGCTGGCACAAGCGCCTATGTCGCGCATCGCTTCGTCGCCGGGCATGTCGGCTCGCGCAACCTGGCTCGGGTGCTGAGTTCAGGGCGATCGGTCATCAACACTGGCAATTCCTTCTTTTTTGACTACACCGTCAGTTATGACGTCGCCTTGGGCAAGCTGGCGCTGAGTGATTCTGTGAAGGGAAATTGACATGGCTGAAGAGTCGGATCTGAGCCGGCGACGGCTGCTGCAAGCGGCTGGGGTTGCGGGCGTTGCTGGTTTGGCAGTGGCTTCAGGATCTTCGGCCTCCGCTGCTCCTGCTGCCGCGCCTTTCGTGCCGCGAGGTCGCCTGCGCCGTCGCCCGAACTTCCTGATCGTGATGATGGATGAGCAGCGTCATGCGCCGTTCTATGAGTCGGTTGAGCTCAAGGCTTGGCGCTTGGCGAATTTGCCGGCGCAGAACTTTCTCCGTCGCAACAGCCTGGAGTTCACGCATCACCATGTGATGTCGGTGGCGTGTCAGCCCTCTCGTTCGTCGATCTTCACAGGGCAGTATCCGTCGCTGCATGGTGTTGCCCAGACTTCTGGCGCGGCGAAGACCTCGATCGAGCAGGACATGTACTGGCTTGATCCCACCACGGTTCCGACTCTGGGCAACTGGTTTCGCGCTGGCGGCTATGACACGTACTGGAAGGGGAAGTGGCACGTCTCGGATGCTGACCTGTATCAGCCGGGCAGCTACAACCCATTGCCGTCGTACAACAACGTCGGTGGGCGCGACCCTCGGCTTGAAGAGATCTATCTGGAGTCCGAGCGCCTGGAGAAGTATGGGTTCACCGGCTTCATTGGGCCTGAGCCGCACGGCAGCAATCCGCTGAACTCAGGCTCCTCTGGTCCAGGTGGTCGGGGGCGCGATGAGGTCTATGCGCAGCTGGGTGTCGAGCAATTGCGGCGCTTGCGTGGTGCCCGCAACCCTTGGCTACTGGTGACCTCGTTTGTGAATCCGCACGACATTTCGTTGTGGGGCGCTGCGACGGTGGCGGCAGATGCCGCTGGGCAGGCTGGCTCCTTCTATCTGCAGCAGCAGTTGGCGGGCTCGAATGTGCCGCGCAATCTGTTCGATCCGATCTACAAGACCTCTTCAAATGAGGATCTCTCCAAGAAGCCGACCGCGCAGGGCAGCTTCGTTGCGCAATACCCACAGGCGTTCCAGCCCTTGCCAAACGACGATCCCTACCACCGCTTCTACTATCAACTGCAGAAGAACGTGGATACCCAGATCAGCAAGGTGCTTGAGGCGATTGCCTCTGATCGATCGCAGTATCGGGACACGGTGATCATCTATATGTCCGACCACGGCGAGATGCTCGGCGCCCATGGCGGGATGTATCAGAAGTGGCACTCGGCCTATGACGAGATGATCCGAGTTCCCTTCATCTTCCACAACCCTGAACTGTTCTCGGGTCACGAAACTTCGGACATGCTCACCTCGCATGCCGATCTGCTGCCGACGATGCTCGGGCTTGCCGGGCTCGATGAGCAGAACCTTGCTCGCAAGCTGCGCGAGACCCACACACAGGTGCGGCCACTGGTCGGGCGGGATCTTTCGGGAGTGATCCTGGGTCAGACTGATGACGCGTCTGTTTCCTCGCCTGTCTACTTCATGACCGATGACCAGCCGTTCAAGGGCCTGAACAACGTCTCGATCCAGGGCACGCAATATTCGCCAGTGATGCAGCCCAACTGCTTGGAAACGGTGATCACCTATCTGCCCACTGGCGCTGGTGGTGCTCGTGAGCGCTGGAAGTACACCCGCTATTGGGACAACCCACTGTTCTGGACGACGCCGAATGTGCAGGACGTGCAGACGATTGTGTCGGGCAAGGTGAACTCGTCGGGGGCAAAGACTGCGACCACGGTGGTGAAGGCTGCTAATCCCACAGCAGGCCAGATCGCTCCGCCTGCGGATCAGTTCGAGATGTACAACCTGGAGCGCGATCCGGCCGAACTGACGAATCTCTATGGCAACGCTGATTTCTCGGTGACGCAGAGTCTGCTGTCCAAGTTGTTGGGGGAGCAGCGCACAGCGAAGCGGCTGACTCCCACCGAGCAGCCGTGGGCCGATGGAACAGCGCAGCAGTTCCCCTACACGCCGAGCGGACCGAGTTCTGTTCTGACTAGGTGAGACCGCGTGCATTGAGGAACTCTGCGGTGGCCGATTTCACGTCTACGCGAATGACATCCTCGCCCCAGACTCTGGTGCAAATGTCCCAGACATCTTGCACTTTCGTGATTTGGAGGATCTCGCACAGCACCGCGACATCTTGCAGATCTCGAGGCCCGCGCCCCGCCCGGGCCTTCATCGCCAGCAGGTGCTCGGGTGATGCAACCTGCACGCTCAGCCCGGGAACGGCGAGCATCTGCCAACTGCGAGTGTCAGCGATACGGGGCAGCAGAGGAGCGACCTGGTCGTTGAGCCAATGTGGCGGCAGATCGCCGCGTTCTGTTGCCATCTGTTGGGCAATGTCGTCGATTACTCCAACAGGGGTGATCAAGGCATCGATGTCACGCGTGACTGCTGTGCGGTCATAGGCCAGAAGCATGGCGGAGCCACCGACGATGTAGAGCTCTGCCTCCAGGCCTTGGGCCTCCAGTCTGGCGCCAAGGTCGGTCAGCAATTCGATGATCTGCTCTTTGGTCGTGAACATGTCAGACCGATGCCAGTGCGCGTCGATCCATGAATATGCCGCGAGCTCGAAGGCTTGGAACTCCGTGTGCGAACGCCTGTGCGCGCAGAGTCGGCGTGTGCTGCTCGGCGGCCACCCACCAGCATGCGTCCAGATAGAGGTGCTGCTCACGAGTCCACGCCGGCACGCGCTGGGCATTGGTCAGCTGACACCAGTGCACGGCCATCCCCGCCAGCAAGGCATCGACATCGTGAGCGCCGGTGGAGCTGGGCTTGGTGAGAAAGAGCGCTTGGTCCGCTGATTCGGACAGTTGGCCGAACGCATCATTCATGGCGATCACGCTTCGCATAATGAGGAGATCGCGCTCATGTGCTGAGCCCTTGAAGTGGCGCAACAGCGCTCGCATGGCAACGGAATGCGAGGGAAGGGTGCCGGCCCAGGTGCCGTGGTGCGCGGTTGCAAGTGTGAGCGAGAACAATGCTTCGATGCGCGAACCGACGTCTGCACCGGGCTGCAAGGTGCCCGCCTCGTAGGCGCTGATGTTGGACTGCCGAGTGCCGAGCAGGAACGCAACCTGACTTTGCGACATGTGAAGCCGTTCGCGCTGCTTGCGGAGTGCGTCCACGGCTTGAATATATATCAGTCCCGCTGAATTATATAGTGCGAATCACTTGACCTGGTCATCGAGCCAGTCGAAGACGATCTCCTCGGCAACTTGAGGGCCAACAGGCTGATCGTGCAGTGATGCGCCCTGCTTGGCAGTGAGGTGGACGAGCCGCTTCTGGCTCTTGGGGAGCGTTTCCAGCATGGCGAATGCCTTGTCTGGTTGGTCGCCGAAGAACTCATCACCTTCATTGGCTACGACCATGGTGGGCGTGGTCATTGCTCGCAGATCTGCTCCGTATCTGAACGGCAGCATCTTCTCCAGCAGTTGGTAGTAGTCCGAGACCGGCTTTCCCGCTCTTGCTTCCTTCTGCACTTCGGGACTGAAGATCTCACCGCGCTTGTAGATCTCGAACTGCTGGCTTCTAGGCAGGCTTGGCCAGGCTTGCAGGAATCCCTCGTTGAGTTCCCTCTGGACCACTGCCTTCTCCTGTGGTGGGGCTTTGACCGTTTCCTTGACGGTGGCCATTGATTCCTGGTCGGTCCACATGGTGGTGAAGTCGTAGGCGCCGGGCTCGAGCACGAGCGCATCGAGGTCTTTCAGCCTTGCTCCCGGCCGGATGCAGAGCATGCCTCCGAAGGAGATGCCGATGAGGGCGACCTTGCCGACATCGCTTCGTGCCTTCGTCCACTCAAGGACTGGCCCGACCACTTCTTGCCACTCTGCGGTGAAGGGGATGTGCTTCCTGAAGAGCAGTGACATCTGTCCTGGGCCTTCGAAGAGCACGACGTTGTAACCACGGGCCAGGCCTGCGGTGACGCCGAACTGCATGCTCTCCACGTTTTGGCCGTCGCTGCCCTCGCTGATGATCACTGTGGGGCGTCGTCCGCTGCCCTTGGGGCTGGGAAAGAAGGTCCCGGGGATCCTGCCGAATTTGGAGTTCACCGCGAATCGTGTGGGCTTGGGGTCGAAGTTCTCGATGGCCCTGATCCAGTGCTGCTGGCTGCTGTTGAAGATCTCGAGCTCTCTGCTGCCATTGGTGGTGCCGAGCACAAAGAAGAGCTGCTGGGCGGCATACATCGAGGCACGCATGTAGCGGTTCTGGGCAGTGATGTCGTGCCCGCCGTCTGCTGCCTGCTTTGCCTGCTTGGCTAACTCTTGGTGGTACTCACCGAAGACGTCGTAGTAGGCATCGAATGCCTCAGCTGCTGGGTTCTCTGGGTTGCCTGTTCTTTGATTGATCAGGCTGGAGATCGCGAGTACTTCACCGACCTCAGCTGCATGCGAGCTCGCGCTGCCCATTGCGAACAGGGCCTCGTCATTGAAGGTTGGGGCTGCGAACAAGCTGAGCAGTGTTGGCGAGAGCCGAGGGGCGGCGAAGGGTGCCTCTGTCGCTGCAAGTCGTCCGGCGTTCGCGGCGGGTGCTAGCGCAGTCGTGGTCGCTGCTGCTCCCAGCGCTGCTGTTGCGAGGAGTAGGCCTCTTCTGTCGAGCTCCATGAGGGGAATCTAGCGTTTCCCTGTTCTGGGCTGGTGCTACTTCGCCGGTGGCGTGACTGGTGGGTTGCGCACGCCGACCAGCACCGTGCTGCCGACTGCAACACAGCGATTCAGTGTCTCGCAGGCGAAGCCCTTGATGGCCGGATCGTTGCGAATGTCACCGATCTTGTCGTAGGAGTAGGTCTTGAAGTTGTCGACCGTGGAGGTCACGATCGACTGCTTGTTCTGCAGGCCACCGATCATGCAGAAGCCAGTGGCCGGGCAGGTGGCCGAGAGGTAGCTCGGCAGTATGGCGACCTCGGTATTGACCGGCAGAGTCAGCTCTGTCCAGTTCATGAGGTCATTTGGCTGAGTCACCAGGACCTTGCCCTGTTCACCCGCGGCCACGCACTGAGTTCCGTCGGCTGTGCAGGCGATGGCGTTGATGATCTGGTCGGAATCAACATTGGTGTAGCGCCAGACCCAGTGAGGCAGACCAGTGGTCGCATCCCTGCTCATGACGCCCATGAGGATGTTGTATTTCGTGGCCTCAAAGCAGGTGACGGGGTCGGTCTTGCCAGGAAGGCAGGTGATGCCGGTGGGGCGCACCTTGGGCATCTGGTTGGAGCTCCACATCGTCTTGCCACCATCAAAGGTCGTGTAGACCACAGATTCCTTGGGGGAGACACACAGGGTGTCCGTCACGCAGTCCACGGCGTCGGCACCCGCGGCTGATTGCACTGGGGCATAGCGCGGACTGAAGACGCTCATGTCCTCAGTGACCAGAGTCTCGGTCTGGCCGAAGATCTGGCATGCCAAGGAGGACTGGCATCGAATCTCCTTGGTGTTCAAGGCCCCGCGATCAGCGATCGGCAGAGTCCACAGGGTGCCGCCGGTGATCGAGCGACCCATGTCCATCCCGCCGCCGGCGACACAGGTGGGGCTGAGTGACGGTGGGCAGATCGCCATGTCGAACTTCGCGATCTCATTGATGCGATTGAAGATGCCGCCGCTGTCGAAGCTGGCGTACCAAGCCGCCATCTTGCCCACGCCGATGCAGTAGAACTGGATGCAGGTCAGCGAGCTGATGATCGGCTGCACCGGCAGCATGCGCCAGAAGTTGCCAGGCACGCCGAGCGCATCTGTGCGCAGCACGCTGCCGTCGCCATTGATGCCGATGCAGACGCTCACGATCGGGCATGACACCGAGATGACCTTGGCAACGGGAGGCAATGGGGTCCTGCGGAACTTCAGTGCTGTGCTCCAGCTCGGGGTGGCATCGATGTTCAGGATGGTGTAGTCGCCCTGGCCGCCCGTGGCGACACATCTCGCAGGGTTGTCACAGGCCAAGGCCGCAAAGTTCTGCATGATGCCGATGGGTGTTGCCAGGAGGGTCACCGTGTTGCCTTGGAGCATCGCACTTGATGGGGTGTCGTCGCCACCGACTGCTACGCAGTTGGCTGTGCTGGCGCAGGCGACCTTGTCGAAGCTGACGGGCGTGGTTGCCTTCGGGATGGTGACTCCGGTCCACGTGCGTCCATCATCTGTTGAGCGCCAGACGCCGCCAGCGTTGCCAACGATGTAGCAGTTGCGGGTATCCACGGTTGCGCTGTCATCAGGTGAGCAGGCGATTGCCGAACCGAACTTGGTGCCAAGAGTGCCGGTCTTGGGAAGTTGAGTGATGGCTGTCCAGGTCACGCCAGCGTCGGTGCTGCGGTAGACCCACGAGCCGTAGGTCACGGTTTCACTCAGTGGAGCAGAGATGGCGATGCAGCTGTCATCTGAACATGTGACGCCCACGAGATCGACTGGGTTGACTGGGTGCTGCGGGTCCTTCTTCAGGTCGACCATCGTCCAGGCAAGTGGCACGTCCCCTGTTCCAGGGGAACGCAACACAGCGCCGCCCTGCCCAACGGCCACACAGCTATTGGGCTGCGCGCAGGAGACAGCCTTGAGTTCTGGTCCGTAGTTGGTCCAGTTCCAACCACTGGCAACAGGCACGGGCTGGGCGTCGGCTGCTTGCGCGGAACTGATGACTTGAGTCGTGCCGATGAATGGCAGCAAGGCGATGACCACGGCAATGCCTGCAAGCGCAGCGACTTTGCGAAATGCTCTCTTGCGGATGTCCATCGGTAACATGACGAAGTGACCAGCCCCCATATAAGACGCCTGTTCAGTCAGCGCCGTTGGATGGTTGCGAGCATAGCGTTCATCACGCTCTTGATTCCCGCTGTCGCAGTCATGCCTATTGGTCCTGCGCAAGCAGCCGAATCCTTCGTTCGCATCAGCAATATCAAAGTCACCAAGAGTGACGATGGTGCGGTGGTGACTGCGCAGGTGCGCTGGAATGCGGACGGCGTCAACAGCTTCACCATGACTCAGGGTGACTTGCGTCTAGTCGCGGTGAGCGAGCAGGGCCACCTGCCCAGATTGCTGGGCAAGCAGCGCTTCGACCTCACCAAGAAATTGCTAGGTGAGGTCACCTTCCGTGTCGATGAGGCTGCTGCTTCAGCAATGCGCAATGGCAACCGTGTGGTGCTCACGGCAAGTCAGCACGCCCAGGCCTTCGGTTCAACTCGCTCTGATCGCACCTATGTCACTGTTGCCCAGGTGCAGCCCTTTGGCTCGGTGCAGCCGAACATTGGGCGCAAGGACTGCTCTGCCATTCCGGTTGTTCCAGGGGCGATGCTGCGCTACTGCGATCTTGTCGGAGCTCACTTCGACGGAGCTCTGGTGTCGATTCACGATGCGGAGAGTCACGATTGCAAGGGTGGCGGCGAGGCCACCTGCATGATGTTCGCTGATCTCACGGGCGCAACTGGCGTCGGATCTGATTTCAGTGGGGTGAGCATCGCCGGGGGCCGTCTCAACGGCATGGACCTCACCAAGGCCAAGCTCGACAATCTCTCCCTTGCTGGCGCTGACGCCCTCGAACTGGTTGCTGTGGGGGCAAGCAGTGATGCCAAGGGTGAAGACTCGGGCGGAAACTTCTACAAGACCAATTTCACGGGTGCCGATCTACGCAACACGGTGTTCTATGGCATCTCCATTGAACGCGCGCGACTCAATGGAGCAAAGCTTCAGGGCGCCGACTGGCAGTCAATAGGTCGCGGGGCGGTCTTTCGCGAAGCCGACCTCACTGGCATCAAGCTGGGGGAGTCCAAGCTCGACTTCTCTGACTTCCAGGATGCGGTGCTGACCGGCGCCTCCTTGCGCGACGATCAATTGCTGTGGGTGCTGCTGTGCCGAACGGCCCTGCCTGCTGGCTCGCAGCTCAATGCTTCACGCGACTGCCGCACTTCAGTTGAGAAGGATCGAGCGCCGTTCCCCAAGCCTGATGTGGGCCAGACCGATCCGTACGTGAAGATCGATCAGGACAACATGGTCATAGCCCCTGATGGCTCCATCAATGTTGCTGCACGGATCACCTGGAATGCGCAGTCAGCCGATGCAGGGATGGACAGTGGCGACCTTCGACTGATGGCCGTGGATGCGACCACCGGACTGCCGACACTGCTGGACAAGCAGGCGTACACCGGCATCTCGAACTCCACGAAGTATGTAACCACGATTGCCAATGACCGCCTACTGGCTGCCATGGCCCGCGGCAATCGCGTGGTGCTCACAGCGACGCAGCACGCACCTCGTTCGCAGTCGGGCGGCAACATCACCAACAGCTATGTCACGGTCAACGTTCTGCAGCGAGGTCCGGGACTTGGGCAGTTGGGCAAGTTCGACTGCTCTCGAGTGGCGCTGTCTGCTGACAGCGTTGATGATCTCGACTACTGCGATCTGTCAGGTGCGACTTTGGACTTCGCTGCCCTGACCGGCCGCAAGATGCGCCTGGTTGAT
Source organism: Actinomycetota bacterium (assembly GCA_030652695.1). GTDB lineage: Bacteria > Actinomycetota > Actinomycetes > S36-B12 > S36-B12 > UBA11398. The sequence continues at coordinate 9,751 of JAUSQD010000142.1, forward strand.
CTCACCGGTGCGCAATTGCGTCGAAGCGCCCTGACCGTGCTGGCATTGGATGGCGCTCGCCTGGCCGGCGTCGATGCAACAGGTGCGCACTTCACGAACATCGGGATGTTTGATTCATGGGCTCCGAAGCTGAACCTCAGCGGCGGCTATCTGAATGGCAGCCAGCTGTGGTCGCGCAATCTGAATGGTGCTGATTTCAGCAACGCGAAGATCAGTGACACCCCGTTCACCTCTGCCTCACTGCGGGGAGCCATCTTCACCAAGGCGACCTTCATTCATCAGGACATGGCCTACGCCGACATGCTCAACGCACAGCTGGACTATGTGAATGCCACGCAGTTGAACCAGTCGCTGTTCCTGACCAATCTCGTCGGGGCTGATCTGACGAAGTCCACATGGGAGCTGGACGAGACTGATCAGAACCCATGGAAGTGGGCGACACTGTGCAGAACCTCGCTGCCTGATGTGCAGTATGGGATCAGCGGCGACCGTGACTGCGCTTTCTAACTGAGGTGATGTGATGAGTGTCATTGAGCCTGCTGTTGATCCTGCTGTCGTGCCTGCCGTTGATCCAGTGGTGCATCGCGGCCACATCTTTCACATTGCCGGCAAGGCTCTGGTCACTTCCGCTGCTGCGCACCTGGAGCAGTTCGCCGACGGCGCACTGGTAGTTGACGCCTCTGGCGTGATCGTGTGGTGCGGGGACTTCTCAGGACTGCCCCTGGAGTTCGCTTCGCTTCCGGTTGAGCATCACGTGGGCTGCTTTCTTCTGCCGGGGTTCATCGACACCCATATGCACTTCCCGCAGGTGTGGAGCGCTGACTCCTATGGCGGCGGTCAGCTGCTGGAGTGGTTGAACGAGTGCATCTTCCCTGCCGAATCACGGCTGGCTGATCCAGAGTTCGCTCATCAGGCGGCAGTTGAGTGGTGTGATCGCATGATCACGGCCGGCACCACGATGGGGCTGATCTTCGGCTCGGCATTTCCGCATGCGCAGGACTCACTCTTCTCAGTGGCACGTGAGCGCGGGCTTCGACTGGTTTCCGGTCGCGGGATTCAAACAGTTGGCCCTGCTTCGGCATCCGCATTGATCGTCTCTGAATCCGAGGCGATCGCTCTGAGCCGTGCGGAGATCGAGAAGTGGCATCCGCTGGACGAGCAGGAACGCAAGCATGCGCTGCAGTTCGTTGCCGTGGTGCCGCGCTTCAGCTTGTCGGTCACGCGCGAGACTCTGCTTGCGCTGGGGGAGATGTATGACCAGTACCGCGATCGCGGGGTCTACTTCACCTCGCACCTCAGTGAGAACGCGCGTCCTGGTGATGGCGAGGTCGATGCGGTCAAGGCCCACTACTTGGTCGACAACTATCTGGACACCTACGACGGCAAATGGCTGCCGGGTTCACAGGTCGGTGGCAAGAGTTTTCTTGGGCCGCGCAGCGTGATGGCCCACGCGGTTCACTGTTCGGATGCTGAGCTGGCTCGAATGGCTGAGACGGCGACTTCGATTGCCCACTGTCCTGTCTCGCAGTTGTTCCTTGGCTCGGGCACGATGCCGTGGAAGCGCACAGTTGCGTCTGGTGTGAATATCGCGATGGGCAGCGATATCGGTGGCGGGGATGAATGGTTCATGCCACAGATCCTGAATGCCGCGTTCAAGCAGCACATCTCTGAGCGGTCCATTGTGGGCATCGATCCGGCGCCCTTGATCGACGAGTCCGTCTCCATGCATCCGGCCGAACTGTTGTTCTGCGGCACCTTGGCAGGGGCTCGGGCCTTGGATCTGGAATCCCGCATCGGCAATTTCGACGTGGGCAAGGAAGCTGACTTCGTGGTGCTGGATCCATCAGCGTGGGATATGTATGACCAGTCGCTTCGCCACCGCCGGCGCCATGCGGATCCGTCCATTGATCGTGATGCGCTGCTGTTCACTTTGCTGATGATGGCTCGTGAGAAAGCACTGACCAAGACCTATGTGCGCGGCCGCAAGCTGGAGACCTCGACTTATCCGAGGCAGTGACCTCAGCCGAAGCGATTCCAGCGCAATGACAGGACGACGGCGGTGCCAGCCAGGAGCGCTCCAAGGATCGCGAATGCCACGCTGAGCTCGATGTCCTGAGTCTGGCTCACCACGCGGCTTGGCAGTTGGCTGAACACCTCGAGCAACTGCTCGGCATCCTGCGCCTTGAAGTACTCACCCCCGGTCATCTTGGCAATCTCCTGCAGGGTTGGCTCGTCGATCTGACGGAAGTTGCCGCCGCCGAATCCACCCCCACCGCCGCCGCCACCAAAGCCGCCAAATCCCTGACCCGGGTCTGAACCGAAGCCCTGAAATTGAAAGCCGCCGAAGACCTGATCGGGGGAGCACATGCTGGTTCCGGGCTCTGTTGTGCCAAAGCCGATCGTGTAGACGCGCACGCCGCGTTGCACTGCCACTTCAGCGGCAATCAGTGGATCAACTCCGCGAGTGTTGGCACCATCGGTGAGCACCACGATGATGTCTGGCTGGTATCGCTGTTCTTCCTGATCCTCTTGTTCTTGCTGTTGATCTGCTGGTTCGGTGAGGCCCAATTCAACGGTGGTCTCGTCGACATTGGGGTTGACCTCAGCGATCGCATCGATGCTCTCCAAGATGGCAAGCCCAATCGCAGTACCGCGATCGACCGTCAGCTTGGAGATGGCCTCGCGCAAGGCGTCGGTATCCGAAGTCGGCGGCACCACCAGGGCTGCGACTCCGTTGAAGGTGACCAGGCCAATGCGGCTGTCCTGGTTCTGCTCGTCTATGAAACTGCTTGCAGCTTGCTGCGCCACGGTGAGTCGATTGGGCGGCACATCGGTGTTGCACATCGAGCCGGAGGTGTCCAGCGCCAGGATCATCGAGGTGCTGTTGATCGGAATGGGCAGCGCGGCTGTTGGCCTTGCCGCAGCGATGGCGAGGAAGAACATGCTGCCAGCCAGCAGGGCAACAGGTATGTGGCGTCGCCATCGCGAGCCTTGCGGCACCGAAGCGCGAATGATGGCCACGCTTGGCACGCGCACCGCTGTCTTGCGCCGCCGTCGCAGCTGCCACAGATGCAGGGCAATGAGCGCGGGAGCGGCAAGGACGAAGGTGAGCAGGAATGGCCAGGCGAAGGACATCAGAGCACCCGCCCTAGCCACCGCATCGACAACAGGCCTGCGATGAGGAAGAGCACGACTGCCGCAAGACTGAACAGGCCCGTGACTTCGACCTCTTCGGCCTTGGCCTGCCACTGCATGTCCAGTCCGTCGTAGACCTGCAGGAGCGCGCTTGCATCCTGAGCCTGGTAGTACTCGCCGCCCGACAGTTCAGCGATCTGGCCCAGGGCTTCTTCGTCGAGCGCGGTGGCCACTTGGTAGCCGTCCACTTCAATGACCGCGCCATCGGCACTGCCAATGCCCACGGTGGTGATCTTCACTCCAGCGGCCGCGGCGAGATCGGCAACAACGTTCGGGTCCGGTCCTCCAGTGGACTCACCATCGGAGGCGAGCACGATGGCGGCGGATGGGTGGTAGCCGACGCTGACGCCGCTGATGTCACCCTCGAGCAATTCAGGGGTGACGATGATCGGCTCATCCACGACGGTGTTCAGCGCTGCGAGCAGCCCGGTTCCGATTTGGGTGCCGCCACCGCTGGAGAGTCGATCGATGGCTGCCAGCAATTCCTCGCGATCATCGGTGGGCTTGGCAATGACCTGGGCGCCGCTGCCCAAAGCGACCAGGCCGATCGACACCCCAGCCGGCTGTTGCCGCACGAACTCACTGGCTGCGGCTTGGGCTGCCTGCAGTCGGGTGGGCTTGATGTCATCGGCAGCCATGCTGTTGGAGACATCAACGGCGAGCACGACGGTTCCGCTGAGCTGTGGCACGGCCAGTGCCATCTGCGGGCGGGCGAAGGAGATCGCCAGCAGGATGAAGCCGATCAGGAAAATAATGAACGGCAGGTGGCGCCGCCTGCCCAGGGCCGACAGTGAGCCGATGGTCACCAGTCCTGAAGTTGCCAGATTGCTGGACTGGGCCATGCGCGTGCGCTGCGCGTTCAAGTAGGCAAAGACAGCCAGCGGGATCAGCAGCAGCGTCGCCAGCAGGAGAGGCCAGATGAAGGACATCAGCGAGTTCCGCGCTGCATTCGCGCCATCTTGACCAGTGCATCGGCGAGGTCGTCATCAGTCCACACCGTGTGCAGATGAGCACCCGTGCGTCGGACATCCTGGGTCAAGTCTCGCTCGCGCAACTGTGCGGCTTGGCGATACTGCTCGCGAAAGCGTGTGTCGCTGGTGTCCAGCAGCATCTGCTCGCCTGTCTCGGCATCCTGCACCCAGATCGTCCCGACATCAGGGAGTTCTTCCTCTCGCCGATCGGCCAGCCTGATCACCACTACTTCGTGCCGCTGGGCGAGGGATCCCAGCGGCCGTTGCCAGCCATCGCGCACGATGAAGTCGGAGATGAGGAACACCAGCGAGCGCCGCTTCAGCATCGACGCGGTGCGCAGCAGCTGAGGAGCGAGGTCGGTTTCCTCTTGCGATGGTGCGGACTCCTGCAGCAGTCGATGAGCCAGGCGCAGCACGTGATCGCGACTGGCTGCTGCTGGGATGACTTCCGGCTTGCCTTCGTCATAGAGCATTGCGCCCACGCGGTTGCCACCTCGGGTGAGCATGCGTGCAAGGGCGACTGAGAGCTCGATGAGCACGATGTCTTTACCGCGATCCGCAGGCCCAAAGGACATCGATGACGACCGGTCCAGCAGCAGCCAGGCCGTCAGATCGCGATCCTCCAGGTATTCGCGCACATGCGGCTCGTCCAGCCGTGCGGTCACATTCCAGTCAATGTGTCGCACGTCGTCGTAGGGCTCGTACGCGCGAATGTCCGTCACATCGATCCCCGAGCCGCGGGCCATCGTGCGAAAGTCTCCTCCGCGCACTCCCGAGAGTCGCTTCAGCGCGCGCCACTCGAGCCGGTACAGCAGCGCCTCCGGAACTGCAGCGATCGACTTCGCTGAGCGCGGGCCTTCAGCCATGAGCGGCTACCGACGGTCCAACTCAGGCACCGGCGCGGCCTTCAGAACTCGATCGATGATGTCGTCAGCTGACACGCCTTCTGCAAGTGCCTCGTAGGACAGCACGAGTCGATGACGAAAGACATCGTGGACGAGGTCCTGCACGTCGTGGAAGATCGCGTAGTCGCGACCACGGATGAAGGCCAAGGCGCGGGCCGCCAAGACGAGGTTGATCGATGCGCGCGGGCTTGCCCCAAAGGACACGAAGCGACTCAGCTCGCCAAGACCCAGTGACTCTGGCGCCCGTGTTGCTGTGGCGATGCGCACCGCGTATTCGATGAGCCCTGGATCGACGAAGACTGAAGCCGCAGCGCGTTGCGCCTGGATCAGTCGTTCGGGGTCGAGCACCTCATTGATCTTCTCCATCGGGCGCATCATCCGTTCGACGATGACGAACTCCTCGGTGGGCGAGGGGTAGCCCACGAGCACTTTCATCATGAATCGGTCGACTTGCGCCTCGGGCAGGGGATAGGTGCCCTCGGACTCGATGGGATTCTGGGTTGCCATCACCAGGAAGGGATCAGGCACTGGCAGGGTCTCGCGTCCGATGGTCACCTGTCGTTCCTGCATCACCTCTAGCAGCGCGCTCTGCACCTTTGCAGGTGCGCGGTTGATCTCGTCGGC
>JAUSQD010000013.1 GCA_030652695.1 Actinomycetota bacterium
TCAAGGTGCGAGGGGTTGGCAGCCAGGTAGACGTCAGTTGTTGCACCGCTGGGCGCAGTGAACTGTCCGGTTGTGCCCAGGTGGTACTTCACGTCGCCAGAGCCCTGCACGGACTCTGGGCCGAAATCGCCCTCGAACTCGCGGAAGATCTGGGCGTAGGACTTGCCGGCGATGTTGGTCAGTACGTTCAGGCGACCGCGGTGCGGCATGCCGATGGCAACCTCCAGCAGTTGCTCATCTGCTGCCCCGATCAGGATGGCGTCGAGCAGTGGAATCAGCGAGTCGCCACCTTCCAGACTGAAGCGCTTTTGCCCCACGTACTTGGTCTGGAGAAATGATTCGAGCGCTTCGGCTTCGTTCAACTTGTGAAGGATGCGCAGTTGCTCTGCTCGATCAGGGCGCACATGTGGTCCCTCGATCTGACTTTGAATCCAGGTGCGCTGCTCTGGATCCTGAATGTGCATGTATTCAATGCCCATGGTGCGCGTGTATGAATCACGCAGAACGCGCAGAATCTCGCGCAACTTCATCAGCGGCTGGCCACCGAAGCCGCCTGTTGGGAAGACGCGATCAAGATCCCAGAGGGTCAAGCTGTGCGACATCGTGTCGAGGTCTGGATGTGAAGGCTGGCGAGCCTCAAGCGGATCAGTGTCGGCAAGGAGGTGTCCACGCACGCGGTAGGCGTGAATGATCTCCTGCACGCGGGTTGCCTTGCTGAGATCTGACTCGTGGTTTGCTGAGATGTCCTTGGCCCAGCGAATGGGCTCGTATGGAATCCGCAGGGCTCGGAAGATCTCGTCGTAGAAGCCGTCTTTGCCGAGAATCAGTTCGTGAATTCGACGAAGAAACTCTCCAGATTGCGCCCCTTGAATGATCCGATGGTCGTAGGTCGAGGTCAGAGTCAAGATCTTGGACACGGCATTGCGGGCGATGGACTCCTCTGAGGCACCTTCCCATTCAGCCGGGTATTCAAGCGATCCAACCCCCACGATGCATCCCTGACCTGACATCAGGCGCGGGACAGACAAGTTGGTGCCGATGCCGCCTGGGTTGGTGAGCGACAGAGTCGTGCCAGCGAAATCATCGACGGTCAGCTTGTTGTTGCGCGCTTTGCGCACGATGTCCTCGTAGGCGGCGTGGAACTGCGAGAAGTCCATGTCCTGCGCGCCCTTGATGCTGGGCACGAGCAACTGCCGAGTGCCATCAGGCTTGGTCTGATCAATGGCGAGCCCCAGATTGATCGCCGTGCTGGAGACGAGCGCAGGCTTGCCGTCGACCTCGATGAAGTGTCCGTTCATCGCGGGGATGTCCATGACTGCCCGCACGACGGCATAGCCGATCAAGTGAGTGAAGGAGACCTTGCCGCCGCGGGTGCGAGCCAGGTGGTTGTTGATGACTGTGCGGTTGTCCTGTAGCAAGCGGGCAGGGACAGCTCGCACGCTCGTGGCTGTCGGCACAGCAAGGCTGGCCTCCATGTTGGTCACGACGCGGGCGGCGGGCCCCTTGAGCACAGCGGTCGCCGATTCACCAGCGACCTCGGGTTTTGGGACGACGGCTGGGGCTGGCGGTGTGGGGTAGGTCGGAGTTGATGCGTTCGGGGGCACAGCCGCTGGTGGGCTGACAACGGAGGCGACCGGAGCGGCAGGGGCAGCCAGATCAGGTGCCGGCTGGAAACCCGAGGACGCGGCGTTCAGTGTTGGCGGCTCCCCGGGTGCACCGGGGGAGTAGTCCTGAAAGAAATCCCACCAGATGGGATCGACTTTGCTCTTGTCCTGTCGATACAGGTCGTAGAGCTCATCTACGAGCCACTCATTGGCGCCAAAGGTGTCCATGGATTCCGTGGCCACTGCAGATCCTCTCGCACCGAAGTGCTCATTTCGTCGAATTAGTTGGTGCCCACACACCGTTGTGGTGCACACACCAGCGCCTGAGCGCCTAGGTAAGAGTAGTCGTTCTCAGCGTGAGTGCCCATATGTACGACACGTAATCCGCGTCTCAATCCGCCCCAGTTTGGATCGCTCAACCCAGCGACTTACAGTGAGGGAGTGCTTCCCCCACACTCAGGCCGAATCGGGCTCGCTTCTGCACTGGCTTTGAGCCTGCTTGCCGTAGCAGTGCCCTCCCAGGCTGTCGCACCATTTCCCGATGCCCCGAACATCGCGTCGGTGACATCCGTGGGCAGTGGATCGCTGCAAATCGCCTATGTGCTGCCGTTGAGCTCCAGCGTGCCTCCAGTCACGGAAGTTCAGGTGACCTCCAACGGAGGCAATACCTGGAGCGCCTGTGGCATGACCCTTGGGCTTTGTGTAGTGAGTGGACTGACTGATGGCGTGAAGTACATCGTCGCTCTGCGCGCGGTGAACGAAGCCGGCCCCGGACCGATGAGCGCACTGGGCTCTGGTGTGCCAACGCTTCCGATCGCGCTGGACAAGGACAAACTGACCAAGCTGCCCAAATCTCGCATCATGGTCACCGGAAAGTTCAATGGTGCGGCAAACGATCTCGGGGTCAATGCCGCTTCAACACGGGTCGGAATCGGCACCTTGCCAAAGCTCACCTTCAACCGAGAAATTCCTAACAAGGCAGTGGTCGAGCGCCACTTGACCGTCTCCGCCAAGTCTGACTCAACTGGGCCGACCCAGGTGGTCCCTGGCGCCTGGTCTTGGCAGAGCAATCGCTCGGTGATGTTCCGCCCCACGACTTTTTGGCCAGGCCACTCCACCATCACGATCTCGTCTTCGCTGAACTCAACGAATATGGGTGTATCTGGCGGTGCAACCCTGGTTGGCACCTCTTCGCTTGGCACGACATATTCCTTCAAGACTGCGCGCTCCTTCATCGGCAGGGTCAATGGGGCCACGCACTCCATGTCCATTTACATCGATGGCGTGAAGGTGAAGACCTTCAAGACCTCCCTGGGCGGGCCGAACTGGCGCACGCGCAATGGCGTGAAGGTGGTCAGCACTCAGAAGGAACCCTTCAAGACCTACACCAGCGGGGCACTGGGCATCACCGATCCTTCTGAGCAGTATTCGCTGGATGCGCGCTGGAACACCCGCATCACCCCCTCGGGTGAGTTCATCCATGCCGCTCCCTGGGCCACCGGCCGCTTGGGCCTGTGGAATGGCTCTCACGGCTGTACGAACATGTATGAGTCAGACGCAGAGTGGATCTACAAGAACACCATCCCGGGCGATGTCTTCGTGTACACGAACACTCTGGGGAACTTGGCCGAGCCCAATAACGGCCCCGGCGGGCTGTGGAATGTGGCCTGGTCAACATGGCTGAAGAAGTCAGCCCTGAACACCACGACCGTGACGCCAACCATGCCGCCGCCGGTTCCGGTGCCGACACCGGTGCCTTCACCGACGCTCACGCCTGCGCCAACGCCCACCCCAACAACTGTGAGCACCTAGCCCTCAGTACTGGCACAATCGCGCCATGGTGACCATCAGCAGGGTCGTGAACGCCTTAGGCCACAATCGCCCGCTCGCCGAACGCGTTGCGCTGTTCGCCGCAGCTGCCGCAGTTGGACCCTCCTTCGAGCCAGGACTCCAGCCGCGCAAGACGGTGGATCAGGCCATTGCCACTGGGGTGATATCAGCGACCACCCTGTCGCTTGTGACAGCCGCCGAGAGCGCCATTGACGCCTTGGGCAACCGACTTTCGCGCACGCGAGCAGCAGGCACCGACGGCAGCTCGTCGACCTATCGTCTGGCCTTCACAGTCGGCACGAATCTGGCGGCCGCTGGACTTGCCGAAGGCCTGTCGCGCCTGCTGCCGGCGCATGAGGACGAGAAACTGAGGCGTGGCCTGGCCCGGGTCGCAGCGCAGCGCTCATCGCGAGTGGCGCTGGCTGGCGCCGCACTCAGCGGAGCGATCGGCTCCCTTGACCTGCTGGCGCAGAAATCTCCGTCAATGTCATGGACTCGCAATCTGCCAATTCCGCTGACAGCAGGAGTCGCCGCCTCGGCATTTGAAATCCGGCGCGTGCATCGCAGAGCTGCTGAACTGGGCGACACCACCATTGCCAAGGTGTCCACGAGAAATTCAGTGCTCATTGCACTGGGCGTCGGCGCCGGTGTCATCACACTGCAGGCTGCTGAACGCCTACTGGCAACACAGGTCTCGCGCGGACTCACGCGGATAGCACCCAGCTATGACGAAGTCGCAAACCCGGTAGGGCACCTTGTTGCCCTCGGCCTGTTGGGTGGAGTGCTCAGCGGTGGCTACGAGTATCTGACACGAAGAGTTGAACAGGGCGGGGCAGCTGTTGAACCGGCCTATGAGACTCCTCCGTCCAGCCCCTTTGTTTCGGGAAGCCCCGAGAGCCTGGTCTCCTTCCAGAGTCTTTCGCGCGAAGGTCGCCGATTCACCAACATGGTGTTGACGCGGCCTGAGATTCAAGAGGTGATGGGACTTCCTGCCGTTGCTGATCCCATCCGACTGTTCGTCGGACTGGACTCGGCCAGCGTCATTGAGGATCGCGTGGAGACCCTGCTCGACGAGCTCGTTCGAACCAAGGCCTTTGATCGTGAAGTGCTGGTGTTCGCCTCGCCCACAGGCTCTGGATACATCAACTACGTGCTGGCCGAAGCACTCGAGTACCTCACTTTGGGAAATAGCGCCATCTGCACCATGCAGTACTCGATGCTGCCTTCATCAATGTCGTTGACCCGAACCGGCCTGGCTGTCGAGCAAAATCGTGCCGTGATGTACGGCATCACCGGCTATCTGCGCGGACTTGCTCCAGAGAAGCGTCCAAAATTCGTCCTCTTTGGCGAAAGCCTCGGTGCGCTCACCACACAGGACATTTGGAAGCACCGCACAGTTGAGGCGATCGAGAGAGACTTCATCCACTCGTCAATCTTCCTGGGCACACCGTCAGCGACGGAGTTCGCCAAATCCTGGCGTCTGGACAAGGCGCGGATTGATCCTGATGGGCTCATGGTCGAGCTTGACAACTACGGCGAGTATCTGGATCTGCCAACAGAGCAGCGCGAGAAGGTTCGTCATCTGCTGCTCAGCCATTACGACGATCCGATTCCGAAGTTCGGCACCAATCTGCTGTTGCGTCAGCCTTGGTGGCTGGGCCCCAAGGATGAGCGGCCGGTCGGCGTGCCGAAGTCCTCTCGCTGGCGCCCTGGAACCACCTTTGTGCTCACTGCGGTGGACCTCATCAATGCCATGGATGTTGTACCCGGAACATTTGGACGGCGTGGGCATGACTACCGAGAGGACATCGCCAGATTCGTTGCCTCGATATATGACCTGCCGTGCACTCCCGAGCAGCTGATGAACATTGAAACCGCACTGCGCACTCGGGAGTTGCAGTGGGCGCAACGCCGTGTCGTAACCGAGCAGGTGGCCCGCGCCAAGGAAGCGCTCATTCGCGAAATGAAGACTTGGGGCACGTCCAATGACTCAGAAGCGATGAGCGATGAATTCTGGGCTGAGTTCGTTGGCTCTGCCCAGGCAGCTACCAACTGATCGACTTGGCGTTCTCCAGGATCTTCTTCACGTAGGCCTGTGTCTCGGGGTACGGCGGCACACCGTCATAGCGACGCACAGCCGAGAAGCCAGCGTTGTACGCCGCCAGGGTGTTCTTCAGTCGGTTCCCTGAGACATCGCGCACGAGCCTGCGATTTGAACAGTTCAGCTCGGCGGCGGAAGCTATAGCGTCTTCGGCGTCCCAGACGCTGATCTTTCCGTCACCATTGGCATCAATCCCGTATTGGTCCCAGACAGCAGGCATGAACTGGGCAATGCCCTGAGCGCCAGCCGGGCTGGACGCACGCTCATCCCAGCTGCTCTCGGCTGCGATCTGCGCCGCAAACACCTCAACAGGAATCCGGGGACAGCGTTCAGAGGCATCCAAGATCAGCGCGCGATACTCGCTTGGCACCTGAACTGGCCCCATGAGTCCATAGCGCTGAGCCGCAGAGAGTCCGAGCATGGTCGCACCAAGGGCGAGGGCAAGCACCAGTCCAAGGATTGCGATCGACTTCAGCCGACTGGTCGCTCGCATCTGTACACGGTAACTCTTTGCCGGCCGTGACGGCGTACCGTGGTGTCGTGGCCGATGACGGAGTGAAGGATCTGTCTCGAGCGCAGGTCGAGTCAATGTTCGAAAAGAAACTGGCTGAGGCGTTCGCGGCGCTTGGCTTGTTCAATCTTCTCGTCATCGGCAAGACCGGAGTCGGCAAGTCCACCTTGGTCAACACGATGTTTGGCAGCGAGGTGGCTCGCACTGGTGTGGGAGAACCAGTGACGAAAGGTCTGACGCACTATCGCCTGCCAGATGGATTCCTCGGACTGTATGACGCTGAGGGATTTGAAACCGGGGTTGCGGGCGATGTGATTCTGGAGGGTTTGCGCACGGTCGTGGCTCAAAACGCGCAGCAGCCACCTGAGCAGCGCATCCATGCTGCTTGGTATCTCGTGCGTTGGTCTGACCGGCGCTTCGAGCGGGCACAAGTCGACTTCGTGCGCGAACTGGCCAGGCTCGGACTGCCCGTCATCATTGTGATGACCCAAGTGCCTACGAGAGCCGGAGAGATCCATCCTGAGGCTCTGGAATTCGCGGACTACATTGATGGTCTTTCGCTGCCGCTTGCGGGATCGACTGTTCTGACGAATGCACTGGCAGACCAATTCAGTGGAGCTCCGGTCTTCGGTGTTCAGGATCTACTTGACGCCACGTATCTTGTCGTCCCTGAGGTTGCAGAGCGAGCGCTCACTGCTGCGCAGAAGATCGATATCGGACGTAAAAAAAAAGCAGTAGACGCCATCATTAACCAGGCCTCGGCGCTTGCGGCGGGCATTGGCGCAACGCCGATCCCCTTTGCAGATGCTGCGTTGCTCGTGCCAAACCAGATCACGATGATCGCTCGCATCACAGCCGCATATGGCCTGCCTCCGAGTCGCGCACGCGCCATGTCCTTGGCCGGTTCGATCGTGCTCACGGGGGGAGCGACGATGGCGGGTCGCTATGCAGTCACCAATCTGCTCAAATTTGTTCCTGGCGGCGCGGTGGCCGGATCGGCGATCTCAGCGACCATTGCGGCCACGATGACCAAGGCTGTCGGACTGGCCTGGGCTCGGGTCTGCGAGCTGGCTCTGGCGATGGATGACGACGCACGCGATCGCTTCTGGAGCAGTGGAGCTGTCGCCGAGCAGTTCATTGTTTTCTTTAAGCAGAACTCCGGTTCAGGGGCAAGGATGATGCAGCGCCTGGTCAAGCGCCCATAATCTGTTGTAGTAGGAACTCACTCAAGGAGGATCCGTGCAGCCGCCGGAAGACATGTACGCCATCCACCAGATGCCGCGGTTCAAAGAGCCACCTGTGCTCATCCACGCATTCACTGGATACGTCGATGCCGGCGGCGCGGTACGCATGACGATCGACCACCTCCTTGAGCACTGCGACCACGAATTGGTCGCAAGTTTTGATGTCGATGCCGTCATGGACTATCGCGCTCGACGTCCTGTTCTTTCGTACTCAGTCGATCACTTCACCGGAGTCGACATCCCAACGATCCAATTGCACGAGGTCACCGATTCCAAGGGGACACCATTCCTGTTGCTGTCCGGTCCGGAGCCTGACTACCAGTGGATGCGCTTCATCGCCGCGGTGTCTGGTCTTGGTCATCGCTTTGGGATCCGCCTTGCTGTTGCAGTGTCGGGCATTCCCTGGCCTGCCCCGCACACGCGGCCACTGGGCATCACGGTTCACGGTTCAGATCCCGAGCTTGTCCGCGGATTTCGGTCAGTCGTCGGTGAAGTTGATGTGCCGGGCCACATGGGCGCCATGCTGGAGTACCACTTGGCTCAAGACGGCTTTGACTCGATGGGCATCACGGCGCAGGTCCCGCACTACCTGAGCCAATTTCAGTATCCGCAGGGCGCTCAGACCCTGATCAACGGTCTCAGTCGCGTCACAGGCCTGGAGTTGCCAGTCGATGAGCTGAATCCGCTAGCCGCGCAAGCCACCCGTGAAATTTCAGATCAGCTTGCAGGCAACGATGAGTTTGCAACCGTGGTCACAGCACTGGAACATCAATACGACCAGACCATCGGTGCTCCGCCGGGCAGCCTCATGTCAGATGAACCTGTGCCTACTGGCGACGAGATCGCTGCGCAACTGGAATCGTTTTTGCGCGATCTGGATGCAGGCGACGGCAAGTCAGAGGGCTAAGCAGGGCAGCTGGCTCCCTTTGCTGGCAGCGTTCCCTTCAGGAAGTACTGATCCACCTGTGCATCGATGCAGCGGGATCCCGAGCCGTATGCCGTATGCCCATTGCCCTCATACGTCAACAGCACACTTGTCGGCAGTTGCGAGTTGAGTGCCTGCGACCACTCGTATGGAGTCGCCGGGTCAAAGCGGGTGCCGATTACCAAGATGGGCGCTTTTGTCGTGGTTGCCGCTGCAGCCGGCTGCTTGGGGTCGTGGGCAAACCAATTGGTGCACGGCGCATTGCTCCAGGCCATTGATTTGGCGAACTCCGGCACTGGCGCCTTGGCCGACCAGCGCTTGGCTGCCTGGCTGAGTCCAGCAGGATCAGGAGCAGCCGGCATGTCCCAGCAATCGATCGCGTAGTAGGCCGAATGAATATTGGACGTGAATGTGCTCGGGCCAGTCTGCTGAGATCCGATCCAGGCCAAATCCAGCAGGCCGGTGCCATCACCAGTGAGGGCTTCGGCAATTGCATTGCCCAGCGGCTCCCACAATTGCGTCGAGTACATCGCAGTCAGGATTCCGCTCGTGGCCAGGGATTGAGTCAGACGTGGGCCCTGATCAGTGCGCAGTGGGCGATCTTCGAGTCCAGAGAGCAGTGCATTGATTTTGGCAGTGATCACCGCTGTTGAATCTCCAAGAGTGCAGATCTTGCGCTTGCTGCAGTCCGATGCAAAATTCTGGAAGGCTCGTTGAAATCCTCGGGATTGACCCTCCGATATCTGCATGGAGTCCAACGCTGGGTTCAGGGCGCCATCCAAGACAAAGCGGCCAACTCGGTCAGGGAAGGCTTCCAGGTATGCGGTGCCCAAGGCGGTGCCATAGGAGAAGCCCAGCCAATTGAGTCGCTCTTCACGCAATGCCGAGCGCAGGATGTCCAGATCCTGCGCTGCTGAAGCGGTGCCGACAAAGGGTGCGATGCGGGGGCTGAACTTTAAGCAGCCCTTGCTGATCCGCCCGGCAGCTCGCATGACTGCAGCAATCTCCTTGGGACTGTCAGGACTGGAATCCATGGACAGCCAGGCAGCCGTCTGCTTGGGCGTCATGCAGGTCACGGGCGCGGACTTCTGCACTCCACGTGGGTCCAGACCGATGAAATCAAACTCCCTGGCCACCGACGGAGCCAAGAACTTCGCGGCATATTCGGCGAAGTCCAGACCAGATTCTCCCGGACCTCCCGGGTTGATCACGATGGATCCCTGAAAGCTTGGGCCGGTGTGCACTACTCGGCTGATGGCAAGTGTGATGTCACCTTTGCTGAGGTCTGCGTAGTCAAGGGGCACTCTCACACTCGAGCACTGACCAGCTGCGCAGTCACGCCAAGTGAGGCTTTGGCCTTGATAGTCCGAGAGTTGAGTGGCGGCAGAACTTGCAGGCAAGGAAGACGCCATCACCAGCAGGGTTGCTGCGATGGCGATGACTCTGCGCTTCACGTCACCAAGGTACGTCATGGCAGTGCGAGCAATGATCGCTGCGTCGTTTGATTAGATGACTCAATGGTCGCGCCGATGTTCAAGCTGGAAAGTCGGCTTGCAGACCATGAGGATTCGCCCTGCATGGGTCGCACTGGCGTCATCAGCACCCCACACGGTGAGATCCACACACCTGCCTTCATCCCCGTGGGCACCATGGCAACGGTCAAGGGGGTGCTGCCGGAGTCGATGCAGAATCTGGGCTCGCAGGCCCTGCTGGCCAATGCCTACCACCTATACCTGCAACCGGGTTCTGACGTCATCGATGCGGCCGGTGGCCTGGGGTCGTTCATGAACTGGCATGGTCCGACCTTCACCGACAGTGGCGGCTTCCAGGTGCTCTCCCTTGGCGTTGGATTCAAGAAGATTCTGGCGATGGATGCCAAGACCGTGCGGTCTGACGAAGTCATGGCGCCCGGCAAGGACCGGCTGGCA
The DNA here is from genome assembly GCA_030652695.1 of Actinomycetota bacterium. GTDB lineage: Bacteria > Actinomycetota > Actinomycetes > S36-B12 > S36-B12 > UBA11398. Next base: position 10,144 of record JAUSQD010000013.1, read on the forward strand.
CATGTTGACGACGATGGGGTGACCTTCAAGTCGCACATTGACGGTTCAATGCATCGCTTCACTCCGGAGATCTCAATGCAAGTGCAGCATTCCATTGGTGCTGACATCATTTTTGCCTTCGATGAGTGCACGACCTTGATGAACACCCGTGAGTACCAGGAGCGTTCACTTCAACGAACCCATGAATGGGCAGTGCGTTGCGTCGCTGAGCATCAACGACTCACAACCCTGCGTGCCCATCGGCCATATCAAGCACTGTTCGGTGTCGTGCAAGGCGCGCAGTACGAGGACTTGCGGCGACAAGCCGCCGCTGCGTTGGGCGCTTTGGATTTTGATGGGTTCGGCATCGGCGGTGCGCTGGAGAAGGAGAACCTCGGCACCATTGTGCGCTGGGTGAACGAGGAACTCCCTGAAGAGAAGCCTCGGCACTTGCTAGGCATTGGAGATCCGGTCGACTTCTTCACAGCAATTGAACATGGCGTGGACACTTTTGATTGCGTCGCGCCCTCGCGCATGGCACGCAATGGCACTGTGCTGCACGTTGACGGACGATTTCACGTGACCAACGCCCGATTCAAGACAGACTTCAGGCCGATCGATGATTCGTGCGATTGCTACACCTGCCAGCACTATTCGCGCGCGTACCTGCATCACCTTTTCAAGGCAAAGGAGCGACTGTCCGCGACTTTGACCACCATTCACAACGAGCGCTTCATCGTCGGGCTCCTCGACCAGATTCGCGCAAGCATCCCAACTGGAGAATTCAGTGCACTTCGATCGGAGTTCCTGGGTCGGTTTGACGCCGGAACTCAGCGAGCCGCTGCCAAGTCGTAAGTGGGCTCTCGGCGCTTGATGAAGCCAATTAACGGATAGGTGATCGGAAGGAGCACCACTTCAAGCAGAGTCTTGTAGAAGTACCCGACGATCACGTAGTTGGCGAATTCGGCGCCAGTGATGATGCCGTAGAAGGCCACGGTGCAGAAGACGAGAGTGTCGGCAAACTCGCCAACAACAGTTGAACCGATCAATCGAGCCCAAAGGTGCTTTTCCTTCGTGCGCTCCTTGATCTTGACCAAGACATATGAGTTGAGCAATTGGCCGGCCAGGAACCCGCACACGCTGGCAAGCACAATGCGCGGCACGAATCCCAGTACAGCTTCGAAGGCCTCCTGGTTGGTGTACGCCTCGGGTGCAGGGGAAATCTGCACAAGATAGAAGGTAGCTGCGGCCAGGATCGACATGGCAAAGCCCAGCACGATCGCTCGTCGTGCGGCCTTGAATCCGTAGACCTCGCTGAGGATGTCGCCGATGATGTACGCGAGCGGGAACACAAAGGCGCCGCCGTCGAGGATGGCCGGACCAAAGTTGATCAATTTTGTGGCCGCGATATTCGAAATGATCAGAATGCCGACAAAAATGCCAACGATCAGCGGGTAGTAGCTATGAGTAATAGAGGCGAAGTGCACACCCTCGCGTGACTTCACCTTCGTCGATCCATCCTTGTTGTTCATTGCGCCCCCGGCTGTAATCGAACCTGCGACCTTCGGTTCCGGAAACCACTGCTCTATCCCCTGAGCTA
>JAUSQD010000153.1 GCA_030652695.1 Actinomycetota bacterium
GGTCGGTCGCAGATGGCCCTTGGTTACTTCAGGGCCTTGGCTGGCGATCGCGCAATCGGTTGGTCGGGCGGGTCTGAGCCTGGCAACGAAGTCAATCCCTCAGCTATCGCGGCGATGGCTGAAATCGGCATCGACATCTCAGATGAATTTCCGAAGCCTTGGACAGACGAAGTCGTCCGCGCTGCAGATGTCGTGGTCACGATGGGCTGTGGTGATGCCTGTCCAATTTTCCCAGGAAAGAGATATGAGGACTGGGAGCTGATTGATCCGGCAGGCATGGGCGTGGACAGCGTGCGGCCCATTCGCGATGAGATCAAGTCTCGAGTCGAAGGACTGCTCACCAGCCTTGATGTGCTCGTTGGATAGCCGTTCCCAAAGTCAAATGCCCGCCACATCGTGGCGGGCATTTGTGTTCTGTTTTGTCAGTGCTTGTGATTTGGGTTCGGCACGTATCGCTTCTGTGAGGCTCGGATCTCGTCCTCGGCCTCCTGACGGCCTTCCCATGAAGCGCCTTCAACGCTCTTGCCTGGCTCAAGGTCCTTGTAGACCTCAAAGAAGTGCTGAATTTCCAGACGATCAAATTCTGCAATGTGGAAGATGTCGCGAAGATGCTCCAAGCGTGGGTCACCTGAAGGGACGCACAGCACCTTGTCGTCGCCGCCTGCCTCGTCAGTCATGCGGAACATGCCCACAGCGCGGCAGCGAATCACCACACCGGGGAAGGTTGGCTCCTGGGTCATCACAAGCGCGTCGAGGGGGTCGCCGTCCTGGCCGAGGGTGTCCTCAATGAATCCGTAGTCATGCGGGTAGCGGGTAGAAGTGAACAGCATCCGATCAAGGCGAATTCGGCCCGTCTCGTGGTCGACCTCGTACTTGTTTCTGCTTCCGGCCGGGATTTCAATCGTGACGTCGAATATCAAAGGTTCCATAGTCGCCTAGTGTTCCCTATCGACATGCGTGATGCCGACCGCCAAGGAGGTGAGAGGTGACACATCGGGTGCGCCTTTCGCTCACTTTGTCGATGGTGCTGCTGGTGGGTGGGTTCAGCGGCCACTTCGCCGCGATG
>JAUSQD010000131.1 GCA_030652695.1 Actinomycetota bacterium
ATTTGCAGGCAGACCGACTGGCCAGCGCACGCTGGCACGTAGAAGTGCTGAGGGCAGCAATGTCGATCATTAGCTCCGCTCATTCATTCGAGATGCCCATGATCGTGCTGTCTCACTCCTTCATCTCTGGTGGAATCACGAGCGACTCTGAGCGGGATGTGCAGGTTGGCGGTATTCCCCATGCGCCGATCTCACTCTTTGCTGGGGTGAGCTATCTGGCTCTGGGCCACCTGCATAGGCCGCAGCAGATCGGTGCCAGCAGTGGCGTGCTGGCGAGGTACGCCGGCTCTCCTCTTGCGTACTCATTTTCCGAAGAGGGTCAAGAGAAATCTGTCGTCCTGATCGATGTGGCTTCCAATGGTGACTGTGCAGTCGATCTGCTGCAGGCACCAAGCCCTCGCCCGCTGACAACCATCCGCGGAGAACTGGCTTCACTCTTGAGCGAACCGCGGTACCAAGATGTGCAAGAGCATTGGATCCGCGCAGTGCTCACTGATTCTCGTCGTCCTGAAAGTCCGATGGAGAGGATTCGTCAGCGCTTTCCTCACACCTTGCAGCTTGAGTTTGCTCCGGAGGGTGTCAATCCAGGTGAGCTGCAGCCTGCAATGTCAGCGGCACAACAGGATCCTTCCCTGGTGGTGGCGCAATTCATCGAATACGTCACGGGCACCGACGCCACAGAGCATGAGATGGCCTTGATTCACGAAGCCGTCGTGCGCGTGCGGATGGGCATGGTTGTCTAGCCATGCGCTTGCACAGGCTCCAGTTCGCTGGGATCGGACCTTTCCGGCACTCCCAGGAAATCGACTTCGACCAACTCAGCGCTTCTGGCTTGTTCCTCATTGATGGTCCGACGGGGGCCGGCAAGAGCACAGTGATCGATGCAATCGTCTTTGCTCTGTATGGCGACGTTTCTGGTCGCGATGCTGATGACTCCCGTCTGCGAAGTGATTTCTCTGCGCCAGATGAGCCGAGTTTCGTCGAGTGCGAATTCACGGTGGGTGATCGCCGAGTCTGGCTGCGTCGGACCCCGAAATACCTTCGGCTCAAGGCCAACGGCAAGGGCACCACCCCATCGCCCGCCTCGCAGCAATTGCGCGAGACCGACAGCACAGGCGCAGTCCGAGCTGAACTGACTCAGGCAACCGAAATCGGGGCCCACATCTCCAAACTGCTGGGCATGTCCGCCCAGCAGTTCCGCCAGTTGGTCGTGCTGCCTCAAGGCGAGTTCGCGGCTCTGCTTCGAATGAAGCCGATGGAGCGTTTCACGGCACTTGGTCCGCTGCTTGGAGACGAGTTCTTTCGCAAGCTGCAATTGGATTTGGAAGCCTCTGGCGTGAGTGCGCGAACTGCACGGCTGGACGCAGCCGAGGCAGTGCGAAGTGCTGCCGATGCTCTCGGGGGAGTGCTTGGCGAACTCGATTTGGCATTGGTTGCAGATTCGCTCGCAGTTGTGGCAGACCCTGATGGGATCGAGCGGGATTGCGCCGCTCAGTTGATTCTGGATTGGCTTGAACAACAATCCACTGAACTGGCACGTGAAGTGTCCAGGATTGAGGCGGCCGCTGAGGCATCACGCGCACAACTGGCGCAGGCGAAGGCATATTTGAGTGCGCGTGCCGAAGTTGAGTCGGCCCAGTCAAAGAGGGCAGTCGCGGTGAGTCAGCTGGATGTGCTTGATCAGGGCTTGAGTTCTGAGCAAATCGGTGACCGCATCTCTGAATTGGACCAAAGCAGCGGCAGCCTGCAGCAATGGGTGCGGTGGGAGCAGGGGCACGCAATTCGCGAGGCCGAACGGCTGGAGGCTAGAGCAACAATTGACTCTCGGCAGGCAGAAGTGGACCGACTGACTTCGGCTCTGGCTCAACAGCCGTCAGAACGAGAAGCCCTGGAGCGCAACCTCCAGGCAGTGGTGCTGCTTGCCGCCACAGCTGAACAGTTGGAACGAAACTTTGCTTCGCTCAGTCGAAAATCCGAACAGGTTCACCATCTTGCAGCTCTGGAAGCAGAACTTGCACTGGCTGCTGGCAAGTCCGCGCAAGCCGAGTTGCTCGCAAGTCAGGCGCAGTTCGCACTGGATGACTGCAGCATTCGACTTGAGACTTCCCTGCAGTTATTTGCTCAGGAGCGTGCAGCTTCGTTGGCACACGCACTCGCTGATGGCCAGCCATGCCCGGTCTGTGGAGCGCTGGAGCATCCGCTTCCCGCGATATCAGCGCCTGGGCTGGTCACTGAGGCGGATATTGAGCAGCTCCGCAGCGAACTGAAGCTTGTGACCCAAACGGTCAAGAACGCACAGATTGAACTGAAGAAGGCTGACGCCGACAAGTCGAAGCTGGAAAGCGATGCCAATCGCATCAGGGGCGCACTGGACGAAACTTCAGTGGACGAGCTCCCGAGCATCCTTGAGAGTGCGCGACAGGCGCTGGATTCCGCGGAGACCGCTGCTGGACAACTGCCCGAGTTGCGCGAGGCGATCGCCGAACTTGTGGGCAATGAGGCTGCGCTCAGTCAAGAACTCCAGTTGGCCATCAACGAACTCACCACCCAGCAAGCATCCTTTGAGCTGCTTGAGTCGCAGTGGCGCGATCAGGCTGCGCTGAGGGCTGCGGCCATCGGCGAATCTGATTCAGCTATCGCGTTGACTGAGGAAATGACCGCGCGTGCTGCACTCTTGCGAGCGTTTCTTCTTGCCGAGCAGGAGCTTGCCCTTGCTACGTCCACCTTGCCAAGACCGCCTGAAGTCGAGGATGTTGATGTCTGGGCAAGAGAAGTTCAAGCAGATGCAGCAAAGGCCGAGGTCTTGCTGAAGGAGTACAAGATGGTCGCCGATCAAATGCGGGTGGTGGCCAAGCTTGCGCGAAAGCCTGTTCTGGATTTCCAGGAAGCGCTCACAACCCAGACTCGAGTCGACGCGGAGACCGTCACCGCAATTGCTCTGGGTGATGCGGTGACCGCCGCTCGCGGCGGCATCAACACCAAGCGGATGACTCTGCAGAGCTACGCAGTGCAACGTCGCTTCGCCTCAGTCTTGAGTGCGGCAAGCATCCACTTGGCGAGGATGAGCGCCGGCAAGTACGCCCTTGAGCTGGACGATGAGGCTCGTGGCAATGCGCAAGCTGGCTTGGGCATCAAGGTGCGCGATGAGTGGACAGGGCAGGCACGGGATCCGCGTTCACTTTCAGGCGGCGAGACTTTCTATGCGGCCTTGGCCTTGGCGCTCGGCTTGGCGGATGTCGTACGGGATGAAGCTGGCGGCTCGCAGCTGGAGACCCTCTTCGTTGACGAGGGCTTTGGCTCGCTGGATCAGGAATCCCTCCAATTGGTCCTGGATCAGCTCGACCTCCTGCGCTCGGGAGGGCGCATCGTTGGAGTGGTCAGCCATGTGACCGAGATGAAGGAATGGGTCCAGCAACGAGTTGAGGTCAGCGTCGGTCCAGACCGGACGAGCAGGCTTGGCACCCTCCCGTAGGCTGCGCGCATGGCTTCCATCGAATCCGTAATTGCCCGCGAGATCCTCGATTCACGGGGTAATCCCACTGTTGAAGTCGAGATGCTGCTCGACGATGACACCGTCTCCCGTGCTGCTGTTCCCTCGGGTGCATCGACCGGCGCCTTTGAGGCATCAGAGCGGCGCGACGGCGGCAGCCGTTACGGCGGCAAGGGAGTGCTTGAGGCCTGCGAGGCAGTTGAACTTGAGATTGCCCCTGCGGTGCTCGGACTCGATGCTGCTGATCAGCGAATTGTTGATCAGGTGATGCTCGATCTGGACGGCACACCAAACAAGTCACGTCTTGGCGCCAACGCAATCCTCGGAGTCTCGCTGGCCACCGCCAAGGCAGCTGCTCAATCTGCCGGACTCCCACTGTTTCGGTATGTCGGCGGCCCCAATGCCTATCTGCTGCCCGTGCCCATGATGAACATCCTCAACGGTGGAGCTCACGCCGATACGGGCGTGGACATCCAAGAGTTCATGATCGCTCCAATCAGTGCTGCAAGCTTCGGTGAGGCCTTGCGACAGGGCACTGAGGTCTACCACTCCCTCAAGAGCGTGCTGAAGAAGGCCGGCTTCTCCACCGGACTTGGGGATGAGGGCGGATTCGCTCCCGATCTGCCAAGCAACCGTGCCGCACTTGAACTCATCGCGCAGGCTGTCGAGGCGACCGGACTCAAGCTTGGTGTCGATATTGCGCTCGCACTTGATGTCGCGTCGACTGAGTTCTACGAGAACGGCGCATACCAATTTGAAGGTGCGGCTCTTAGCGCCGAGCAGATGACGGACTACTACGCGGCATTGTTGGATGACTTTCCGCTGGTCTCCATTGAAGATCCTCTCGCTGAGGATGACTGGGCCGGCTACCGTCACATCACTGACGCCATCGGCTCGCGAGTGCAGCTCGTGGGTAATGACCTGTTCGTGACGAATCCAGAGCGCTTGGCTCGTGGCATCAAGGAGAACACTGCCAACGCATTGCTGGTGAAGGTGAATCAGATTGGCACGCTCACTGAAACTCTCGATGCGGTCACTCTGGCACAGACCAATGGCTACCGCTGCATGATGTCGCACCGATCTGGTGAGACAGAGGACACCACGATCGCCGACCTCGCTGTTGCCACCAACTGCGGTCAGATCAAGACGGGTGCGCCGGCTCGATCTGAGCGAGTGGCGAAGTACAACCAGCTGCTGCGCATCGAAGAAGAGCTCGACGATGCTGCCCGCTACGCAGGTGCACTGGCGTTCCCGCGTTTCGCTCGCTAGTCCCACTCCTTCGTCGTGCGACCATCGTCACGTGAGTGCTCCCCTCCTCGCGCCTAAGCGGCGTGCCGCCGTTACCGGTCGCGCGGTCGTGCTCCTGCTGGTGATCGCAGCACTGGTCTTCACCTTGGCTGTTCCCGTTCGAGCATGGCTGGCCCAGCGTGCGGACATCGCCTCACTTCAGGCACAAGTCGATGCAGCAGAGCAACGTGTGGCTGACCTCACCATTGCCGAGCAGCGCTGGGCTGACCCCGCCTTCATCGCAGCCGAAGCCCGCCGACGTCTGCACTTCGTGCTTCCTGGGGAGATCGGCTATACGACTCTTGGCGCCGATGGCCGCCCGGCCGCCGAGTCCCTTGCCGATGCTGCAGCGAACAAGACGTGGGTGGACAAGATGTGGGGCACTTTGCAGCAGGCTGACAACGGGGCACCTGAGCCCGGATCAACAACTGTGACGCCAGGGGCCACAGGTGGCCTCTGAGGACCTGCGTCTGATTGCTCAACAGCTTGGTCGAAGTGCACGGGGATTTGAAGGTGTAGCCCACCGATGCGCGTGCGGTGCGCCGGACGTTGTGCGCACCTCGCCGCGACTGCCCGATGGGACGCCCTTTCCGACAACCTTCTATCTGACCTGTCCGCGGCTGGCCTCTGCCATCGGAACTCTGGAAAGCCAAGGCTTGATGCGCGAGATGGAGATGCGTCTGCACAACGATCCAGCACTTGCAGCTGCGTATCAACGTGCTCACGAGCACTACCTGGCCAACCGATCCGAACTGGGCGAGGTTGCCGAAATCGCGGGCATCAGCGCGGGAGGAATGCCGGATCGGGTGAAGTGCCTGCATGTCCTTGCCGCACACTCCCTTGCCGCAGGCCCGGGCATCAATCCTCTGGGCGACGAGGTCCTGGCCACACTCGATGCCTGGTGGCTCACCAGTCCATGCGCATCGAGGGCCGTCGCCGCAATCGACTGCGGAACAAACTCCATCCGGCTGCTCATCGCCGAAGTGCCCGAGCGAGGTGCTCTCATTGAGATCGTTCGCGAGATGCGCATCGTTCGGCTGGGTGAAGGGGTAGATCGCACCGGTGAGTTCGCTCCCGAAGCCCTGGCTCGCACTTTTGCTGCCTGCGATGAGTACCGCCAGCTCATCGACCTTCATGGGGTTCGTGCGATTCGCTTTGTCGCCACGTCCGCGAGTCGCGATGTGAGCAATCGCGCAGCGTTCATCGATGGAGTGCGCGATCGGCTGGGCATTGAGCCGGAGGTGATTGCAGGAACCGAAGAAGCCGAGCTTTCCTTCCTGGGCGCTGTTCGCGGCCTGCCAGCCTTGGAGTCTCCAGTCTTAGTCGTGGACATCGGCGGAGGATCCACCGAGTTCGTGCTTGGAGACTTCGACGCGGACGTCGACATTCACGCTGCGGTCAGTGTGAACATCGGCTGTGTTCGGATGTTCGAGAGACATCTACACGCAGATCCGGCCTCAGCCACTCAGATCGCAGATGTCAGCGCAGATGTGACCGCAGCGTTCGATGAGGCCGAGCGCACCGTGAGCCTCGCGCAGGCTCGATCCGTGGTCGGAGTCGCTGGAACAGTGACGACCGTTTCGGCGATGCAACTTGGCCTGGCGGAGTATGACCCGCTTGCCATTCATGGATCCGTGCTGCGCTCCGACGAAATCCAGACGATCACCGATCAACTCCTTGCAATGAACGGCCAAGAGCGAGCCGAACTTCCGTTCATGCATCCGGGACGCGTTGATGTCATCGGAGCAGGTGCCCTCATCTTGAGCGAGCTTGCTCGGCGAGTCAGTCCGATCCCGGTGATCGTGTCCGAATATGACATTCTCGATGGCATCGTTTACAGGCTGGCATCTGTGAGTTCTTGACCTCTACTCCGCTTTCGCGTGTAATCGCTTTAGGTGGATTGGGAGGAGTAGCCATGGGCATCACGATTCGCGATGTTGCTCAGGCCGCCGGAGTGTCCACGGCCACGGTCAGCCGTGCTCTTCGCGGGCTGGCCAATGTTGACGCCACGACTCGGGCCAGGGTCGAGCGTGCGGCTGCCGAGCTTGACTATGTGATCTCCCCGAGCGCGTCGCGATTGGCAAGCGGCCGCACGGGCAGTGTTGCGGTGATCACTCCTCACATCGCCCGATGGTTCTTCTCCACGGTGCTCTCGGGAGTGGAATCAACCTTGCAGGGCGCTGGTATCGATCTGCTGCTCATGACCGTCAGTGCCCCAGATGCCCAGCATCGACTTGCACCTGCTCCACGCCTTCGCAGACGGGTGGATGGCGTACTTGTGATTGCCATGCCGCCAGAGGACCAGCAGTTGGCCGAAGTGATCAAATTGGATCTGCCGACCAGTCTGATCGGCGTCAGCATCGACGACGTGCCCAGCGTGACAATCGACGATGTGTACGCCGCTCGCATGGCCACGCAGCATCTGATCAATCTCGGACACCAGCGCATCGGGCTCATTGCAGGTTCAGCGAGCCGTGCCAGATTCACTGCTGAGTTCGATCGGCACCGTGGATTCGTCGATGCGATGACTGAGGCGAACCTGCCGATTGACTCGAGCTTGGAGTCACTGGGCTACTTCACCTCAACTGGGGGAGAGCAGGCAATGACCGCCATCCTTGCCCAGCGAGAGAGGCCGACTGCAGTGTTCTGCATGTCAGATGAGATGGCCTTTGGGGCGATGCGCGCAATGCGCAGTCACGGTCTGCAGCCGGGTCGTGACATCTCCCTCATTGGAGTTGACGGACACGACATGTCAGAACTGCTTGAGCTGACGACGGTGGAACAACCGGTGCACGACATGGGTCGCATCGCTGCTGAAGCGCTTCTTGTCCAACTCAATTCTGAGTTCCGCATGCATGCTGATTCGATCGTCTTACCCACGCGCCTGGTGGTGCGCGCATCGACTGCGCCGCTGCCTCGCGGCGCCAACTCATGAGCGCCTGGGCAACTGAACGACCCCATACGCTCTTCCCCACGCCCCTGTAGTCCAACTGGCAGAGACACCCGGCTTAAACCCGGCACAGTATGGGTTCAAATCCCATCGGGGGCACTCCTGGAGATGATCAGAGCTCACTAGCGGGAATCATTGCTATTGCCTCAATCTCCACCAGAGCGCCTTCGCGAGCGGGGTTGACGGACAGCACGCTCACCGCGGTGCGGCGAGTTCCCCACACTCTCGCACTCGCTGCGAAAGCGTCCATCGGGTCGATGCCTACAGCAAGGTAGATCGTCATTTTCACTACGTGGTCGGCGTCAGTACCGGCAGCATCAAGCACTGACAAGACATTGCGAAGTGCTTGCTCAGTCTGGGGGCCAAGACCTTCACGCAGGTGCCCGTCGGCGTCGACACCATTCTGACCGCCGATGTAGAGAGTCCTTCCTGCGGGCGCGATCATGCCTTGAGCGAACGCAGCACTCTGCTGCATCTGCGGTGGGTCAACGGGCGTGGGCTCCATGCTCATTGGGCCTCCTTTTGGCTCTGTGTGAGTATCCCTCGCCAGCGGAGGCTTCTCGTCAGAATTGTGGCGGCGATGCATTTGCAAAGCGGAAATTGCCGACATACCGTATTGCATGGCCGAAAACAGCAGGTTCAACGAGTCGAACAATCCCGTGCTCTCCCGATACGAAAAAGCCGATCAACCTGGTTTTGCGTATGAGGAAGGACGTTCGGCGCTGAACCAGGCTGCTGGTGGCGGTGGAGCCACCGACCAGGACTTTGACGTCATCACTGCTGGTGGTGGGCTGCGCGTGACGATGACCGACGTCATCATGAAATCGACTGGCATCTTCGCCGTGACCGTTGTGATGGCGATCGTGGGTTGGAACACTTTCGAGGCCGCCCCATACCTGATGTGGATCGCATTGGTGGCCGGTCTTGGTCTGGGCTTCGCCAATGCGCTGAAGCGTGAAGTCTCGCCAATCCTGGTGATCCTGTATGCGGCAGTGCAAGGCATCTTCCTTGGCGGCATCAGCACTTGGTACAACTCCTATGCAGAGTCGGTGAACTACCAAGGTCTGATTCAGCAAGCGGTGCTTGGCACGATGACGGCCTTCGGCGTGATGCTGCTGCTGTACGGCACCGGCATCATCAAGGTCACCGGCAAGTTCCAGCGGATGATGATGATCGCGCTCGTCAGCTACGCACTGATCGGGCTGGCCTCCCTTGTCAGCGCACTGTTCGGCGTCGGGGGCGGCTGGGGCTTCTACGGTGTCGGCATCTGGGGCCTGCTGCTGTGCCTGGTCGGTGTGGCATTGGCTTCGCTGACTCTCGTATTGGACTTTGAAGCCATCAAGCAGGGGATCGCCAATGGCGCTCCCGAGCGTGAGTCCTGGCGGATGGCCTTTGGACTGCTGGTGACATTGATCTGGCTGTACTTGGAGATTCTCAGGTTCCTGGCGATCTTTGCCGGTCGCGACTAGGGGAGTTGCTGCCTGGCTGCAGTGAGCGCAGCGAGGCTGGACGTGAGCTCGGCATCCTGAGTTGCCAACATGCGCAGGTCGCTGCCGAGCACCATGATCATGTCGCCGTAGCCCCAAGGCTTGAGTTGCGGGAGGCCGCCTGCTGGTGCAGCACTTCCCAGGGATTGAGCGTCGCAAAGGAGTTGCAGCGCAAGGCTTTCGACGATGTCTTGCGAAGCTTCAAGTTTGGCAATCGGCAGTGAGCGAAGCCGGTCAACGACTCTGCGCAGCTCAGTGTCGTATGAATCGGCGGCGCTTGCTTCCAGCACTTTAGACCAGGGCTGGAAGTGGAATGCCAGTCATGGAGTGGCAGCGGTAGCCGTTTGGATTCACCTCGAGATAGCGCTGGTGATAGGGCTCAGCAACGTAGTAGGTGAGGCCAGATGCCGGTGCAATCTCGGTCGTGATCTCACCGTAACCGCGAGTGAGAAGTTCAGCGTTGTAGACCTCGCGCGTGCGCTGCGCCAATTGGAGTTGCTCGTCGGTAGTGGTGAAGATCGCGCTGCGGTACTGCGAACCAACATCATTGCCTTGGCGCATGCCCTGGGTTGGATCGTGCCGCTCCCAGAACTGCTGCAGGATCTCAAGAGTGCTGATCTTGCTGAGGTCATAGGTGACGCACACCGTCTCGGTGTGACCGGTGCGACCAGTGCAGACCTCTTGGTAACTGGGGCTCACCCGATCGCCACCCATGTAGCCCACGCTGGTGTCCACGACCCCGTCTTGAAGCCAGAAGATTTCTTCGGCACCCCAAAAGCAACCCATGGCGAGATAGATCTGTGCGGTGTCCACTGCGGGATTGGTCATGTCAGAAGGGTACGCCTCACTAGGCGTTGGCTGGAGCGGCAGTTCGCACTCGACCCAGGGTCTCTGGCATTACCCAGATCACGATGACAGCCACAAGCGACAGTGCTGCGCCGAAGCCGAAGGCCCAGTCGTAGTCGAGGCTGTCGACCAGGAAGCCGGCCGCCAATGGGCCAAGGATCATGCCGAGGTCAGAAGTCATCTGGAAGGTGGCAACGACGATGCCGCCGCGTCGGCCTCCCACGATGTCACCTACGACGGCTGCCGGAGCAGAGCCAAGGAATGCTGCGCTGACTCCTTGAACTGCCATCGACAGGAAGAACAGAGCCGGTCCAATGAGTCCACTGGTGCCAAAGCCATTTGCTGCGATGTCGGCTGCGGTCAAGATGACCATGCCGACGAACAGGGTGACTGTGCCGATGCGCATGGCTTTTCGACGGCCAACGGTGTCAGCCATGCGCCCCGCAGGCATCAACAGAATTGCCTGGACTACCGCGGCTATCAGGAAGCCGAAGCCCGCCATCGAGGCACCGCGATCCAGACCTTCGGTGATGAACAAGGGCACGATGGAAATACGCAGACCAAATGAGACGAATCCCCCGACAAGGCTCACCATGAGCGCGGCGCGGTAGGCGCCGTCCTTGAGCGCGTCTCGCAGTGATTCCTCTGCCTCTGCTTCACCTCCCGAGACTTCCTCTTCGAGCTGATGCAGCTTTGCCTTGGTCAGGAACACCATGCTCACGACCGATGCGACGGCCAAGCTCGCCGCGTAAATAAAGAACGGGGCACGGATGGAGATGGCAACCACAAGTCCGCCCACTGCCGGCCCGGCGACTCCACCGAGCAGAAATCCTCCCTGGAAAGCGCTGGCAGCTCGACCGCGTTGATCGGGCTGCGCTACGCGCAGCAGAAGGGCGAGAGCAGACACGGTGAACATCGACGAGCCAATGCCTGACACACCTCGCCACAGCAGCAGGTGCCAGTAGCTCGCGCTCAAGCCCGCGGCAAGGCTGGTTGCCGCGACCATGATGAGGCCGGTCGACAAGATCAGTCGCTCACCAAATTTGTTCGCCAGCATTCCAGCGAAGGGCGACATGATGAATCGCGACAGGGCCATCACCGAGATGACGGCACTGGCTTCCAGCGCATTCACACCGAACGAACGCGCGAAGACTGGGATTGCCGGCGCGAGGATTCCGAATCCGATCGCGACAAAGAAGGCAATGGCCGAAAGGACCACTACCTCGGTCGGAAGATCGCGCAGCCACGGAGTGCGTTGCAATGCGTGGTGCGGGCGCCAAGAACTCATCGGCGATGACTCTATCCTCGACGTGTGGCGCGCATTGGGGTTTCGACGGGGATCGACAGCGACCGTCAAAGCGTCTATTCAGTGGAGGATGCATGGGCGCATGCGCTTGATCGAGGAGGTTCCGTTGACTTCTTCGGCTCGCATTTCCAGCTGCCGAACCAGCGAATTCTGGGGGATCTCAGCGCCCTGCAAAGGACTGCGGATGCCTGGCTTGCCAGTGATCAATGCCTTGCTTGGTACCCCAATGCGAGGGCGCTGCATGTGAGAGCCCGCAAGGGAGGTAGCCGAGCGCACTATGAATCAACTGGAGTGATCGCAATTCCATTGGAGGCCGATTGGGCTTGCCGGGAAACAGTGCTGGCTCATGAAGTTGCGCATCACCTGTCTTGGGATCAGCAAGTGGCACCGCATGACGCAAATTTTCGACTTGCCATGACACGAGTCGCGGAGATTGCGTTTGGGCCACAGGCTGCATTGCTCCTGCGCGCTGGCTATCACGGCTCACGGTTGGATATTGCCTATGTCAATTGAGCGCATCAGCGCGCTGCTTGCCAAGGCTGAGCGCACAGACAACGAACATGAGGCCGAGGCCTACCTCATGAAAGCGCAGGCGCTGGCTACCGCAGCGAGCATCAGCCTGGCCCTGGCTCAAGCGCACGTGGTCAAGCGCCAAGAGCGCACGCAACCTCAATCGCGGACGGTCACGATCGGCGAAAAGGGCAAGCGCGCGAACCAGCACCTCATCTCACTCTTCATTGCCACTGCGCTCGCCAATGATGTGAAGGTTGATATCGCCTCCAACTCCACCTTCGTCATCGCCTACGGCATGCCATCTGATCTGGAAGTTGTGGAAGCGCTCTTCACCTCGCTTGCGGTGCAGATGATCAACGCAGGTCATCGCTGGGTGTCGCAGGACAGCTGGCGCGGCGATACCTATGTTTCTATCACTCGAGTGCGGGGTCGGTCGGTTCGAAAAGTGCGCGCCCATACCGCGCACACGGTTCGGGTGGCCTTCTATCGTGCTTACATCGAACGCATTACCGAGCGCCTGCAGCAAGTGCGTACCGAAGTTCTGCGAGTGGAGCATGTCGAGTCATCGGGTACAGCAATGGTGTTGCGCGACAAGGAGTCCGAGATCACCAGCTTCCACAAGGAGACCAGTCAGGCACGCGGCAGTTGGCAGGGCTATTCAGGTCAGATGCGTGGCGATCTGGGCACCGCCACGAAAGCCGGCCGACGTGCGGCAGATGCGGCGCGCTTGTCGAAGCAAGCTGAGCTGGGCCAGAAGTCGATGCTTACTGGCTAGTGGATGTAGGCCTGGACCTTGCGGATTTCGACGGTGATTTCCTTGCCGTTGGCAAGGGTGTACGAGGCAGAGTCGCCAACGCGCTTGCCGACCAACGAGGCACCAAGTGGCGAGGTCGGGGAGTAGACATCGATCGAGGCATGGGCAGATTCCTCGCGGGACCCCAGCAGAAAGGTCTCTTCGTCTCCGCCGGACGTGAACACAATCGTGACGACTTTTCCTGGGGCTACTTCGTCGACCTCTGAGTCTGGAACGCCGATGCGTGCGTGCTCCAGGAGCTGCTTGAGCTGGCGCACGCGTGCTTCATTCTTGCCTTGCTCCTCGCGGGCAGCGTGGTAGCCGCCGTTCTCCTTGAGGTCACCTTCTTCACGAGCAAGTTCGATGCGCTTGGTGATCTCAACTCGAGTGGGACCCGTGCGCTCTGCTAGCTCCGCAGCCAAGCGGTCATGTGCCTCTTGGGTCAGCCAGGTCACGGCATGGTCAGTCATAGCGGGCAAGGTTAGTGCTTCGGGCACGCAGCGAGTAGTGGCTACGCGCTCCAGGGCTGGCTCGGCGGAATCACGCCCTGGGGGAATTGAGGGGCCTGCACAGCATCATCGCCGCAGCCGAGCACCTCAACTGTGAAGGCTGGAATCGTCGTGCGAAGTGGGTAGGTCACCGTTGCAGACCTGTCAGCAGGTGTCACGTCGACCGTCGCATATCCCACGTCTGCTCTGGATTCGTCCTGAGCGCGAAGGGTGCAGGTGATCGGTTCGTCATTGACCGCGTGCACGCGGAACGTGATATCCACGCGATCAGAGGCCAGCACCTTCCACGTCAAGAGGCTGTAGTCCACTTGGGGGCGGGTGACCTCGTAGGCCACGAAGCCCAGCACGACGGCAAAGGCGATAGCCAGCGTGTAGGTGACGATTCGCCCGACGATCGATCTGTGATTCAGGCCGTAGCGCTCCACCATTTCCGGTGAGAGTTGCTCCTTTTGAAATGGGCTGACCATGATGGCCCCATTCTCTGGGTTGGGTGGCCGCGCGCAACGCTCGGGAGGTCACTTGCGAGACTAGGCCGGTGACAGACCCGCTTCGCCTCATGGCAGTTCATGCGCATCCAGACGATGAAGCCAGCAAGGGTGCAGCGACCATGGCCAAGTACGTGGCAGAGGGAATCGATGTCATGGTCGTCACCTGCACCGGTGGCGAGCGAGGCGATGTCCTGCACAGTGCAGCTGAAGATGAGGTCAACGAGCTCGGCATTGCTGAAGTGCGACGACGAGAAATGGCCAAGGCCGCAGAAATCCTGGGAGTTCGTCATGCCTGGCTTGGCTACGAAGACTCCGGCTACCCCGATCCTGAGGTTGACCCACCGCTGCCATTGCCCAAAGGGTGCTTCGCCGACCTGCCCATCGAGGTTGAGCTAGTCCCGATGGTTCGACTGCTTCGGGAATTTCGCCCGCAGGTCGTCACGACCTACGACGAGAACGGCGGCTATCCGCACCCTGATCACGTGCGGGTGCACTCACTGACCGTGGCTGCAATCGATGCTGCTGCTGATCCTGCATACGACTGCGAACTACCGCCATGGACTGTCTCAAAGCTCTACTACAACATGCAGTTCGCGCGCGGACGTGTGTACGCCATGCATGAGGCGATGATCGAAGCTGGAGTCGAATCTCAGTACACCGAGTGGATTGCTCGGATGGAATCTCGGCCAGATGATTCGCATCGCATCACGACCAGCGTGAATGCAGCCGAGTATTTTCCGCAGCGTGACGCCGCTCTTCTGGCTCACCGGACTCAGGTTGATCCCTCGAGCCAGTGGTTCGCGGTGCCAACAGAAGTACAGGCCCGCATCTGGCCGACTGAGGAGTTCCAACTCGCCAAGTCACTCGTGCTAACAGAACTTCCTGAGACTGATCTTTTCGCTGGATTGAGGACTGATGTATCTGCTCGCTGAAGTTGCTGACGAAGAGGCCATGAAGTCGGTCATTGACAAAGCTGGACCACTGGCTTTGCTCTTTGTTGTCCTGCTCGGTATTGCTCTGTTCTTCTTGTTCCGGTCGATGAAGCGTCAGCTCAAGAGAGTTGATGAGCACTTCCCGGACGATCCCCCAGGTGCTGATGGCATCGCCAGCCCCGAGTGACCTGCTGCGCCTTGCGCTGACTCCGCGCTTCCTTGTTCGCGCAGGGCTGGCTTTGTTGTTGATTGGTGCCTTCATCATGCTTGGCAGGTGGCAGTGGGAGAGAACTCAGGACGTCTTGGCCGCTGAGCGCGCCTCACTCGCGCAAGTCATTGCTGTGGATGGGCTGAATCCTGTTGGCCAAGCGATTACCAGTGAGACGGTGGGGCGTGCTGTCACCGCGGTTGGCACGTATCAACCGCAATTGCAGAGAATCGTTGAGCATCGTGGACTGGGCGAGCAGCCGGGGGTCTGGATCGTCACGCCATTGGCACTGGACGACGGCAGTCTGATTGCGGTGATGCGAGGCTGGTTGCCAAGCGCAGAGTCAGCGGGCGTCCAGGCGCCGACCGGCAAGGTGCAGGTCACTGGAGTTCTCCAAACCGATGAGTCCTTCTACAAAGGTGCGCCAACCTCGGGTGAGTTCATCTCCGCAATCTCCCAGCAAAGTCTGAACTGGGGTGCGAAGGCGCGAGCCGGATTCATCGTGCTCGAATCCCAGGATCCGGCCGCAGACCCAGCGCCAATTCCAGTGCTTGTCCAGACCCAAGGCGCAGACGTGGCCTTTCCCTTGCAGAACTTCTTCTACGCCTTTCAGTGGTGGATCTTCGGACTCTTTGTTGCAGGGGTTTACCTGCGTTGGCTGTGGCTGGACGCCCAACTGCTGACCGATGAACAGCTGAGCACTCCGGCTGAGCCCGCCGAACGCTCAGTTGACTAGCCTTGGCTGTTGTGAAGGGAATCCCAGGTGCTGCGCTGCGCTTTCGCATCATGGCCTGGATCACGGGTGTGGTGCTCGCAACTGCATTCACGTGGATGGTCCTGCTGATCATCATGTGGATGGTGGACGGCAATGCACTGTCGGATTTCTTCAGCTCAAATGATCAGAAGCCGAGCGCATATGGCGTGTTGTGGATCGTGCACGGCTGGGCCTACTTCCTGTACCTGATCGTCGGTGTGGATCTTGCCTTCCGACTGCGCTACAGCATTGTGCGAACAGTGCTGATCCTTCTTGCCGGCACGATTCCCTTCATGTCCTTCGTCGCCGAGCGCTATGTGCACAAGGATCTGGAACGACGCGCTTTGCCTTCACCTGTCAGCTAGGCAAGCCCCAATCGATGGGCTTGCCTCCCGCTTGCTCCAGCAAGGCGTTGGCTCGGCTAAATGGTCGGGAGCCAAAGAATCCACGATCTGCAGACAATGGGCTCGGGTGGGCGCTGGCGATGATCGCTGTGTCCGGCATGAGCGGCACGAGTGATTGCGCATCGCGCCCCCACAGGATTGCCACCAGCGGCTTGTCTCGAGCAACAAGGCCGTGAATGGCTGCCTCGGTGAAGCGCTCCCAGCCCTTGCCTCGATGGCTCCCGGCTTCCCCTGACTGCACAGTGAGCACTCGGTTCAGCAGGAGTACGCCCTGTTCACTCCATGGGCTGAGATCGCCGTTTCGCGGTCGAGGGACCCCCAGGTCAGAGCTGAGTTCCTTGAAGATGTTGGTCAGACTGCGAGGAAGTGGCTGCACGTCAGGGGCCACGCTGAATGAAAGGCCCACTGGGTGGCCGGGTGTCGGATAGGGATCCTGTCCCATGATCAGCACGCGAATGTCTGGCAGCGGTTGCTGAAAGGCTCTCAAGATCAGCGAACCCGCAGGCAGCCAGGGAAGCCCCAAGCTTGATTGTTCGCGCAGGAAATCACCGATTCTGGTGAGAGTGTCCTGCTCATCCTTCAGGACTTCAAGCCAGGTGGGATGCACCAACGCTTCAAGTGGCTGCGGCATGGCCAGACTCTAGGCTGTGATTTATCTGAAGTGGCCTGCAGCGCCAAACGGTCATTGACTAACGTGCGCCTGTGACCTCCCAGACTGAAGTGGCCAGCAAGTATCAGGTGTACGTCGATGCGGATGCAGTACTTGCCTACGCATTGGCCACCAACGATCCCAACCCACTGTGCAACAGCGGCGAATTGGTCTCACCTCTGTATACCGCCACCCTCGTGGTCAACGGCTTCCGGTCGACGATGTCGAACGCGGTGCAAAGTGGAGCCATCACAGGAACTCGCGCATCTGTCCACGGCATGCACGATGTGCACTACTTCGCGCCGGTGATCCCGGGCTCGCATGTGGTGTGCACGGGACGTCATTACGCAGTGCGCCAAACGGGCGCAGGTGTGGCGATCACGACCGAGCTTGATGTCCTGGATCTTGAGGGACGTCTGCTCGTTCGGCACTACTGGACTGGAATGGACGTTGGGGCGACTGTAGATGGGGAGTTTGGCGAATCGCCACCCGATCATCAGTTCCCGGATGCTGCTCGAGCCAGGCCAATCGACTCCTTCATCATGGACATCACGGCCGATCAGGCATTCCGTTATGGCGGAGCTTCAGGGGATCGCAATGATCACGCCATCAACGACGAAGTCGCACGGGCTGAAGGCTTTCCGAGCAAGATCGTGCAAGGTCTCTGCACATTTGCGATGTGCAGCGGTGCAGTGTTGAAGCTCGTCGGCGAGGGAGACCCCACGCGGTTGACTCGGCTCGCAGGCAGATTCTCATCGCCAGTCTTTCCGCGGCAGCAATTGCAGGTGGATCTCTTTGATGCTGGCGTCTCTGCAGATGGCCGCCAGCTGGTCGCCTTTGAAGCCACGTCAAACGGCACGACCGTCGTCAAGCACGGTCGGGCCGAGCTGACCATCTAGCATGCTCACCACGTGTTCTAGGAGGACTAGGTGAGCAATCCGAAAGTGCTGCTGGCAATCGCAATGCTGTCGATGGCGGCTGTCGTACTCATCGGCCAGGTGATCTTGCCGCTCACTGGCGCCGAGCGCATTGGTGGAGCAAGTGCAATCACCATCAGCACGGTCGCGGTCATCCTTCTAGCCATTGCCTATGGCTTTCCCAAACGATGGGAGTTCCTGGCACTGGCTGGAGCAATCTTCTCCTTGGCCTATGTCACCACTCAGGGCCCGGATCTTGAGGGCGGGCTGTACTTCATCATCCAGATCCTCCTTCCGCTCATTGCGGGGCTGGCCGGCATCGCTGCCTCTGTTCTTGGCTGGCGCAAGTCGCGTTCATAGCTCTCGCGCGATAATGGGCTGTGCCGAATCGCCTTGCGAACTCCACCAGTCCATATCTGCTTCAGCACGCAGACAACCCAGTTGACTGGCAAGAGTGGTCTCCCGAGGCCTTCGAGGAGGCGCGCAGACGCGATGTTCCGGTGTTCCTCTCGGTCGGATACTCGGCCTGCCATTGGTGCCATGTCATGGCCCACGAGTCATTTGAGGATCTGGAAGTAGCACAGGTCATCAATGAGCGGTATGTCGCCATCAAGGTGGATCGTGAAGAACGACCTGATGTGGATGCGGTCTACATGCAGGCAACACTGGCCTTGACCGGCAGCGGAGGCTGGCCGATGACGGTCTTCCTGGATCATGACCAGCAGCCCTTCTTTGCTGGCACCTATTTCCCTCGCACGGCTCGCAGTGGAATGCCCGGCTTTGTCGATGTGCTCATGGCCCTGGATGAAGCCTGGACCCAGCGGCGAGGCGATGTGATCGATGTTGCCGGTCGCGTGGTCGCCGCATTGCAGCAGCGGGTTGCTCCGTCAGGTCAGGCTTTCCCAAGTTCAGAAGTGCTGACTGATGCAGTGTCCAGGCTCCGTGCAGATTTTGATCTCGCGTATGGCGGCTTCGGTGGTGCGCCGAAATTCCCGCCATCGATGGTGCTGGAATTCCTGCTTCGCGAAGCAGCAAGGACGACCAATGCTGAAGCGCTGCTCATGGCTGAGCGCACCCTGGATGCCATGGCTCGCGGCGGTATGTACGACCAACTGGCCGGTGGATTTGCTCGGTACAGCGTCGATGAGGCCTGGGTAGTTCCCCACTTCGAGAAGATGCTGTACGACAACGCCCTGCTCCTGCGGGTCTATGTGCACTGGTATCGACTCACTGGGTCCACTCTCGCTGAACGCATCGTGCGCGAGACCGCGACTTTCATCATCATTGAGTTGATGACTCCCGAAGGCGGATTTGCATCAGCCCTGGATGCCGACACCGAGGGAGAAGAAGGCCGCTTCTATGTTTGGACTGCTGACGAATTGCGCCATGTGCTTGGCGAATCTGATGGCGCTTGGGCTGCCCAACTGTTGAATGTGACTGCAGCGGGCACTTTCGAGCATGGCTCTTCAACGCTGCAGTTGCTCGTCGACCCCGATGATGCGCACCGCTGGAGCCGGCTGCGCGAGCAATTGCGATTGCATCGTGAATCCCGAGTGCGTCCAGGGCGCGACGACAAGGTGGTCGCTTCCTGGAACGGACTGGCGATTGCGGCGCTGGCTGAGGCTGGCGCCCTGCTCGAAGAGCCCGATTGGGTGGAAGCGGCATTCGGTGCGGCTGATCTGCTGCTGTCAGTGCATCTGGGCGCACATGACGATGATCGTCTCTCGCGTACTTCGCGAGATGGCACTGCTGGCGACAACTACGGCGTGCTGGATGACTACGGCGGCGTTGCAGAAGGCTTCCTTGCCTTGTTCCAGGTCAGTGGGGACGAGACGTGGCTGACTCTTGCAGGGATGCTGCTGGATGTTGCCATTCAGCACTTCCGCGATGAGGACGGTGGCTTTTTCGACACTGCCGACGATGCGGTGGCTCTGGTAAATCGACCGCGAGATCCTGCAGATGGAGCAGAGCCTTCAGGTTGGTTCTCAGTCGCGAACGCCTGTGTCACCTACGCAGCAATCACTGGCGTTGCCGAGTATCGCGATATCGCGGAGCAGGCTCTTGCAATCGTGAGCGATCTTGCCCCTCGTGCCCCACGGGCTTGCGGATGGGGATTGGCCGCTGTTGCTGCCCTCCTTGATGGACCGATAGAGATTGCAGTCGTTGGCGATCCCACCCAGGCCGACACTCGGGAACTGCGCCGGATTGCTCTTGGCGCAACCGCACCGGGGGCGGTTCTTGCGCTGGGTGAAGAGGGCAGCCAGACGCCGCTGCTTCGAGATCGAACCCTGATTGGCGGCAGAGCTGCCGCCTATGTCTGTCGTGGATTTGCATGTGAGCTGCCGACCACTGAATCAGGGGTCCTGGCAAGGCAGGTGGGCAGCCGAATCTGGGAGTAACCTGCGCATGTGGGGTTCACCGACATCGTCTATGGCGTGTATGAGCGGCACCTCAGATCACAGATCGATGCAGATCAGGTTCCGCACCACGTCGGCGTCATTTTGGACGGCAATCGTCGTTGGGCCGAAGCGCAGGGGTCTTCTTCTTCAGTCGGCCATCGCGCAGGCGCCAAGAAGATCGAAGAGTTCCTGGGCTGGTGCGAAGACGCAGGTGTCGAGCTGGTGACCTTGTGGTTGCTGTCCACCGACAATCTCAACCGTCCGGCTGCTGAGCTCAAGGCGCTGATGGGGATCATCGAGGAGACCGTCACCGACCTGATGGAACAGGGCCGCTGGCGACTGCACCCAGTGGGCGCCCTTGACCTGCTGCCGGACAGCACAGCCCGTCTGCTGAAGGAAGCAGAGGAAGCCACCTGTGACGCGCCAGGCGCAATGGTCAATATCGCGGTCGGATATGGAGGCAGGCGCGAGGTCGTAGATGCTGTGCGCTCGCTGTTGCAGGAGCATGCCGGTCATGGCACATCCCTTGACGAGCTCGCTCAATTCATCGACGTTGAGCACATTGCTGAGCATCTGTACACCAAAGGCCAGCCAGATCCTGACCTGGTGATCAGGACCTCAGGGGAACAGCGGCTCTCTGGATTCCTCCTGTGGCAGAGCGCACATTCGGAGTTCTATTTCTGCGAGGCCTACTGGCCAGACTTTCGTCACGTGGACTTTCTGCGAGCACTGCGAGCCTATGGTGACCGCCATCGCCGGTTTGGTGCATGACGTTAACCTCGTCGAAACCTAATTGACGGCGTGGCATCCCATGAAGCAGACACAACAGTTCTAGCGTCGTGGATACGCGCTCGCAACCGCGGACGTGTTACCGCGCCGGGCCACGGTGGTGGCCCGTTATGGAGGCCTCGTGCCCGTGTCTTCTCGCACCGATGTGAACGTCAATTCCCGCACTTACGTTTTGGACACCTCTGTTCTGCTCTCAGACCCGACAGCCCTGCGTTCCTTCGCTGAGCATGCAGTCGTCCTTCCACTCGTGGTGATCAAGGAGCTTGAAGACAAACGGCACGACCCAGTTCTTGGGTACAACGCGCGCACGGTGTTGCGAGCACTTGAGGCATTGCGCAAAGAGCCTGGGGCAGATCTGCGCAAGGGCATCGTCGTGAATTCGCACGGTGGCACTGTGCGCATTGAAATCAATCATGTGGACACTTCGCATCTGCCTGATGCCATTCGTTCAGAGCGCAGCAATGACACGCGGATCCTGTCGGTGGCTGAGGGACTGCGGCGCGATGGGCACCAGGTCGTGGTGGTCTCCAAGGACCTCCCCATGCGCTTGCTTGCCCATGGGGCACTTGGCATCCCTGCCGAGGAGTACCGCAATGAACAGGTTCAGGACTCCGGCTACACCGGACTGGTGGAGATTGAGGCCAATCGCGAGGATGTCGATGACCTCTACCAGCACGGGAGCATCGAGCTCTTCGATCACGATCTTCCGGTGAACACCGGAGTGGTCCTGGTGTCGCCTAGCTCATCTGGCCTGGCACGCGTGACGGTCGACAAGCGACTTGAACAGGTGCGGGGTGATCTTGAGGCCTTCGGCATTCATGGTCGGTCAGCTGAGCAGCGCATCGCCCTGTCACATCTGCTTGATCCGGAAATCGGCGTCGTCTCGCTGGGTGGTGCCGCTGGTACCGGCAAGTCCGTCCTGGCTTTGGCCGCGGCCTTGGAACTGGTCCTGGAACGACGAGAGGCCAAGCGCATTGTGGTGTTCCGCCCGGTCTTTGCCGTCGGTGGTCAGGAGATTGGCTTCCTGCCTGGCACGGAGGCC
>JAUSQD010000172.1 GCA_030652695.1 Actinomycetota bacterium
TCGGCGAGCGATTCTGGACGAAATTGGCAGGTGCATCTTCGCAACGGGAGCCGGTGGGTAATGCCGGCTATGAGTTGACCTTGACGTTACCGAAGTCGTTCTCGCTGTTCGCGTTGTCTGGGGACGAGGCGTTGTCGGGGCAGTGGCAGGATGTGATGGAGGTTGCGGCCACTCGGGCGTTGGAACAGCTGATGGCGGAGGCGGGGTTCTGCTCCACTGGTCATCGCGGTGACGGCTCGGATGTGTCGATCATGCCTGCGGAGGGTTGGGCGGGGTTCATTGCCACGGAGATCTCGTCCAGGGCCGGTGACCCGCATCTGCACGTGCACTGCACTTTGCCCAATCAGTTGGTTGGTCGTGACGGGCTGGTGCGGACGATGGCCGACGGTGGCCGAGAACTGATCATTAACGCCCCACGTTTCGCGGCATGGGGTCAGGCATTCGTCATCCAGGAAGCAACCCATCGTGGGCTGATCGCTGGCGCGTGGTTCCACCCGGGCACTCGCCAGTGGGAGGTCGGTGGCTTCTCAGACGAAACGATTACCGCGTTCAGTCAGGGACGCCTTGCCGTGCTGGCCGAAATCGAAGAATCCGATGACGGAGCAGCGCAGGACGCGCGTGGACGGTCGCGCCGCGATCGGGCTGCCAAAGTCCGCGTGACACCAGGCAAGGCGGGCGACCAGTTGAGCTGGTCACAGGTGCGCGCAGCGATGCTGACGCGAGCATTGAAACTCGGCATCGACGTGGAGTCGGAGCGCATCGCAGCGCCACCTGCGATGCGTCAGCCGCATGAATGGTCCGATGGTGACTGGACGCAGTTCATCGCCCAGGCCGCGTGCGAGCACGAATCAACAGCCAGCTTGGCCCGTATTAGCGCGATCGTTGACCTTGCCAGCTGTGGCCTTACTGTCGAAGAGCGCACGCGTCTCACTCGGTTGGTACTGGATGACGGTTTCGTTCGAGGGCACGAATCGCATGACACTGGCATGCGCACCGGCGGGCAACGCTGGGTGTCCAGGATTGCTCTCGATGCCGAGGCGAACCTGCTGGCCTCATTCCAGGCCGGGATCAGCGCCGAGCCTGTGCGTCCAACGTGGCGCACTGGTAGCGGCATCGACCACGTTACGGCCAGCAACGGGTGGAGGCTCAGCGACCAGCAGGCCGCCGCGGTCATCGCGATTGTCGATGGGCGCGACCAGATCACGTTGATCTCCGGCGTGGCCGGATCAGGCAAGACCACAGTTCTGGGCGCCGCGCATCAAGGCCTGACTGCAGGCCGCAAGACTGGCTTCGGCGGGATCTTGGTCACCTCGACCGCAACAATCGCCGCTTCAACAGCCGGTGACGCGTCCGGGGCGCCATGGATGAACATCGCCGAACTCCTGGCCCGCATCGACGCTGGCCAACGCCTCCGAGGATCAGTCCTCGTGGTGGACGAAGCATCCATGGTCGACGTGCAGTCGCTCGCCCGCCTGACCTCTTGGTGCGAAGCTTCTGGCAAACGACTCGTCCTTCAAGGTGATGAGCGACAGCTACGGGCTGTCGGGGCAGGTGATGGTTTCAACGTGCTCTGCGCGGCCTACCCCGAACGTGTCGTCCGACTCACCGAGAACCGGCGACAGCGCACCGACAGCGGCCGCGCGATCGCCCAAG
Organism: Actinomycetota bacterium; assembly: GCA_030652695.1. GTDB lineage: Bacteria > Actinomycetota > Actinomycetes > S36-B12 > S36-B12 > UBA11398. The sequence goes on from JAUSQD010000172.1 coordinate 1,654, forward strand.
CCCTGCACGCCCGCGACATCGACGCCACTTGGCAGCAACTCACCGACACCGATGCCGTGCTGGTGGCCCGGAACCGCGAACACAAACTCAACACCGTCGCAGCCGCGGTCGTTGAGGCGATCGCGGAACACGGAGCCCATCAGGTGACCTGCGATGCGGTCACCAATGCCGAAGTGGACGACCTCAACGCGCGGATCCATGCCCAGCTGATCCAGACGAAGCAGATCGATCCTTCGACAGTCGTCGACTATCACACTGTCGGAGGGGATCGGATGCTCGGAGCGGGCTCGCTCCTGCGCGTCATCAAGCCGATGCGAGGGCGAAACGAGCGTCTGGTTCGCGGCGAACGCGCCCGCGTACTGGTCGCTGGCCGCGACCGGATTCGGCTCGTCTTCGACGACGGTCGGCAGAGCACGTTGAATCCACGGACCCTGTTCGCTCATTTGGACTACGGATATGCCGGGACCACCCACAAGGTTCAGGGCCAGACCAGCGAGGTCCACGTCGCCTCGCTCGACCGCAATAAAGACCTCGCGAGCATGTATGTCAGTGCTACTCGCGGACAGGAGCGAACGGTGTTCGTAGCTGATGCTCGCGACTGGCTCACCGATAGTGAGATGCGGGCCTCACTCGGCTGGCTCCGCGGACAGCTGGATGATGAAGTTCTCGACCGTGTCCACGACCACCTCGCTGGCAAGACTGATCGCCTCGACTCACCTCGGCAGGCGCTGCATGCCATGGCCCCCATCCTTGGCGCAGTGACTCCCCGCGTTGGGCCATCACTGGCTTCCTAGCCCCGAATACCCGTCGGATCTTCTCTTTCGACCACATCGACACAGGAATTTCGTGGAACTGTGAGGAACAAGGAACGGAAAACGGCAGTCAATTGAGGTTGGTAGAGGTCAATCAGAACAAAGCTGAAAACCCGAAAACCCTTTTGATACCAAGGGCTTTTGCTGGAGCGGGTGACGGGAATCGAACCCGCACTGTCAGCTTGGGAAGCTGATGTTCTGCCATTGAACTACACCCGCCAGACGAAATGACGTCGATAGGAGCGTAGTGGTCGCTAATTGCCAGCGACTTGATGAATACGCATTCCTAGTTCTTCGAATCTTGAAAGCTGCTCGTCCAGATCAGACTTCGCGCCGAAGGCTTCAAACAAGGACAGTTTGGGCTGCAAGATCGGCTGCACTCGTTGGAGTCCGGCTATCGCTCGCGCGTAGGTTCGGTCAAATGCTCTCGCGGCCGTACGAGCTGCAGTCATGAGCGCGGCCTTAGAAGCGTTCCTTGATTCAAGGCGGGCGGTGATGCGTGTCTTGCCCTGCAAGGCGACTAACTCCTGATCCACCTGGCTGCGCAGCGAGTCCATCTCGACTCGCTCCCTGCCGCTGAGGCGGTCGCCGTAGTCCTGGAAGTAGTGGTCCAACTGGGAAGTCATTGACTTTCTGAATTCGGCTACTTCCCGTGGCAGCTGGGCTGCCGGCGAACTGCTGGCAGAAGGTGCACCGCTTGCAAGAGCAGGGGCAATGAAGATCAGAGCAAGGCTGAATGTCATTCCAGCAAGCAGGCGTGTGAGCACCAGGTTTGGACGGATCGCCTCGCCCCCGGGTTCCCGATTGTGCACCGCCGTCGATGTCCTTTCCCGCAATGATCGGTAGCCTCACCCCATGCTGCTATCTGATGGGGATATCCGGGCCGAGCTGGACAGTGGTCGAGTCGCTGTCGAGCCCTTCAGCGAGGCGATGATTCAACCCTCGAGTATTGATGTGCGCCTGGACCGCTGGTTCCGGGTCTTTGAGAATCACAAGTACTCCGTCATTGATCCTCGGATGGAACAGCCGGATCTGACCAGACTTCTGGAACCTGAAGGTGACGAGGGATTCATCCTGCATCCAGGAGAGTTCGTGCTGGGCTCCACCTACGAGATCGTCACCCTGCCCGACGACATTGCCGGACGGCTCGAGGGGAAGTCATCACTTGGCCGCCTTGGCCTGCTCACGCACTCAACTGCGGGGTTCATCGACCCCGGGTTCTCCGGGCACGTCACCTTGGAACTGTCCAATGTTGCGAATCTTCCGATCGTGCTCTACCCGGGCATGAAAATTGGGCAGTTGTGTCTGTTCCGTCTCTCCAGTCCTGCCGAGCATCCCTACGGCTCAGAGAAGTACGGCTCCCGCTACCAGGGTCAGCGTGGTCCGACCCCGAGCAAGTCCTACGCGAACTTCCATCGCACAGACGTCTAACGGTCTGTCTGCACCACACGCTGATCCAGCTGCGAATTTCCTCACTGTGATCCAGATCACAGTGAGCTGCTGCCAATACCGGGAATCAACCTTGACGGACACTGGTTACACTTATATGAGTCGCATCGACTCAATTTAAGTGCCATCTGACTTGCCATAGTGCGAGTTGAGGCGCAAACTGGATGGAACGACCGCCCGGCTGAGGCCGGAACAGCAGAAGGAGTACGACAACATGGCCCGTGCAGTGGGTATTGACCTGGGAACGACCAATTCCGTGGTTTCAGTTCTTGAAGGCGGTGAACCTGTCGTCATTGCCAACGCCGAAGGCGCGCGCACGACTCCGTCCGTGGTGGCGTTCGCCAAGAATGGTGAAGTGCTGGTGGGCGAGGTGGCCAAGCGTCAAGCAGTCACCAACGTTGACCGCACCGTGCGCTCAGTGAAGCGCCACATGGGCACCAACTGGACTGTCGACATTGATGACAAGGCATACACAGCTCAGGAAATCAGTGCACGCACCCTGATGAAGTTGAAGCGCGATGCTGAGGCATACCTCGGTGAGAACGTCACCGACGCCGTCATCACCGTGCCCGCCTACTTCAGCGATGCAGAGCGTCAGGCCACCAAGGAGGCCGGCGAGATCGCCGGGCTCAATGTCCTGCGCATCATCAACGAGCC
>JAUSQD010000133.1 GCA_030652695.1 Actinomycetota bacterium
CCTGAGCCATCTTGATCTGGATGTCATCAGAGTTGACGAGGTACTCACTTGTGACGCCGAAGCGACCAGATGCCACCTGCTTGACCGACGAGCGCTTGGAGTCGCCGTTTGGCATCGGCACGAAGCGCTCGGGGTCCTCGCCGCCCTCACCGGTGTTGGACTTTGCGCCCAATCGGTTCATGGCGATTGCCAGAGTCTCGTGGGCTTCAGATGAGATGGAGCCATAGGACATCGCGCCCGTTGAGAAGCGCTTGACGATCTCCGAGACCGGCTCGACTTCTTCGATGTCGATCGGCTCGCGCACACCGTCGCGGAATTCAAAGAGTCCGCGCAGGGTCATCAGTCGCTCAGACTGCTCATTGACCTCGTCGGTGTACTGCTTGAAGATGTCATAGCGCTTGGTGCGCGTGGCGTGCTGAAGGCGGAACACCGTTTCAGGATTGAACAGGTGCAGCTCACCCTCGCGACGCCACTTGTATTCACCGCCAACGCCTAAAGTGCGGTGCGCGGGTGAAATGCCGCTCGGCGGATAGGCGATGTCGTGGCGATCGGCAACCTCCTGCGCGAGCACATCGATGCCAACACCGCCAAGCTTGGAGCTGGTGCCGGTGAAGTAGGCCTCGATGACCTCTGGGCCAAGACCGACCGCCTCGAAGATCTGCGCACCACGGTAGGAGGCAACGGTGGACACGCCCATCTTGGACATCACCTTCAAGATGCCCTTGCCCAGAGCCTTGATGAGGTTGCGTGTTGCCTTCTCCGGCGTGACATCGTCGATCACGCCGCGACGGACCATGTCTTCGACAGTTTCAAGCGCGAGATAGGGATTGACGGCAGCAGCTCCGTAGCCGACAAGCAGTGCAACGTGGTGCACCTCGCGCACGTCACCGGCTTCGACAATCAAGGTCACCATCGTGCGGGCCTTGGTGCGCACCAGATGGTGATGCACAGCAGAGGTCAGCAGCAGCGTGGGGATCGGCGCTCGGTCGGCATCGCTGTCGCGGTCGGACAAGACGATGAAGCGCTTGCCCTCACGGATGACTGAATCGACTTCATGGAAGATCTCAGTGATGCGGCTCTGCAGCGCCTCGCCACCACCAGCGACGTCATACAGCCCCTCGATCTCGGCAGCAGCAAAGCCGGGCATGTTGCCGTCGTCGTTGATGTGCAGGATCTTGGCGAGCTCGTCATTGTCGATCACCGGGAATGGCAGGACCACCTGATGGCAATGGCCAGCTGAGGCTTCAAGGAGATTGCCCTCTGAGCCGATGGTGCCGTGCAGGGAGGTGACGATCTCCTCGCGGATGGCATCCAGCGGAGGATTGGTGACCTGCGCAAAGAGCTGGTGGAAGTAGTCAAAGAGCAGTCGCGGACGCGCGGACAGCACGGCGATGGGCGTGTCCGTGCCCATCGAGCCGATGGCCTCAGCGCCGGTGCGTGCCATGGGATCAAGCAGAATCTTCAGCTCTTCCTCGGTGTATCCGAAGGTCTGCTGACGACGGGCTACCGAGCCGGAGGTGTGCATGATGTGCTCACGCTCAGGAAGCTCCTCCAGATGCACCATGCCCTCATCAAGCCAGGCCTGGTACGGCTCGGCCGCGGCGAGTTCAGCCTTGATCTCGTCGTCTTCGATGATGCGGCCGGCGACGGTATCAACCAGGAACATCAGACCTGGCTGGAGACGGCCCTTGCGCACGATGCTTGCCGGATCAAGGTCGAGCACTCCAGCTTCAGAGCCGAGCACGACAAGACCCTCATCGGTTACCCAGTAGCGACCGGGGCGCAGGCCATTGCGGTCAAGGACCGCGCCGATGATGCTGCCATCGGTGAAGCAGACGTTCGCAGGCCCATCCCATGGCTCCATGAAGGTGGAGTGGAAGGCGTAGAAGGCCCGGCGAGCAGGGTCGATCGATGGGTGGTTCTCCCAAGCCTCGGGAATCATCATCAGCACGGCGTGCGGAAGTGAACGGCCGCCCAGGTGAATGAGCTCAAGGACCTCATCAAAGGATGCGGAGTCTGATCCTCCATTGGTGCAGATCGGGAAGAGGCGCGTCAGGTCACCGGGGATGAGATCGCTCTTGAGCATCGCCTCGCGCGCACGCATCCAGTTGCGGTTGCCCTGCACGGTGTTGATCTCGCCGTTGTGGGAGATGAAGCGGTAGGGGTGCGCCAGTGGCCACGAGGGGAAGGTGTTGGTGGAGAAGCGCGAGTGCACCAGCGCCAGGGGTGACGCCACCCGCTCGTCAGAGAGATCGGGATAGAAGGGCTCGAGCTGACCGGTCGTGAGCATGCCCTTGTAGACGATCGTGCGAGAGGAAAGCGAAGGGAAGTAGACGACGGCATCGCGCTCAGCGCGCTTACGCAGAGCAAATGCACGTCGATCCAGCTCGATACCGCTGAGCAAGTCGTCATCGGCGGCCACAAACAGCTGCTCAAACACCGGCATGACACTGCGAGCGGTATGACCGACCATTGAGGGATCTGTGGGCACCTGGCGCCAGCCAATGACGCGCAGGCCCTCGGTTTGGGCAATGGCAGCGATCGACGACTTGACCTCGGCCAGTTCGGCTGGGTCAGTCGGCAGAAATGCCATGCCCGCTGCGTAGAAGCCGGCAGCCGGAAGATCGAACTGGACGACCTCGCGGAAGAAGGCGTCAGGGATGCTGAACAGGATGCCGGCACCGTCACCGCTGTCAGGCTCAGCACCGGAGGCACCGCGGTGTTCGAGGTTGACCAGGGCGGTGAGGGCCTTGGCCACGATGTCATGCGAGGGGATTCCGGTCAGGGTTGCGACGAAGGCCACACCACAGGCATCGTGCTCAAATTTTGGGTCGTAGAGCCCGGATGCTGCAGGAAGGGAGCTGGGGAACATCGTGCTCATCCAATCGTCGTAGCCGTGCTGATCACCCCATGGGTGAGCAGACTGATCGGGACGACATTGGCCCAACGCTGGAAAATACTACCGGGTGTCCACCAGTGCTTCTCGACCTGGTTTGAGGCGAGCAGACAGCACGAACCAGACCAGTCCCCCAATGCCAACGATCACAGCCGTCCAGACATTCAGGCGCAGGCCAAGGATGTGGTTGGCGCTGTCGATGCGCAGCAGCTCGATCCAGGTCCGACCCACGCAGTAGAGCACGATGTACAGGGCAAAGACCCGACCATGGCCCAGGTTGAAGCGCTTGTCTGCCCAGATCAGCACCAGCGCGACGCCGACCAGCCACAGGGCCTCATAGAGAAAGGTCGGGTGGAAGGTGGCGTACTGCTCATAGCCGGCTGGCCGGTGGGCCAAATCGATTTCCAGGCCCCATGGCAGGGTGGTCGGTGAACCGAAGAGCTCCTGGTTGAAATAGTTGCCGAGTCGGCCGATGGCTTGGGCCAAGGCGATGCCGGGGGCGACCGCATCGGCCACCGGCAGCAGGGCCACTCCCTTGCGGCGAGCACCAATCCACGCTCCGAGCGCACCGAGCGCTACCGCTCCCCAAATGCCCAAGCCGCCATCCCACACGCGGATGGCCCCCGAGAAACCGGATCCACCCGGGCCGAAGTACAACTGGTTGTCGGTGATGACGTGATAAAGCCGGCCGCCCACAATGCCAAAGGGCACCGCCCAGATGGCCAAATCGGTGATGGTTCCAGGTTGGCCACCCCGAGCGACGTAACGCCGATTGCCAAGCCAGACCGCAACGACGATGCCCAGGATGATGAACATCGCATAGGCGCGAATCGGCAGCGGCCCCAGATTCCAGACCCCTTGATCGGGACTTGGAATGAAGCTTGGGATGAACGTCACCGACTAGCTGGCAGTTGTTGAGGCAACCAGAGCATCGAGCTTGTCCTTGTCGGCCAACACGTCGTTTGGCACAACCACGCCGTTCAGAACGGCGTGCGGGGTGCCCTGAGCGCCGGAGGCGTAGAAGGCAGCTGTGCTGTTGGAGGCCCAGCCAAGGTACTTGCCATCGTTCAAGCACTTGGTGAAGGTGTCCAGAGCAGGGCCTTCGATGCCGGAGTCTGAGGCGAAGCCGATCAGCGTCTCATTGGTGAAGCCGTCACCCTCAGTCAGTGGCGGATTGCCGAAGATCGTGTCGTGATACTCAACCGACTTGCCTGCATCGATCGCACAGCCCCAGGCTGCCGTGGAACGCAACGACGAGTCATTGTTCAGGTTGCCGTCCAGGAACGTGGTCGGACGCCAGATGAGTCGGATCTTGCCGGTGTCGGCCAGTTCGCGGATGCCTGCGCCATTGGCCTTCTCCACTGCCTCACAAGCAGGGCACTGGAAGTCCTCCCAGATTTCCAGTGCTGGCACGCTTGCCGCGCCCGTGCCCGATGGCACGCCAAAGGCGAACTCGCTGTCGGAGGCGAAGACGGTCTTGGGAATTGCGGCATTGGGATCTGCGGTTGGGGCAGTCACGGGAGTGTCCGGGCTCGAAGTGTCTGAATTCTTCGCAATCACCGAGATCGCGATAATCGCGAACACGATCACCAGCACAGTTGCCGCACCAGCGATGCGAATCATTCGCTCGCGGCGCTTGCCACCGAGATTCGCTGCCGATTTTGCAGCAGCCGCGCGGTCGCGCCGGTCGTTTGAAGAATTGCTCATCGCGTGGAACTCCTTGACTGGTCCGTTGCTCTACTGCCCCACCGTACGTCACGGTCCTTCATAGACGCCGCACGCCGTTCGCCAGTTCCCTGGCCAAGTCGCCAACTGCGGAGATGGCTGCTGATGCTGAATCAGCGTCAAGAACTCGGCGCACAAATGCCGAGCCCACAATCACGCCATCTGCGTAGGCAGCGACCTCGGTCGCCTGATCCGCTGTTGACACGCCCAAACCCACTGCAATGGGCAGAGCGGTGAACTGTCGAGTACGAGCAACCAGGCCGCTTGCAGCACCGCCAACACTCGTGCGAGCGCCGGTGACGCCCATGGTGGAGGCCGCATAGACGAAGCCGGAGGCGTGCGTGACGATCTCGGCAATGCGAGCGTCAGTTGAGGAAGGCGCGACCATGAAGATCCGATCGATGTCATGGGCCTTTGCAGCTGCAGCCCAGTCGGCGCCTTCCTCGGGCGAGAGATCGGGTGCGATCACGCCGGACCCGCCTGCCGCATTCAGCGCTGCCGCGAACTTCTGCACTCCATAGCGTTCGATTGGGTTCCAGTAGCTCATGACGACCGAGGTCGCGCCAGCGTCGGTGATCTGTCGCACCACACTGATGACTTCATCGGTGGTGGTGCCTGCGGCCAGCGCCTCGTTGACAGCCTGCTGAATCACCGGGCCGTCCATGAGTGGGTCGGAGTACGGCAGCCCAACTTCGATGATGTCCACACCAGCATCAACCATCGCGTTGATCAGTCGCACTGAGATCTCAGGCGTGGGGAAGCCTGCGGGCAGGTAGCCGATGAGGGCAGCCCGATTCTCCGCAGCGGCCTTGGCGAAGACCGTCGCGACATGAGCCGTCATCGACCTTCACGCATTTCTGGGCTCAGCTCTGACGCGACAGTGCCGCCAAGATCGATGTCGAACCAACGAGCAGCCGTGGCAACATCCTTGTCGCCACGTCCCGACAGGTTCACGATGATCACTGCGTCCGGTCCGAGCTCTTTGCCGATGCGCATTGCGCCGGCCAGCCCGTGCGCGCTCTCAATGGCCGGGATGATGCCTTCAGTGCGCGACAACAATGCGAAGGCCTCCATTGCCTCGGCATCGGTGATCGACTCGTAACTGGCTCGCCCGGTGTCATGCATCCAGGCATGCTCTGGTCCAACTCCCGGGTAGTCCAGACCAGCACTGATCGAATGCGAGGGCAGGGTCTGACCCCACTCGTCTTGCAGGACATAGGTGCGGGCCCCGTGGAGCACACCAGGTGAACCACCAGAGAAGCGGGAGGCGTGACGCCCGGTTTCAACACCGTCGCCACCTGCCTCATAGCCACGCAGGATGACGTCGGCATCGTCAATGAATCCGCTGAACAAGCCCATGGCGTTGGAGCCCCCGCCCACGCAAGCCACCACGGCATCAGGCAGACGACCTTCGGCCTTCAGGATCTGCTCACGTGCCTCGCGGCCGATGACTGAGTGGAAGTAGCGCACCATCTCAGGGAACGGGGCCGGCCCGGTGACCGTGCCCAGCACGTAGTGAGTGGAGTCCACGCTGGCGACCCAGTCGCGCATGGCCTCATTGATGGCGTCCTTCAAGGTCTGACTTCCGGCGGTCACCGCTATGACCTCTGCACCGAGCAGCTTCATTCGCGCGACATTGAGTGCCTGCCGGCGAGTGTCCTCAAGGCCCATGTAGACCGTGCAATCAAGTCCAAACAGTGCTGCGGCAGTGGCAGTTGCGACACCGTGTTGTCCGGCGCCAGTCTCAGCGATGACCCGGGTCTTGCCCATGCGCTTGGTGAGCAGCGCCTGCCCAAGCACGTTGTTGATCTTGTGCGAGCCGGTGTGGTTGAGATCCTCGCGCTTGAGATACACGCGAGCGCCGCCACAGTGCTCACTGAATCGCTTCGCGAAGGTCAGCGGGTTGGGACGGCCCGTGTAGTTGTGCTCAAGATCGCGCAATTCGGCTTGGAATTCTGCATCATCCTTTGCAACGCGAAATGCAGCATCCAGCTCATCGAGCGCAGCAGTGAGCGCCTCGGGGACAAACCGGCCCCCATAGGGGCCGTAATGACCAGCGGTCATGACGAGAGCCCCACCGTCTGGCCGGCTTCGATCATGGCCTGCGCTGATGATCGGGGGTCAGCTCCGGTTACCAGTGCCTCGCCAACCAGCACTGCGTCGGCACCAGCCAGTCCGTATTCCACGACATCAAGTGCCGAACGAACACCCGACTCAGCGATGCGCACGCAGTGCTCAGGAATGAGTGGGGCGACTCGAGCAAACACTGCTCGGTCGACTTCGAGAGTCTTGAGGTTTCGCGCATTCACCCCGATGACCTCAGCGCCTGCAGCGATGGCTCGTTCAGTCTCGGCCTCGTCATGCACTTCAACCAGGGGCGTCATCCCCAGTGCGCGAGCGAGGTTCAGAAAGTGAATCAATGTCGGCTGCTCGAGGGCGGCAACGATCAACAGCACCATGTCGGCGCCATAAGCGCGCGCCTCCCAGAATTGATAGTCATCGACCATGAAGTCCTTGCGCAGCACCG
>JAUSQD010000194.1 GCA_030652695.1 Actinomycetota bacterium
CTGCTCAGCGGCGTGGTGATCGTTGACGATGTTGATCAGGCTGCTGCCCAATCGCAATTGCACCCTGAACTCACCTTCGTCACTCCAGTCGGAGATATTTTTGCTCGCGATGTTGTCCACGGTGGTTCACAGAGCACCCTGAGCCTGCTCGAAGTGCAGGTGGCCTACGACGAGACCTCGGCCGCGCTGCAGCAGGCAGTGCATGCATCTGAGCGCGCTCGCTTTGACATGGTGGCGGCGCGTCAGGCTCAAGCTCAAGCCGCAGCCCAGGTGGAAGCAACATTGGCAGGCTTGCATGAGTCCGATGCGCGCATGGCCGCAGTTGCTGAACAGTTGGGCCAGCTTGGGCAGATCGCACGATCGGCGTCGGCCGAGGCGGAGCGGTTGACCGCAGCATTGGCGGCCGGTGAAATTGCCAATGAGGCAGATGTCGCGCAGCACGATGCCTTGGTTGCTCGGCTGGCAGCGGCTCAGCAGGAGCCGGAGACCGATCTGGGCGAGGACCGACGCGAAGTGTTGGGACAGCAAGCAGTGCTCGCTCGCCAGCGTGAAGTAGAGGCCCGACTGTCCCTGCGCACAGGAGAAGAGCGACTTGCTGCCGTGGGTCTGCGTGCAGATCAACTCGAGCGGGCAGCAGCTGCTGAACGCGAAGCGCGAGTGGCCGCAGTGCGACGAAGAGAGCAGCGGGCCCGGGATCTCACTGTTGCCGTCGCAGTGCTGAATGGGGCGCGCGCAGCACTTTCTCGGACTGAGGCCTCTGTGGCGATCGGCAGCAATGAGCGCGCTGCCACCGAGCGCATTCGCAAGAATCGTGATGAGTCTCTTTTCGGAGTGCGCGCTCGTATCCGCGAGCTTTCTGTGGAGTTCGACTTGCTCAAGGACAGCGTTCATCGAGACGAAGTCACGCGTGCTGAGCAACGCATGCGTATCGAGCAGGTCACTGACCGTGCAATGGAGGACTTCGGGATCGAAGCTGAAGTCCTGCTCGCAGAATACGGACCCGAGCAGCTCGTACCGCCAAGCCCAGTGGTTCCTGGTGACGACATCCCTGCCGACGCTCCCGAGCCGCAGCCTTATCCCTACGTGCGCGCAGAGCAGGAGAAGCGTCTGCGGTCAGCTGAGCGTGGACTTGCGCTGCTTGGTCGCGTGAACCCTCTCGCGCTTGAAGAGTTCACGGCGATGGAAGAACGCCACCAGTTCCTCTCAGAGCAACTCGATGACTTGCGCCGAACCCGCGATGACCTGCTCGACATCATCAAAGAAGTCGATTCACGTGTGGAGCAGGTGTTCACCGAGGCCTATGCCGAAATCGAGCGTGAGTTCGAAGGAGTCTTCAGTCGCCTGTTCCCAGGGGGTGAGGGCCGACTCATCTTGACCGACCCGAGCAACATGCTGACGACAGGCGTGGATGTCGAGGCGCGACCCCCGGGCAAGAAGGTCAAGAGACTTTCGCTGCTCTCAGGTGGCGAGCGATCATTGACGGCTGTCGCCTTCCTGGTTGCCTTGTTCAAGGCACGTCCGAGTCCGTTCTATGTGCTCGACGAAGTCGAGGCAGCCCTTGACGACGTCAATCTTGGACGACTCATTGACATCATCGATGAGCTGCGCACCGGCTCGCAGCTGATCGTGATCACCCACCAGAAGCGCACGATGGAAATCGCCGACGCGCTGTACGGAGTTTCCATGCGCGGCGACGGCGTGACCCAGGTCATCGGGCAGCGACTACGTGAGGCGGCAACGGCCTGATGAACACTCAGCTGTGGGTAGGACTCAGTGTCCTGGTCGTGCTCCTGGTGCTGGTTGCGCTGGTGTACGCAGTCGTCACACGCAGAGCCCGAGAGAATGCAGAGGAGCTCGCCAGATTCGGGGGTTCGCCCAGCAGCGCTGATGAGCCCGTTCCTGTCACTGATGCCGGCGCAGTGCCCGGCGAGTCTGCGACCTGGACTGAACCTGCGTTTGAAGAGCCAGTTCCCAGCGCGGAACTGGAGAGCTTTGGATTTGAAGTTCCCGATTCCGCAGTCGGCCGGATGCAGCGACTGCGTGCTCGCCTCGCTGGATCCAATTCAGCCATTGGCAAGGGCCTGCTCGCGCTATTGAGCCGTGAGCAATTGGATGCCGATACCTGGGAGGAGATTGAAGAGACCCTGTTGGGAGCCGACCTCGGCATCGCCCCAACCACGGAGCTGCTGGCTCGTCTGCGAAAGGACGTGCAGGTTGAAGGTGGACGAGGACCTGAGCGACTCACCGAACTCTTGCGTGAGGGCCTGCTTGAGCTCGTGGACCCTTCCTTGGATCGCAGCCTCAACACTAAAGTCAATGGGCGACCCGCCGTGGTCTTGGTCGTTGGTGTCAACGGCACAGGCAAGACCACCACAACTGGCAAGTTGGCCCGCCTGCTGATCGCTCAGGATCAGACTGTCTTGCTTGGCGCAGCCGATACTTTCAGGGCGGCGGCGGCCGAGCAATTGCAGACGTGGGGCGACAGAGTTGGCGCTGCCGTGGTGCGCGGTCCCGAGGGCGGTGATCCGGCAGCTGTGGCATTTGACGCAGTGTCAACCGCGACTGCTGCCGACATTGACACCGCAGTCATTGACACCGCCGGTCGCCTGCACACCAAGACCGGACTCATGGATGAACTGGGCAAGGTCAAGCGCGTCATCGAGAAGCAGTCACCGGTTGATGAAGTCCTTCTTGTCCTTGATGCCACAACTGGACAGAACGGCCTCGTGCAGGCAAGGGTCTTCGCAGAGGTCGTGGAAATCACCGGAGTTGTGCTGACCAAACTCGACGGAACCGCTCGCGGCGGTATCGTGATCGCTGTTCAACGTGAACTAGGAGTGCCAGTGAAGCTCGTGGGTCTTGGCGAGGGACCTGATGATCTGGCGCCCTTTGATCCAGTTGCGTTCGTGGAGGCGATAGTCAGTGGGTGAACTCGCGATCGTTGAGGGGCCAAATGGCCGTGAACGTCTGCTCCTAGCCACTGAACGGGCTCTGCGCGCGGGACGCGAGATTCGCGTCGCCGAAATCTGCAAGGAAGCCAAGGTCAGCGCTGCGCTGATCTACAAGTACTTCGATGACCGGGAAGATCTCATTGCCGAGGGCTATGGGCGGATCTACCGCGGCCTGGTTGCCGAGGATCTTGCAGGACTCGCGGACTTCCCCACCGACCCGGCTGAGTTGCGCCTTGCCATCCGCGATCAGGCCAGACAGATCTTCAGTCGCGATCGCGATGACATCCGCTGGGCCCGATTGGAAGCGCTCTCGCATGCGCGGATCAACCCCGGCGTCGCGCGACGCATCGAGAAGATCCGGCTGGAGCTCGTTGAGGAGTTCGCCAATGTGCTGATGTCCTACAAAGGGGCGGTATTCACCCGCGATGAAGCCGCCACGATGTCGGTCATCGCTCTTGGCCTGGTGTTGGGCGTGACGGCCATGTCATATCAGGAGCTTTCAGACGAAAAGCGCGACAGTCTGGCCGAAATGTGGTCCACGATGATGATGGCCACCTTGGCGGAATTCGCAAAATAATTGTCCGCCTGAATCCTGTTCGTTAACACATCCGTTACTTAGTCACCAATTTTGTGACAGGACGGTAATCATCTGCGCAGCCAAGGGAAACCTCTGAACGAGAACCTCCGCTTGTCGATTACGCGACCGAACACTTGTGGTTCGAAAGGAGACTGGAATGGAATTGAATACAGGCAATACTGCCTGGCTGCTCACCAGCGCTGCGCTGGTGCTGCTCATGATCCCTGGGCTGGCCTTCTTCTACGGCGGCATGGTCCGCATGAAGTCCGTCCTCAACATGCTCATGATGGTCATGGGCGCACTCTTTATCGTCGGAGTGCTCTGGGTGCTGTACGGCTACTCAATGGCCTTCGGTGCTTCCTATGGCTCAACGGGTCTGCTCGGAAACATCACCGAGTTCGCAGGGCTTGGACAACTCCAGGGTGCTGAGCCCGTGGAAGGCTATGGCTATCCGCCACTTGCCTTCGTAGCCTTCCAGGCGATGTTCGCCTGCCTGACGGTTGGCCTCATTGCTGGCGCTGTCGCCGACCGCATGAAGTTCTCCGCCTGGCTGGTCTTCGCGGCCATCTGGGCCACCCTGGTGTACTTTCCAGTCGCACACTGGGTCTTCAACCTCAACTCTGAGACCGGTGGCTGGATCTTCAAGTACGGCGTAATCGACTTCGCAGGCGGCACGGCAGTGCACATCAATGCTGGTGTTGCCGGCCTTGCGCTGTGCATCGTCCTGGGCAAGAGAATCGGCTGGCCCAAGTCGCCTATGCGTCCGCACAACCTCACCTTGGTGATGATCGGCGCGGCATTGCTGTGGTTCGGCTGGTTCGGCTTCAATGCGGGCTCCTCGACTGCCGCGGATGACTTTGCCGCTCAGGCATTCATCAACACCTTCGCCGCGACCTGCGCTGCAGCCATCGGCTGGCTCATCACTGAGAAGATTCGTGACGGACATGCGACTTCGCTCGGTGCTGCCTCGGGTGTCGTGGCTGGATTGGTTGCCATCACGCCAGCGTGCGCCTCTGTGAGCCCGATGGGTGCATTGGGCCTCGGCTTGGTTGCAGGTGTGCTCTGTGCACTTGCAGTCGGCTTGAAGTACGTCTTCAAGTTCGATGACTCGCTCGACGTCGTTGGCGTCCACTTGGTTGGAGGACTCGTCGGCACACTGCTCATCGGCTTCCTGGCCACGGATGCTTCACCAACGGGAATCAACGGGCTGTTCTATGGAGGCGGTCTTGATCAGCTTGGCAAGCAGGCAGTCGGTGCTGGTGCCGTACTCGGATACTCCCTGGTCGTCACGCTGATCATCGCCTTCATTCTGAAGCTGATCATGGGCATTCGGGTCACTGAAGAGCAGGAAATCACTGGCATCGATGTCGCTGAGCACGCAGAAACCGGCTATGAGCTCGGTGAGTCGGGTGGCGGCGGCGTCTTCGCCGGCATGGGACACGCAGCATCGCACTCAGAGGAAGGCTAGACATGAAGTTGATCACCGCAATCATCAAGCCGTTCAA
>JAUSQD010000197.1 GCA_030652695.1 Actinomycetota bacterium
AAAGGCGCCTCTCGACCATTTCGGCTCGGATCGACTCTGTGGGCAAACGCGCTGCACGTGAACAAGCGGCATTTGGTGTGGCGTCGGAGACGATTCAGGACATGGCGAGAAATGCCTACATGAGCGGAGGACTGGACCCCACGCTACAAATCCTGTTAGCCGACGATCCCGCTGCGTTCCTCAATCAAGCATCCGTTGTGACTCAACTCCAACAACGACAAGTCTCAGAAATACGCCGTATGCAAACGACCGGACTTCGCGTGGCACAGACCCAGGCCGAACTCGCAGGCCAAAGGAAGATCGCGCAGGACATCCGTAACGAAATGGCGGCCGCTCAAAGTGAATCCAAATCTCGCCTCTCTCAAGCCCAAAATGTCTTAGCGGGCCTGCAACTCGAAGATAAGCGGCGCCTTTCCCAAATTGCCAGAAATAAGCGCGCGCAAGATCTAGCAATCGCCAGATCACTTCAAAAAGAGCAGGACTCGCGTGATGGGCAGGACTCATCATCGAACGCTCCGAACAATGGCGGAGTGACTGGCAGCAGACGTGCTCAAGCTGCAGTGAGGTACGCACTTTCGCAAGTTGGGGATCCCTACTCGTTCAGTGCCAATCCGCCCAGTTCATGGGATTGTTCCAAATTGACCACTGCAGCCTGGCGACAATCGGGAGTAGGGCTTACCCCACTCAGCTATACGCAATGGGACCAGACCAAACGCGTCCCAGTCAGCGATATCAGACCTGGTGACCTGGTGTTCTACTTCGGGTCGGGCGCACACCACGTGGCCATGTACATCGGCGGCGGAAAAATGGTGAGCGCCTCCAATCCATCTGATGGCGTGGAGATCATTGACTTCCTTGGCCCCTGGTACCGGGAAAGGTTCAGCGGCGTAGGCCGAGTCATCTAGATCGTCATTGGTGTGCGGCCCAGTGCTTCGTATTTGTGAGCGCGGCCGGCGCGAATCACTGGGACAAGAGTTCTTTCATCGTGGTGATCTCTGCGGTCTGTCCTTCAATGACCTTTTGAGCGAGGTCGCGCACGTCTGCGTTCGTCGTGGACTCGAGCACTTGGTCTGCCATCACGATGGCGCTTTGGTGGTGCGCGATCATCATTTGCGACCACATCTGATCAAAGGCCGAACCTTTTGACTTCAAAAGTAGTGATAGGTCCTCGTTGCTCATCATGCCCGAAGACCTCGGGTCTGCCATGTTGCCCATGTCATGTCCTGACGGGCTGCTGGGCAGCAAAATCGGGGCGTCCCAATCGGTCAACCATTGAGCCATCGTGGCGATCTCGGATGACTGCGCGGCTTTGATTTGCTTGGCCAGCAAGCGAACTTCAGATGTCGAGGCTTTCGCCAGAGCCAGATCTGCCATTGTCATGGCTTGCTGATGGTGGGGGATCATCAGTTGCGCAAACGCAATGTCATCAGCTGATCCCACGCTTGCCGAATCGGTTTGGCCAGAAGATGCAGCAGAACTTGATTGGCTGCCAATCGGCGCCGAGGATGTGGCCTCGCCACAGCCCGCCAGCAGCCCAACCAGAGCGACAAAGGCTCCTCCAACAATCAAGCTACGAGTGATCTTCATGCGCTGCGCGCTTGCATCACTTACTCAAGGACTGAACACGCATCGAGAATGCCGAGCCGACGTAGGTCATCCACGAGTCACAGGGAAACGGCCTCAGCAAGAAGAGCACACTGCCTGTATTCCAGCCGAAGCCATCTCCATACCAGCTCCTCATCGAAGGCCTCCCCAACTCGGTGGGCGGAACTGTCGCCCACATGCCTAGTTTGCCTCCGGGCACATCAGTACGCGCGCAAATTGATGAAGGTTTGGTCAAGACGACGAGCGACCTGTCTTGATCAAACCTTCATCAATTCTCGCGCCGAGCAATACCAAGCCAGTCAAGAATGACGATTAAGGTCAGGTTGCACTTGCGCAGCGATTCCAGCCATCGAATGATCATCAGGTCTATTCGAATATCTCGAAATCATGCGCACTTCGACTTTTGAGGATGAAGACATCGGAGTTCTTGCCGAAGATCTCGACCTCGTTGAGCAGGCGCTTGTCTCCGACGGGCAGGCGCTACCCCAAGCACCATCCGAGGAGGAACTGTGAATCCTGAGTCCCTGGCGCAGATGAGCAATGTGGCGATTTATTCGTCGATGCTCACCCTGGCTATGGCGATGGTCGCCTTTGCAGCTTCCTTCGCAAGCGTCAAGCGTCGCCCCGTTGCTGTGACGGCCACCGAAACCACGATGAGTGCGGGCGGCACTGCCGTGCTCACCAAGCCTGAGTCCAAGCCCGCGCAAGAGCCTGGTCGTCAGGCAGCAAATATTGCGATCTCGCTGACCTGGTTAGCATTCGTGCTGCTGCTCGCGGGTGTTGTCCTGCGTGGAATCTGGGCTGAACGTGCGCCCTGGGGCAATATGTATGAGTTCTCCATCACGGCTGCGCTTGGCACCTTGGGCGTGTATCTGTTCTTGAACTTGCGGATGGATCTGCGCTGGCTCGGACTGTTTGTGGTGATCCCTGTGCTGCTGACTTTGGGGATGGCCGTCACGGTGCTGTACACCGAGGCCGCACAGTTGGTACCAGCCTTGAAGTCGTACTGGCTGGTGATCCATGTGCTCGCCGCGATCATCTGCTCAGGAGCCTTCACCCTGGCTGCGGCAACTGCTGGACTCTCGCTCATACGAGATCGAGCCGAGCGCCGCGCCGCACCCGGCACTCTTCCGCTTGGATTGCTCAGCTCGCGAGTACCTGATGCCGAGCGGCTGCGCACGATCA
>JAUSQD010000136.1 GCA_030652695.1 Actinomycetota bacterium
GCAGGCCTGGAAGCAGGCCGGCCAACCGGATGGTCGTGCTGGCCTGCTGTTGTCGCTGGCAAGCTCCGGAGTTGCCTATGTGCCGCAGTTCTATGACGTGACCTACTTGCCCGACGGTCGAATTCAGCGCGTTGCGCCCAATCATCCAGATGTTCCCTGGCGCGTTGCCAAGCACACCTTGATGGACTTGGACGCCTGGCCTTACCCCAAGAATCCCTTGGTGCCATTGGCCGAGACGGTGCATGAGCGCATGAGCGTTGAGATCTTCCGGGGCTGCACCCGGGGTTGTCGCTTCTGCCAGGCCGGCATGATCACCCGACCCGTGCGTGAACGCAGTATCAGTTCGATCGCTGAGATCATCGACAACGGCCTCTGCAAGACGGGCTTCGCTGAAGTCGGCCTGTTGTCACTGTCGAGCGCTGATCACTCAGAGATTGCCGAGATGTCCAAGGCGCTGGCTGACCGTTACGAGGACACCCAGACTTCACTTTCGCTGCCCAGTACTCGAGTTGATGCCTTCAACATTGATCTTGCCAATGAGCTCTCGCGCAACGGTCGCCGCAGTGGACTCACCTTCGCACCCGAAGGCGGCAGTGAGCGGATGCGCAATGTGATCAACAAGCAGGTCACAGAAGAGGATCTCATTCGCACTGTCTCCACTGCATACGGTGCTGGTTGGCGCCAGGTGAAGCTGTACTTCATGTGCGGACTGCCGACCGAGACCGATGATGACGTGCTGCAGATCGCCGAGTTGGCTCGTCAGGTAATCAAGGCCGGCCGCGAGATCAGCGGCAGCAGAGACATCAAGTGCACCATCTCCATTGGTGGGTTCATCCCCAAGCCGCACACTCCTTTTCAGTGGGCGGCGCAGTTGGATCACGAGGCAACCGATGCACGCCTGCAGAAGCTGAAAGAGGCGATCCGCAGCGATCGCGAGTATGGCAAGGCAATTGGCATGCGCTATCACGATGGCAAGCCCGGCATCATCGAGGGACTGCTTTCACGCGGTGATCGCCGCGTGGGCAAAGTGATTCTTGAAGCGTGGAGGAATGGCGCCCGCTTTGACGGCTGGAGCGAGCACTTCTCCTTTGACCGCTGGATGGCCGCTGCCGCAACCGGACTGGCTGACGAGCTCGTCGATGTGCATTGGTTCACCACTCGCGAACGCCAGCGCACTGAAGTGCTGCCATGGGATCACCTGGACTCTGGTTTGAGTTCAGAGTGGCTCTGGGAGGACTGGCAGGCCGCGCTCGCCGAGTCTGAAGTCGGTGATTGCCGCTGGACTCCCTGTTCTGATTGCGGAGTCTGCGATCAATTGGGCACCGAGATCCAAGTCGGTCCTACCGGCGTCACTGCATTGCCGATGCCGATGATGCGACCGAGCGTGGTGGAGTAATTGGCCCGTCAGGCACCGGTGCGAGATTTCGCGCCGACGATTCAACGGCTGCGCGTGCAATACGCCAAGCGGGGTCGACTTCGATTTTCCTCGCACCGCGATTTCCAGCGGGCGTTCGAACGGGCATTGCGTCGTGCAGGCGTGCCCATCGCCTTCAGCGCGGGATTCTCGCCGCATCCGAAAGTCTCCTATGCCAACGCTGCTCCAACTGGCACGGCCAGCGAAGCTGAATATCTCGAAATCGGCGTGACGACCGTGTGTGACCCGGCTCGCCTGCGCCTGGCCCTGGACGATGCCCTGCCTCCAGGGCTGGACATCGTCGATGTCGTCGTGGCCAGCTCTCCTGATTTTGCGGCCCGCCTTGAGGCCAGTGTGTGGCAGATCGAGTTCGTGGGCATGAGTGAAGCGACCTTGAGCACTGCCATCACTGTCTTCCTGGCAGCAGAGGAAGTGCTCGTTGAACGCCTCATGAAGCAGGGAAAGCGCGTCTTCGACGCTCGATCCTCAGTGCTCCTCGCGCGTGTTGCCATGTCACCGGAGCCCATCTTGGGTTCAGAGTGTGCGATACTCACCTTGGTAGTTCGGCATAGCACTCCCGCCGTACGACCTGACGATGTTCTTGCCGCGCTGCGGCGAGTGGCTGACCTCGTGCCGCCCACCCCTCCAAGGGTGACCCGGCTGGCGCAGGGGCCTCTTGCCCCCGACGGTCAAAGCGTGGGAGACCCCCTCGCACTTGATCGCGAGTAGCGAAAGTGAGAACTCCATGGCTTTGTGCTTCACCTGGTGAGAACTTCGGGTAGGAGCACCTGACTGGCGAATTTCATTTGCCGCTGAAGGAGGGTCGACCACATGGTCGACAACGAAAACCCAGATTCCACTGAATCCACCCCGCAAACCCCCGCACCGCGCACTCGCCGTCGAGCTGCGAGCCGCCCTGCTGGTCCGCCCGTGCTGGTCGAAGGCGAGGCCGCTCCAGCGGTGCAGAAGCCGGCTCGCCGCGCGGGCGCAGCTGACAAGGCAGCGAAGGCCAGTGCCGCAGAGCCGATTGAGACCACAACGGACAAGCCGGCCAAGGCGCCAGCCA
Organism: Actinomycetota bacterium; assembly: GCA_030652695.1. Taxonomy (GTDB): domain Bacteria; phylum Actinomycetota; class Actinomycetes; order S36-B12; family S36-B12; genus UBA11398. The sequence continues at coordinate 2,481 of JAUSQD010000136.1, forward strand.
AGACTCGTGCAGTGCGAGCGACCAAGAAGACCAAGATCGAGCCTGAGGCTGTGGTCAGCTCGGCTCCTGATGTGTCGGATCCAGCGCCCGCGCAGACATCACGATCACCCCGATCGGCTGCATTCGTCGCTCCGCTGTTCATTGCACCTGAGCCAGTAGCCGCTGAAGCAGAGGTGGCGCCTCGCCGACGACGTGGCAAGCCTGTCGCTGCTGAGGTGCTCGAGGAAGAAGCCTCTGTGTCGGACTCTTTCGACGATGGCCAGAGCCCATCGGCTGAGTCCGACGACGAATCCGAAGACGGCGCCCCTCGTCGTCGTCGCCGTCGCGGTGGCCGAGGACGTCGACGTCGCACCGGTGAGACAGATGCTGAAGCAACTGACGACGGGGCCGAGCAAGGCGATGAGAACGCCGAAGCCCCCGCCTCTGGCGAGGATCCGGAAGCAGTCGAAGGTGAATCGGAGGAGGCCGCTGAGTCTCGCCGCCGTCGTCGACGTCGTCGTCGTGGCAATGATGACGATGCAGAGCCTTCGGCCGATGATCCGCCAAACACTGTGGTCAAGGTTCGTGAGCCCCGTTCGAAGAACGATGACGTCTCGTCCATGCGTGGATCCACTCGCTTGGAGGCCAAGAAGCAGCGCCGCCGGGAAGGTCGCGAGGCTGGCCGCCGTCGCCCGCCGATCCTGACTGAGTCGGAGTTCCTGGCACGACGTGAGTCGGTGAATCGAGTCATGGTTGTGCGCCAGCAAGGTGATCGCACCCAGATCGCAGTGCTGGAAGACGGCGTGCTCGTTGAGCATTACGTCACGCGTGGATCTTCGGGTTCACTGGTGGGCAACGTCTACTTGGGTCGAGTGCAGAACGTGCTGCCAAGCATGGAAGCTGCGTTCGTCGACATCGGTCGCGGTCGCAATGCGGTGCTGTACGCCGGTGAAGTGAACTGGGATGCCGCCACTCTTGATGGGCAGCCCAAGCGCATTGAGTTCGCGCTGAAGTCTGGCGACCCAGTGCTGGTCCAGATCACCAAGGACCCTGTTGGCCAAAAAGGTGCTCGTTTGACCAGTCAGATCTCATTGCCTGGGCGTTTCCTTGTCTACGTGCCTGACGGTTCAATGACGGGCATCAGTCGCAAACTGCCTGACACCGAGCGGTCACGCCTGAAGAGCATCCTGAAGCGCGTCATGCCAGAGGAAGCTGGCGTGATCGTTCGCACAGCTGCCGAGGGAGCACCAGAAGAAGCACTCGAGCAAGACGTCGAGCGTTTGAAGCTGCAATGGGAAGAGATCAGCTCGCGGGCGAGCAGCGCGTCTCCTCCGACACTGCTGTATGGCGAACCGGATCTGGCAATCAAGGTTGTCCGTGACATCTTCAACGAAGACGTCAACAAGATGGTGGTTTCCGGCAGCGACGCCTGGACTCAGGTTCAGGATTACGTCACCGCAGTCGCGCCAGACCTCGCGGGGCGAATCGAGCATCACGTTGCTCCTGTAGATGTGTTTGCCGAGTACCGCATCGATGAGCAGTTGGCGAAGGCCCTGGACCGCAAGGTCTACCTTCCCTCAGGTGGGTCTCTCGTGATTGACCGCACTGAGGCGATGACCGTTGTTGACGTCAACACCGGAAAGTTCACTGGCCAAGGTGGCAACCTCGAGCAGACCGTGACGAGCAACAACCTTGAAGCTGCCGAAGAGATTGTGCGCCAGCTGCGACTGCGCGATATTGGCGGCATCATCGTTGTCGACTTCATCGAGATGGTGCTCGAAAGCAATCGCGATCTCGTGCTTCGTCGTATTGTTGAATGCCTCGGGCGCGATCGCACCAAGCACCAGGTCGCAGAGGTCACCAGCCTTGGTCTGGTGCAGATGACGCGCAAGCGCATCGGCTCCGGATTGCTCGAGTCTTTCTCGACAACGTGTGAAGCATGCAATGGGCGAGGCATCAAGGTCGATCTGCACGGCCACGATCATTCGGAATCGCCGAAGAGCCGACGTCCTGCAAATGCCGTTGATCCAGCTGATGTCGCAGCGCGAGCCCTCGTTCCCCTTGATGATCTCGAGATCGAGCCGCTGGACGAAGCAGAAATCGAAGCAGAAATCGAAGATGTTCTGGAAATCGAGGACGCCGAAGCCATTGCAGACGAAATCTCAGAAGGCTCGCCTGTACTGGACGAAACTGAGATTTCGGTCTGACGAAGTCGCTCCGGGCAGCCTCTTGTGCTTGGAACGGCTCTGACAAGACAATCGGTTCCCACTGATGAGGGAGCTGTGCTGTGACCGAACCGGAACTGCTGATTGCCGATGACGGACCCGTTCGTGTGCTCACACTCAACCGTCCACATCGGCTGAATGCCTTCACTTCTGAGGGCTACTTCGGGCTTTCAGAAGCCCTTGATGCTGCGGCAGTCGATGACGCAGTTCGCGTGGTACTCATCCGTGGTGCTGGCAGGGCCTATTGCGCCGGCGTCGATCTCGTGGCGCTTGGCGAGCAGGCCGACCCAACGGCGTTCAGCCGCGGTATTCGCGCCGTGGTGATGTCTCTTGTCACGTTCCCAAAGCCCTTGGTGGCAGCCGTGCACGGACCGATTGTGGGATTTGGTGCGACGATGCTCCTGCACTGCGATGTGGTCATCACCGCCGAGGATGCTCGCTTCAGGCTGCCGTTCAGTGAGCTTGGCACCGCCCCAGAGGCCGGCAGCACGTTCATGCTTCCAAAGATCGTCGGTGAGCGGAAGGCAGCTGAGCTGCTTCTGACCGCAAGGTGGGTCAGTGGCGTGGAGGCAGCCACCATCGGGCTCGCCACTGAATCGGTCCCGGCCAACATGCTGGAGATTCGGTCACAGGAAGTGCTTGACGAGATCGCTCATCTGAAGATGCCGGCCAACATTGCCGCCAAGGCCTTGCTGCGTCGAGGGTGGGACGAAGAGGTGTCAGACGCACTCGAACGAGAGTCGAAGGCGGCGAGGGGACTCGGTGAGATCCTTGGAGGGATTGCGCGAGCCCCCAAAACTCAGTGAGCTTCGGTGGCCAGGTCAACTGCTGGAGCCTCTGCAATTGGCACAGGTGCGGGGACTGCGTCCCAACTTGATCCCTCGACAAGAGGCCAGCCAAGACTTGCGATGCGCGCGAGCCGCTGACGCACGCGATCCAGCCCAGGGCTTGTTTTGAAGTCGGTTCGGTCGACATAGATGTGTCGCACGAGTGATGTGCCGTCGACGAGATTGAATCGCAAACGGACAAAGGTGTATGGCTTCTGTGATGGGTCCTTGGTGTCCGCGAAACTGGCGACGTCCACATCAACTGAGGTGACCTGAGTCTTGGCGATGACTTGGTATTCGCCCTTGCGGAAGAACCCAGATTTGCGTCCAAAGCAGCATCTGAACGCTGTGAAGATGATCCAGTCACTTGTGTACTGCGCCTTGTCTCCGCCCGAAGTTGACGTCTGGCGGCTGACCCACAGGAAGGCATTGACGATTTCCCCGGGTGTGCCAGGACCCATGCTCGCGCCCGCGGCCGCCGCTTCCTTCTTGAACGCAACCAGAACGCGGTTGAGTGAATCCTGCAAGGTGGGCTTGCCAGATCCCGCGGCCGCAGCGGTCGACGTCACTGTTGCCAAGCCCGATGCTGCCGGTCCCTTTGCCGGCTCCTCGGCACTGCGACTACCGCGCTTGTCGACGACTACTGCTGCGGGCTGCTCGTCGGTGACGACCTGGACGCTTGCGCTCGCGTCAGTGGTGTCGTGATCGCCATTGGCCACTGGCGCAACGGGCTGAAATGAGTACCGGCCGTTGACTGAACCGGTGTCTTCGGCCTGTTCTTCAACGACTCCGGGCGTCACCTCCGGCCCAACTGCGGGAGTCAAGAGCGCTGCTATCGCAAGCTCAGCGTCCAACGGCACTGCTGTCGCGTCCGGCAATGTGCGCTCATTCTTGGTCTTGGTCTTGGTCTTGGTCTTGGTTTTGGCTGCCTTGGCCTTCTTCGCCGCTGTCTTGGCAGCACGTTTCGCTTCGTCTGCGATGCTCTTGGCCAGTTTCTTGGGCAGGCGCGAGTTCTCAAGTAAAGCCGCATTCACTTCAGGGTCGGAAAGCGCCATTAATTCGCGCATTCGGCCGACTGATTTGGTCGTCCGTGCCTCTTTGCGCGGTTTCACTGTCAGCTCCAGTTGGGAAGTCGGTGGTGCCCGGTAGGCGCCCAGACTCAAGCGTTACGGTGAAATTACACCACCACACAGGCCTTCCCGTGATGGCAGTAGGCTGTGCTGAGCGGAAATATCCACGGACTGCAGCCTGTGAACAGCCGCGGCCGAGCCTGCGTGGCGGGGCCGGTTTGACCCTATGCGAGCACTTCCGTACGCTAGGACCCGGGCATTTTTCTGTCCTTGGTTTTTGTTGTCCTGTGTTGCATGTTCGCAAGCACAGATATTTGAGGTAGGAGTACGTGGTGTACGCGATTGTGCGCGCTGGCGGCCGTCAGGAAAAGGTCGCAGTTGGCGACGTTGTTGTGCTTGACCGAGTCTCCGGTGCGCCCGGAGCCTCCATTGCTCTGCCATGCCTGTTGATCGTTGATGGCGCCACCGTCACCACCGACACCGTCGCGCTGTCCAAGGTGAAGGTTTCGGCCGAGATCATCGATCACAAGCGCGGACCGAAGATCGACATCCTGAAGTACAAGAACAAGACCGGCTACCGCCGCCGTCAGGGCCACCGTCAGGAGCTCACCACGGTCAAGGTCACCGACATCTCGATCGGAAAGTGAACTCATGGCACATAAGAAAGGTGCATCCAGCACCCGCAACGGCCGCGACTCCAATTCGCAGCGCCTTGGCGTCAAGCGGTTCGGTGGCCAAGAGGTCAACGCCGGCGAGATCATCGTGCGCCAGCGCGGCACCCACTTCCACCCCGGCAACAATGTCGGCCGTGGCAAGGACGACACCCTGTTCGCACTTTCCGCGGGCACAGTGGAGTTCGGTTCACATCGCGGTCGCCGCGTGGTGAACATCCTCGCTGAGTAGCTCAGCACCGCACCAGTACAGACCTGAAACGAGGCGAGCTACGGCTCGCCTCGTTTGTCTTTGGCCCTTGTGGCCGTGTAGGTAAGGAAGCCAGATGACCACCTTCGTTGATCGCGTGCAGTTGTACGCGCAGGCAGGCGACGGTGGCAACGGCTGTGCTTCCGTGCTCCGTGAGAAGTTCAAGCCCCTCGGTGGCCCCGATGGCGGCAACGGCGGCAAGGGCGGCGACGTGCTGCTCGAGGTAGACCCCCAGATCACCACGCTCCTGGAGTTTCATCACCGTCCCCACCAGAAGGCCTCTAGCGGCAAAGCAGGTCAGGGAGGCAACAAGCACGGAGCGCAGGGACATAACGTCGTGCTGCGGGTTCCCTCCGGCACTGTTGTCACCACGCCAAGCGGAGAGATCCTCGCTGACCTCGTAGGCGGCGGCATGACCTTTGTACTGGCTCAGGGCGGCCGCGGCGGCCTTGGCAACGCGGCTTTGTCCAGTGCTCGTCGCAAGGCCCCCGGATTCGCCCTGTTTGGTGAACCCGGTGACTACCGCGAAGTGGTGCTTGAACTCAAGACCGTCGCCGATGTGGCCCTCGTTGGATTTCCCAGTGCCGGCAAGTCGAGCCTGATCGCTGCCATCAGCGCTGCACGTCCCAAGATTGCGGACTACCCCTTCACCACCTTGGTTCCCAACCTCGGTGTGGTGACTGCTGGCGACACGGTCTACACCGTTGCTGACGTGCCGGGTCTGATTCCTGGTGCCAGCCAGGGCAAGGGCCTGGGGCTTGAGTTCCTGCGGCACGTTGAGCGATGCAGTGTGCTGGTTCATGTACTGGATTGCGCAAACATGGAGCCAGGTCGCGACCCCGTTGACGATCTGGATGCGATCGAAAAGGAACTTGAGCTGTACGGAGGTCTCGCCGATCGGCCGCGCATCGTTGCGTTGAACAAGATCGACGTGCCTGATGGGCGCACCCTGGCGGAGTTGGTCCGACCGGTGCTGATCGGTCGCGGTTACCAGGTATTTGAAATCTCGGCAGCATCGCGCGAAGGCCTTCGCGAACTCAGTTTTGCCATGGCTTCACTTGTGTCACAAGCTCGTGCCAGCGTCGTGCACGAACTCGCGCAGCGCATTGTCATCACCCCGCGTGCGGTCAATGAGCAGAGTTTCACCGTGACTCGTGAAATCGAGGGCTTCCGCGTGCGCGGTGAGCGACCTGAGCGCTGGGTTCGCCAAACCGATTTCTCCAACGATGAGGCAGTCGGCTATCTCGGCGATCGACTCGCGCGCCTTGGTGTTGAAGATGAGCTGATCGCTCAAGGCGCTGTGCCTGGTGTTGCGGTGATGATTGGCCCCGACGAGAATCCTGTCGTATTCGACTGGCACCCATCGATCATGGCCAATACCCGATCCGAAGCTTCGCCGCGCGGCACCGATGTGCGCGTGGATCGAAACTTGATGCACAACATTGAGGACAATGAGGTCTATGACGACTGAGGTTCGCCGTGCCATCGCGAGTGCCTCACGGATCGTGGTCAAGATCGGCTCCTCCTCGCTGACCAACCGCGGTGGAGGCATCAACGACGAAGCCATTGCGGCGCTCGTGCGTCAGCTTGCTTTGCGCAAGGCCGCAGGCAGCCAGGTCATCCTCGTGTCCAGTGGTTCGATCGCCGCTGGGTTTCCCGTTCTTGGTCTGAAGCATCGTCCACGCGATCTGGCGACTCAGCAGGCATCAGCAAGTGTCGGACAGGGCATGCTCATTGGTCGATACGGAGCCGCCTTCAGTGAATATGGCGTCGCTGTCGGCCAGGTCTTGCTGACTTCAGATGACGTCACTCGACGCGCGCATTACCGCAATGCCCAGCGCACCCTGTTCAGACTGCTTGAACTGGGCGTGGTGCCTATTGTCAACGAGAATGACACTGTCGCCACCGACGAGATTCGGGTTGGCGACAACGATCGACTCGCAGCTCTGGTGGCTCATGTAGTGCAGGCCCAAGCGCTGGTGCTGTTGTCGGATGTGGATGGTCTCTACGACGGCCCGCCGGGCAAGGGTGGTTCCAATCTCATCACCTCTGTTGGGTCCAGCAGCGATCTCGCGGGTGTCAGCATCGGTGGCGCTGGTTCGGCTGGCGTCGGTCGCGGTGGCATGGCCACCAAGGTTGAGGCCGCCAGCATTGCGAACTCCGCAGGCATTCCAGTGTTGCTCACTTCGGCTGCTCTGGTTGGACCGGCATTGCAGGATGCCAGCGTCGGCACTGTCTTTTCCCCCACCGGCACTCGGACATCGACTCGTCTGCTTTGGCTTGCGCATGCAACAACGGGCAACGGCCGGCTCCATATTGATGCCGGTGCCGCACGAGCCGTGACCAAGCGCGGCTCTTCGCTTCTGCCTGCAGGCATCACCTCGGTTGAGGGCAGTTTCTCTGCGGGTGATCCTGTTGATCTCGTTGACGATCAGGGGCGCACGGTTGCCCGCGGCCTCGTCAATTTCGATTCGTCAGAGTTGCCCGGACTCCTGGGTCGATCAACCAAGGATCTGGCGAAGGAACTCGGACCTGCCTACGAACGCGAAGTGGTGCATCGCGATGACCTCGTCCTGCTGAAGTAGGCCTGCAAGGGACTTACGGGAATGGCCGTGATCGTGCAACGATCGCCCATGATCATTCCGGAGCGTTTTCGCGGCCCGCGCGATGCAGCGCATGGCGGCTATGCCAGCGGTGTCTACTCGTCGTTGATCGACGGGCCAGCAGAGGTGACACTGCGCAATCGCACCCCCTTGGACACCCCTGTCGAAGTGCAGGAGTTCGACGAGGGAGTCCGTGTGGTGCTGGGGGAGGACCTCCTCGCGGTGGTCGCGCCGACCGTTCTGGATTTCGATGTCGTGGCTCCCGTCAGTGTGGAAGCGGCAGACGCCGCCATGGCCGGATTCCCTTGGTATGACAGGCATCCATCAGATGGTGAGTGCTTTGCATGCGGACCTGGCAGGGAAGTTGGCGATGGCCTGAGGATCTTCCCTGGACCAGTCGCCGGGCGCGAAGTCGTTGCCAGTCCCTGGCTGCCCACCGCTTCGGATGCCGATGCTGAAGGCAAAGTGCTGCCCGCGATGCTCATTGCGACTCTGGACTGCACGGCTTTTCTGGGCGGCATTTCCTTCCACCCTGGCAGTGCCCCCAGCCTGCTTGGGCGTCTGCGCTCGGAGGTATACCAACGACCGCACGTGGGTCAAACCTGCGTCAGCGTCGGCTGGTTCCTTGGACGCGAGGGACGCAAGCTTGATGTCGCCTCTGCTCTGTTCAATGACACAGGAGACGTGCTCGCCCTTGGTCGCGCCACCTGGATCGAGTTGCGCACCACCTGAACTCCTCTGGCGCTGCCAAGTTGTCGATGCCGCGGGGAAACTACTCTTGGGGCATGAGCGACGAGCGTGAAGCAGTGTTGGACGTTGCCCGCCGAGGACGGGAGGCAGCCCGCGACGTGCGCCAACTCACCCGTGATCAGAAGGACACCGCGCTGTTCGCTCTCGCTGATGCACTTGAGGCGCACACGGCCCGCATCGTCAAGGCCAATGAGAGCGATGTCGAACGAGCAGTGCAAGCCGGCACTGCTGCCGGCATGATCGATCGACTGACGCTGAATGAGTCGAGAGTGATCGCAATAGCCGCTGCTCTTCGTGAAGTTGCGGCGCTACCAGACCCGATCGGCGAGGTGGTGCGCGGCTATACGCTTCCCAATGGCCTACAGATTCGACAGTTGCGTGTGCCGATGGGCGTGGTGGGCATCATCTATGAAGCACGACCCAACGTCACCGTCGACGCCGCCGGTCTGTGCTTGAAGAGTGGCAACGTGGCATTGCTGCGCGGATCCTCTTCGGCTGCCACGACCAATGCAGAGTTGGTCGAGATCATGCGCGAGGCGCTGGTGGTTCTTGACATTCCTGCTGATGCAATCCAATTGGTCCCTGGACTTACTCATGAATCCACCAGGCATCTGATGACTGCGCGCGGTCTTGTCGATGTGCTGATTCCACGCGGTGGTGAGGCGTTGATCCGCAATGTGGTGGAGAACTCCACCGTTCCCGTGATCGAGACAGGTGTCGGCAACTGCCATGTCTACGTGGACAAGGACGCAGATCTGGACAAGGCAGTCGCGATCGTCATCAACAGCAAGGTGCAGAGGCCGAGTGTCTGCAATGCGGCTGAGACTCTTCTTGTGCACCGTGAGGTTGCCGATGAGTTCCTGCCCAAAGTTGCTGCTGCTCTGCATGCCAGCGGAGTCACGTTGCACGCCGATGCACCGTCACTGGCGCTGGTGAGCGCTTCGGGCATTGCCACGGTTCCCGTCACCGACGCGGACTGGGCTGCGGAGTACATGTCCTTGGATATGGCCGCTGGCGTTGTCGATTCCATTGATGAGGCCATCGCCCATATTCAGAAGTGGACCTCAGGTCACACCGAGGCGATCGTCACCGACAGCCAGTCAGCGGCAGCGGCGTTCATCGCCGGCATGGATTCTGCAGCTGTGATGGTCAATGCCTCCACTCGCTTCACCGATGGAGGAGAATTCGGCTTTGGGGCCGAGATCGGCATCTCGACTCAGAAGCTGCATGCACGCGGGCCAATGGGGCTGGCCGAATTGACCACGACCACCTACATCGTGACCGGGGACGGTCACGTCCGAGCGTGATCAGTCGCTAAAGTGAACACGCTTGCCATCCAGGAGAGGAACAATTCATGGGCTTGATCCAGTCCGCACTCGTACTTGCTCAAGAGGCACCGATTGACAACCCCGCCGTGCCTGCCTGGGCTTTTGGTGTCGGCACGTTCGTGGTGCTTGGTGGGCTGCTGGTCTTCACCATGATGATCAAGGTTGGCCGCTAGTCCGTGAAGGTTCGGCGCCTCGGCGTCTTTGGTGGCACCTTTGACCCGATCCACTCCGGGCATCTGGTTGCCGCTGTCTCTGTTCAATCTGAGCTGCAACTGGATTATCTGATTTTCGTGCCAACCGGAAACTCCTGGCACAAGGATCCGAGCCCTGAGGCTTCGGCCCAGGATCGTCTGGCGATGGTGGATCTGGCCATCGCCAATCACGAAGGCTTCACGGCCTCTTCAGTGGATATCGAACGAGCAGGCCCCACCTACACGATCGACACGCTCACCGACTTGCAGCTGCAATGGGAGCATGACCAGCCGGACACCGAGGCACTGTGGTTCTTTGTGACCGGAGCTGACGCTTTGGTCGATGTGCCCAATTGGCGTGACCCGTCCGGCATCTTGGAGCGAGCCCGCCTCGTGGGAGTCAGTCGACCTGGGCACTTGGCACCGCCGGCCGATCTTCTGCAGGGAGCCTTCACTCTGGTCGAGGTGGCAACGCCAGATGTTGCCTCACGTCAGATCCGTGAACGGGTGCGCACAGGTCAGTCGATCGCCGAACTCGTCCCTTCGGCTGTCGCGGAGTACATCGAAAGACATCGGCTCTATCGCGACTCTGGACAGGGCACTGCATGAGCGAGCCATTGCAGGCAGAGCAGTCCCATTGGCGACGCTGGGTCATCATCTTGATCGTGTTCGCAGTTGTTGCTGCCGGCGTCATCGTCGCAAATCTTGTGAGTCAGTCGTCTCTTCCAGCCGCTCGGCCCACCGCTTCGCCCGTTGCATCTGCGACATCGTCGGCATCTGCGACTCCACCAACGCCAGTGGTGCGAGCGCAAAAAGTGCTGTTGTTCGAAGTTCGTGACGACGATCGCCATGTCATCTTCGCCCAGATCATGGCCACCGGCTTCGGCAAGACCCCTGGAAAATTGATGCCGGTGCCATCAGAATTGCTTGTCCCCACGCCAACGTGGTCGCAGTTGCGGCTGACCGGTGACGCCAATGACACCCTGCAAAGCCAACGGGCCCTTGAAGAACTCCTCGGCATCAACATCGACATCTCACTGACCCTTGATCGATTGGCCTTTGCCGGATTGATTGATGCAACACTCACTCCAGCTGAGGCCGAGAAAGCGCGCGCCTCGAGTGATCTTGCGGCAGTGGTCAGTTCCACTGTCGCCAATATGCCGGGCACTCCCGAAGCCGCAGGCCAGGTGCTGCTGAGCCTGGGTCACATGGCTCGATCAAGTGCATCAAATGCCGAACTCGTGGATCTCCTGCTGAATTTGCGCAGAGACGCCACGAGCCAGAATCAACGGCAGTTGATTCTGCCTGTCTCGGCGGTGCGCGCTAATGGCGCAGTCGTCGTGAAGCGTGCCGCTACTGACACATTGATGAAGAAGCAGTTCCCTGTCATGTTGTTGACCCCCGGTGAGGCAGTGCGTCCACGGGTGGTGCTCATCCCAGCCGGTGCTTCTGCCGCTCAGCTGGCCCTGGCCACTGAGAAGCTCATTGAAGCCGGG
>JAUSQD010000003.1 GCA_030652695.1 Actinomycetota bacterium
TCGGCCCCAAGGGCCGCAACGTCGTCATTGACAAGAAGTGGGGCGCCCCCTCCATCACCATCGACGGTGTCACGATCGCTCGCGAGATCGAGCTCGATGACCCTTACGAGAACCTTGGCGCCCAGCTGGCCAAAGAGGTTGCCACCAAGACCAACGATGTCGCTGGCGATGGCACCACCACCGCAACAGTGCTGGCTCAGGCCATGGTGCGCGAAGGTCTCAAGCAGGTTGCTGCTGGCGCTTCGCCCATGGATCTCAAGCGCGGCATCGACAAGGCTGTCGCTGCCGTGTCTGAAGCACTGCAGGATGCCGCTCGCCCGGTCAATGGCAAAGAGGAGATCGCCGATGTGGCGACCGTCTCCAGCCAGGATCGCGAAATCGGCAATCTCATCGCCGACGCATTCGACAAGGTCGGCAAGGACGGCGTCATCTCCGTTGAAGAGTCCAGCACCACCATGGTGGAGCTTGAATTCACCGAGGGCATGCAGTTCGACAAGGGCTACGTCTCGCAGTACATGGTCACTGACGCCGAGCGCATGGAAGCCGTGCTCGAGGATGCATACATCCTGATCGTTCAGGGCAAGGTCGCCAGCGTGCAAGAGCTACTGCCAATCCTTGAGAAGGTCATGCAGGCCAGCAAGCCGCTGCTGATCATCGCCGAAGATGTCGAAGGCGAAGCGCTTTCCACCCTCGTGGTCAACCGCATCCGCGGAACCTTTGCCTCAGCTGCCGTGAAGGCCCCGGCCTTCGGCGATCGCCGCAAGGCAATCCTGGAAGACGTGGCCGTGCTCACTGGCGCACAGGTTGTTGCCCCAGAGGTTGGCCTCAAGCTTGATCAGGTAGGCCTTGAGGTGCTGGGCACCGCTCGTCGCATCGTGATCACCAAGGACAACACCACCATCGTTGATGGCGGCGGCGCACCTGGTGCAGTGACCGATCGCGTTGCGCAGCTGCGCAAGGAGATCGAATCCTCGGATTCGGATTGGGACAAGGAGAAGCTGCAGGAGCGTCTTGCCAAGCTCAGTGGCGGTGTCGTGGTGATCAAGGTTGGCGCACACACCGAGGTTGAGCTCAAGGAGAAGAAGCACCGCATCGAAGACGCTGTGTCGGCAACTCGCGCAGCCATCGATGAGGGCATCGTCTCCGGTGGTGGTGCCGCACTCGTGCAGGCGATCTCCGTGCTCAAGGACGATCTCGGGCTCACCGGCGATCAGGCCACAGGTGTGCGCATTGTTCGCAGCGCTGCAGTCGAGCCACTTCGCTGGATCGCTGAGAACGCTGGCGAGCAGGGTTATGTCGTGGTCTCCAAGGTGCAGGATCTGCCGCTTGGCCAGGGCTACAACGCAGCCACCGACACCTATGGCGATCTCATTGCCGATGGCGTCATCGACCCGGTGAAGGTCACTCGCTCAGCACTGGTCAACGCTGCCTCCATCGCAGCGATGCTCCTGACCACCGAAGCACTCGTGGTTGAGAAGCGTGAAGATGCTGACGAAGCCGCCGGTGCCGGACATGGTGGCCACGGCCACAGTCACTAACCAGCTTCACGAAGAACCCTCAGAGCATCTGCTCTGGGGGTTCTTCTGTTGCATCCGGACTTGACCTTTGGCCCACTTCGACGGATGATTCCCGACCTCGCACTGCAGTTCGGAGTTGCATGAGTGTTGCCGACCAGATCCAACGATTGATCCAACTGGGTGTCCCTGAACTCGCGGGCAGGACCTCGCAGGAGTTCGCCGGCCTAGCGGCGAATCTGGAGGAGTCTGAAGATGCGGTCGTGGTGGTGCATCCTCAGCTAGTCGCGGCTAGCGCCCTTACCCCTCTGCTCGCGCGGCATGACAAGCCAGGCTTTGTCGTGGTGGACATGGCGGATCTGGACGAGTTCACCGACATCGAAGCCCTGGAGGTTCCTGATGCTCCGCTGTATCTCATGCATGCGAGCGACCGGGGCGATGATCTGCGCAACTGGAGTCCAGATGAGGTCTACCCCGAGCTGGTCAATCGAGGTCGCTCGCCCATGACCATCAGCGAGGGAATCTCGTGGCTATTGGCTCAGCCTGATCTGCTGGAGCCCAATTACTGCTTCATGACCATTGGCTCGCGCAAGGTCAAGGACGCCAAGGGCAGGCTTGATGCTCGGACTCCGGCAATCTGGATCAGTGGCGGCACCGGCCGTGATGGCAAGGCCAATCGCGATGCACCGAAGGTGGGCTGGTGCTGGGCCGGAAATCGGCACACGTGGCTTGGTTTTGGCTCGGTCGGATCCCGCAGCTAGAAGCCGCCAAACACCCCGTTGCACGGTGCTGCGTCTCGCTCCTGCTTGGAGATGATCGAGTTCGCTGCGGTGAATCCCCGGGCTGCCCAAGCAGCCCGTACGGCCGGAGTCATGTGGAGCAGCGGTGATTCGTAGCGCCCGTCGACGGAGACCAATGCGATATCGAATTCAAAGCCACGAGCCTGCGGACTGTCGCTCTTCTCGAATGCCTGTGCTCCAGCGGGCGGCCAGGCAATCACTGCTTGCCCAGCTTTGACTCGCGCGCCGTCCTTGATGAGGGGCTCACCATGGAAGAACACGAACTTCCAGCCCAAGGTGGGTGAGGTGATCTGCAACTGCTTGCCGAGGGGCAGGCGTTCACTGTGGGTGGAAACGATCCCAGCGAATGGTGCGTATCCCTTCACCGTTGCATGTTCGCTCCACGGGGTGTTCGTCACGACGTAGTGCTTCATGGAGCGATCGGTCTCCGCTTGGCCCGCGATGTTTCTGCCGCTGTAGTCATGACCGGCGCAGGAGCGAAAAGGGCTCAGTTGGACCACATGCGTGAGATCAAGTGGATTGGCTGTGATCCACGAGCCAGAGGTGGCGGGCGTGACAGCCCGGCCTGCGGAGGTGGCTCCGCGACAGCTCTTGGCCTTGGCCCGCAGGGCAGGGTCCTCGGCTCCGGCGAGCACCTTGGCCAGATCACTGGCCGTGAGCAGTCGTTGGAGACAACTGCGTTCGCCTGCAGTGAGGTCCCCATTCTCAGCGGCCTGTGCCACAGGAGTGCACAACGCGGTGGTGAGGATGATCAAAGAGCTCAGGGCGATTGCTCGAGCCCGATTCCTCGTCAGCATGCCCGGACCCTACTCGTGAAACGACGCAATTCGGCTGGGATCGAAAGCAAGCGGCTCCAAGAAGCAGCACCTTGGCAGACCGGTAGCCTTAGCCCATGACAGGTGAGGTCCCAGACAAGTTCGCATATTTGGGTTTGACCTATGACGACGTGCTGCTGCTTCCATCTGAATCAGATGTCGTTCCCAGCGCAGTTGACACCTCCGCCTTCCTGACCCGCAACATCAAGGTCCGAGTTCCCCTGGTGTCCAGTGCCATGGACACCGTCACTGAGGCTCGGATGGCCATTGCCATGGCTCGCTTTGGCGGCGTCGGCGTGCTGCACCGCAATCTGTCGATCGAAGAGCAGGCCATTCAGGTCGACATGGTCAAGCGCTCCGAGGCCGGGATGGTGAGCCACCCGGTCACCTGTCTGCCCAGTGACACCCTGAACGACGTCGATCAGCTCTGCGCGCGCTATCGCATCTCAGGTGTGCCTGTGGTCGATGCCAACGGCATGCTCGTGGGCATCGTCACCAACCGCGATATGCGCTTCGAAGACGACATGACGCGCCCCGCCTCCGAAGTGATGACGCGGATGCCGCTGGTGACCGCTCCTGTTGGGGTGAGTCCTGAAGACGCACTCGCCCTGCTTGCATCGCACAAGGTCGAGAAGCTGCCGCTCATTGATGAAAGCGGGCGCCTTCGCGGCTTGTTCACCGTCAAGGATTTCACCAAGACCGACAAGTACCCCAATGCCACCAAGGACTCTGGCGGCCGCTTGGTTGTGGGTGCGGCCGTCGGCGTCGGCGAGGATTCAGAGCGTCGCGCAAAGGCGCTGATCGAAGCAGGCGTGGACTTCCTTGTCGTGGACACCGCTCACGGGCACTCACGTGCGGTCATCGACATGGTGCGCCTGCTCAAGAGCCAGACTCACGTGGACATCATGGGCGGCAATGTGGCAACGCGCGAAGGTGCGCAGGCCCTTGTCGACGCTGGCGCTGATGGCATCAAGGTCGGGGTTGGCCCCGGCTCCATCTGCACCACACGAATCGTGGCTGGTGTCGGCGTTCCTCAGATCTCAGCGATCTACGAGGCATCACTGGCGGCCATTCCAGCTGGAGTGCCGGTCATTGGTGACGGCGGCCTTCAGTACTCCGGCGACATCGCCAAGGCAATCGTCGCCGGCGCGAATGTCGTCATGCTCGGCTCCCTGCTCGCTGGCACTGAAGAAGCACCAGGTGAAGTCGTCTTCATCGGCGGCAAGCAGTTCAAGTCCTATCGCGGCATGG
>JAUSQD010000004.1 GCA_030652695.1 Actinomycetota bacterium
CAGTTCGGCGACTTCGTCAACGGCGCGCAGACCATCATCGACGAATTCATTTCCTCGGGCGAGCAGAAGTGGGGGCAGAAGTCCTCACTCACCTTGCTGCTGCCGCATGGCTTCGAGGGCCAAGGCCCTGATCACTCATCGGCACGCATCGAGCGCTTCCTGCAAATGTGCGCCCAGGACAACATGACCGTGGCAATGCCGACAACGCCTGCGTCGTACTTCCACTTGCTGCGCTGGAAGGTCGCAAGTGAGTTGACCCGTCCTCTGGTGGTCTTCACGCCCAAGTCCCTGCTGCGCGCCAAGCACGCGGTGTCGAGCAAGGCTGACTTCCTCAATGGGCATTTCCGGGCTGTCATCGGCGACGACAAGGCCAATCGTCCGGAGGTCAAGACTGTGCTGCTGTGCAGCGGCAAGGTCTACTACGACCTCGTCGCCCACCGCGAGAAGATTGGCGCCACTGACGTGGCAATCGTTCGCTTGGAGCGTCTGTACCCCCTGCCGCGCAAGACTCTGCCGCTTGCTCTTGAGGGCATGGAAGGTGCAGATCTGCGCTGGGTGCAAGAGGAGCCGGCGAACCAGGGCGCCTGGAGTTTCATGAACCTGAACCTGCCAGCGATGCTGAATCGCACGATCGCTGGCATCACTCGTCCAGCCTCCTCCTCACCAGCAGTGGGCACGCACGCACGACATGAGTTGGAGCAGCGCACGCTGATCGAGCAGGCCTTCGCACCGCGGAGCTAGGCATGTACTTCACTGATCGAGGAATCGAGGAGCTCCTCGCCCGTCGAGGCGAGGAGCAAGTGAGCATCGAATGGCTCGCGGGGCGCATGAGTGAGTTCGTCAATCTGAATCCTGAGCATGAAGTTCCAGTCGAGAGGCTGGCTACCTGGCTGGCCCGTCTCGACGATGTCGACGAGGACTAGTCGAAGGTCAGCACGATCTTGCCGCGAATTTCGCCATCATTCATGCTGGCGAATGCAGCCGGTGCTTCAGCAATTGGCAGTATCCGGTCGACGATCGGCCGAACGCCGGACGACACCAGGAGGTCAACGAGGCCACGCAGCTCTTCCGCTGTGCCCATGGTCGAGCCCTCGACCTTCAACTGCAAAAAGAAGACACGGTTGAGATCAGCGTTTGCGGCTCCACCCGTGGTGGCTCCACAGGTCACGATCGTGCCACCTGGTCGCAAGGATCGAAGAGAATGCGACCACGTGGCCTCGCCCACCGACTCAAGCACGGCATCAACCTTCTCTGGCAGACGCGCGCCAGTCTCAAAGGCCTCTTCTGCTCCAAGGCTCTTTGCCCAGGTCCGCTTCTCATCATCACGCGAAGTCACCCATACCCGCAGCCCCAGAGCCTTGCCGAGCACGATGGCTGCCGTCGCGACGCCTCCTGCTGCGCCCTGCACCAGAACGAGATCGCCAGCCTTGGCACCGGACTTCGTCACAAGCATCCGGTAGGCAGTCAGCCACGCTGTCGGGAGGCAAGCGGCCTCTGCCCAGGTGATGTCCGCTGGCTTGTCGATCAGATTGCGCGAGGGCACGCGCACCTGGGCGGCCATCGTTCCGGGATACACCTCACTGAGCAGCGAGCGCTTGGGATCCAAGGTCTCATCACCACGCCCCTTGGCTGGGTCACCAATGACTCCGTGCACGATCACCTCGCGTCCGTCTTCGGTCACCCCTGCTGCATCGGTACCAAGGATCATCGGAGCCTGATCAGCGCTCAGCGCTGTGCCCCTCAATGCCCACAGATCATGGTGGTTCAGGCTGACAGCCTTCACGTTCACCGTGACCCAGTCTTCAGGAGTTGCCGGGGGCTCAATTTCGCCAAGTGACAAGCAGGACAGTGGATCTTCGGCACTCACGCCTGACGCGTAGACAGCAAACATGCTGCGAGCGTATCTGCGTCCAGACCCCCGATGCCGGGCAACCTCAAGATCTGGCCAGGGCTGCCAGAGGCCGATAGCAAAAGACCAAATGCCCCACCACTTGATCCGGATGCACCAGACCAAAGGCCCGACTGTCGTCACTTGCCTCCGGGTTGTCGCCCAAGACCCACCAACCCCCCCGGCGCCGATGGTCAAGCCTCTTGACGGTGAGCAGGTCGGTGCGCAGTGGGTGCCAGAACACGATGAGCTGCCCTGGTCGAACTTCCTGAGTTCGGCGAACCAGCCACCACTGCCCCGAACTCAAGGTGGGTTCCATTGATGATCCAGCGATCGCGATTGCAGTGAACCCGATCACGGCTCCATCCTTCCGCAGCCCGGCTCGCGCATCCGCACTAGGCTGAGAAGCGGTTTCTCCCCAACGAAAGGGATGGTTGATGTTTACCCGAGTATTCGCCCCTCGCCAGACGGCATACGCACACTGCGACCTGCCATGTGGCATCTATGACCCAGCACAAGCGCGCATTGAGGCCGAGTCCGTCAAGGCCTGCATTCAGAAGTACCACGGTTCTGAGGATCCTGACTTCAAGGCCCGTGCAATTCGCATCAAGGACGACCGTTCAAACCTGGTGAAGGAGCACCTCTGGGTGCTGTGGACTGACTACTTCAAGCCACCGCACTTTGAGAAGTACCCGAACCTGAACGAGCTGTTCAACCAGGCCACCAAGCTTGCTGGCGCTGGTGGAACCAAGGGTTCAACCGACGTCGCAGTTGCTGACGAGTTGCTTGCAAAGATTGACGAGATTGCTGTCATCTTCTGGGAGACCAAGGCCGCATAGGGACTTTGCACATGGGCTCGAAGCGGATTCCGCTTCGAGCCCATGTGCTTTGACGGTCATCCGACACGGCGACAAATGTCATCGCTGCCTCAGGTTCGCGTTCTACTCTTTGAGCACATCCTTCACAGGGAGTAGCCATGACGGTCCTCATCAACGTTCCAGCGGAAGCCAGCTACGCGAATGTGCTGCGCACAACCGCAGCAGCAATGGCCGCACGTTGCAATCTGAACTATGACCGACTGGAAGACGCCCGCCTGGCGATCGATGAGGCCTTCGCGCAGATCATCGCCTTCGCCCAGTCCGATTCCCACGTGGAGTGCAGCTTCCAAGAAGCGCCAAGGGACCTCAGCTTCGTTCTTTCCTGTCCGACTCTTCTGGACACTCCATTGCCCACGGATTCCTTTTCGTGGACCGTGCTCAGCGCACTTGCTGACGAACTTCGGGCAGTGGTTCACGACGGAGAGCTCGCCATCCACGTGCGAGTCCATGAACCCCAAGAGGTGAGCGTCTAAACGCACCTCCCTCTCCATGGACACCCGTGAGCAGCAGATTGCCGAGCATCTCGGCCTTGTGCATCACGTTGCTCGCCGCTTTCGAAGCCACGCGGATTACGACGATCTCGTTCAAGTCGGAACTCTGGGCCTGATTCGGGCGGTCGACAATTTCGATCCCGCTCTTGGTCATTCCTTCAGCAGCTACGCCGTGCCTTCCATCACTGGCGCGATTCGGCACTATCTGCGTGATCAATCCGCGAGCATCAAGGTGCCAGGTCGACTGCAGGAAGCTGCAGCACGAACCTCGCGAGCCGTTGATCAGTTGACACAGTCTCTTGGGCGCAGTCCCACCGTGCCTGAAATCGCCCAGAGCCTTGGGATCAGTCAAGACCAGGTGCTGGAGGCCATCGAGGCAAACCATGCGCAAGCCATCGTGAGTTTGGATGCAGAGCAAGCGCCTACAGCCCAGCTCGGCCGGACCGACAGCGAGTTGGAACAAGTCGAGACGCGCATTGCCGTGCGCCAGGCGCTGGCGCAACTGACTGCCCTTGAGCGAGCAGTGGTCGAGCAGCGCTTCTACCGTGGACTTTCACAAAGTCAGGTCGCTAAGGATCTGCAGATCTCTCAAATGCAGGTGTCACGCATCAGCGCCAGAGTCGCCACGCAGCTGCGCGACCTACTGATCGACGTGTGAGCCGGGCTGCCGATAGGTGGCTGAGTACGTCTGCAGGACGACAGGGTGGAAGGACAAAATCAAGCCCAGAACCGACGGGACTGCCAACAGCAGCCCTGGCAAGAGCTGCTCGGATGCTCCGCTGAAAATGAAACTGATCCCTGCCAGCAATCCGATCAACTGCGCCATGATGAAAGGCCCACGAGCCCAGCGGCTCATCCGAAGCCAGGCGTGAGCCACCTTCAACAGACCCAGGCCGAGCACGGCAAAAATGGCAATCTCAATGATCATCGCCGAAGTCGAGTTGCCAATGACGCCATAGGTGCTGCCTGATGCCGCATGGATGGTGACGACAACCGCATAGACGAGCAGGGCCAAACCTTCCAGTAGGGCAAGGAGACCGAGCGCTATGAAGGGTCGAGGAGCGGACACGGCATCACTCTACGGTTCTGCCCATAGCCAAGACCCTCGCTAGGGTGCGCAAATGCGCGCTCTGCTGATCGTCAATCCGCAGGCAACGACGACCTCACGTCGCATGACCGATCTTGTCGTCCACGCCTATGCCGATGCATTGCAACTCGAAGTCGTCACGACCCAGCATCGCGGTCATGGCATCGAGCTTGCCAAGCAGGCGCGCGAAGCAGATCTTGATGTGGTGATCACCGTCGGAGGCGACGGCATCATCAACGAGGTGGTCAATGGCCTGATCGCTGAAGGTCCTGCTCCCAGAACGCAGTTGGCCACGCTCCCCGGTGGGAGTGCAAATGTGTTTGCCAGAGCCCTGGGGATTCCCAATGACCTGGTCGAGGCTGGCGCTCATCTGCTTGAGGGCATCAAGCAGGGTCGCAATCGCACGATCGGACTTGGCCGAGCCAATGATCGCTGGTTCACGGTGAATGCGGGAGTGGGCCTGGACGCAGAAGTCATCGCTGCAATGGAGCACAAGCGCAGGCGCGGCCGCAAAGCCTCACCCTCGCGCTATCTGACCACGATGGCTGCAACGATGATCAAGTCGGCCCGCAATCGTGTGCCTCAATTGACCTTGAAGCAAGGTGAGCTCGTCGTTGATGAGGTGTTCTTGAGCCTGGTGCAAAACACCACGCCCTGGACCTACTTGGGCAACTGGCCTATTCACATGTGTCCGGCAGCTGACTTCAACGCCGGCCTTGATCTGTTTGGGCTGCGCAAGATCGATGTGCCCACTGCGCTCCAGAGCACCAAGCGCCTGCTCGTCCAACGCAAGCCCAGCGCCTTATCCTCAGTTATCTCCTGGCATGACCAACAGGAGTTCACGATCTCGGCCCTGAAGCCCATGGCCTTCCAAATTGATGGCGAGGGCATGGGCGAGGTGACTGAGGTCAGATTTGCAGCGGTGCCAGCGGCGCTGACAGTGGTCGTGTAGCAATTCCTCTCAAAGCGGAAGAATGCCGCTTCTGTGATCAAGGTGACAGCCTGGGAGACCGTATTTTTGGGCGCGCCCCTTGCGCCGTCCGCTCACCCATGTAACCCTTTACTTCGCCCGTTGCTGATCGGCACCGGCCGCCTTCCTCCGGGGGACGATCAGGAGACCCCAGGGTCGCCCCCTTCCGATGGCCGGGGTACGTGAAAGCAATCACGAGCACTGGTGACCCCAGTGCCCTTTTTATGATGGAGTTGAGTGCGCATGGACTGGCGACACGAGTCAGCCTGCCGAGACGAAGACCCGGAGCTGTTCTTCCCGATCGGAAACACCGGGCCCGCATTGGTGCAAATCGAGGAAGCAAAAGCTGTCTGCCGTCGTTGTTCTGTTGTTGACGAATGCCTGCGCTGGGCTCTTGAGACTGGTCAGGACGCCGGCGTGTGGGGCGGCTTGAGTGAAGATGAACGTCGTGCCTTGAAGCGCCGCAACGCCCGACTGCGCGCCCGCGGCTCAATCTAGGTCTTCCTCCTCCATCGGCACGGTGATGGTGACTCTCGTGCCTGACTCCACGGAAATCGACACGGTTCCGTGAAGTTCAGCCACCAGGGAATGCACAATCTGCAGACCAAGCCCACCCGGATCCCCTTGGCTCTGGGCTAGCTCTTCGAGCATCCCCTCGCCGTTGTCACACACGCTGGTGATCAGCGCATCTGTCTGTCTGCTGACGCGCACTTCAATAGTCGAGGCCCGTGCGTGCTCGACTGCGTTCTGCAGGAGTTCTGAGACGCACATGGCCAGCGGCATCGCCACTTCCGCACCCAGCAGCCCAGCAGAACCCAGCCGCAGGATGGTGGGCGATGTGGTGTCACCCAGCGCAGGGGCCAGGTCGCGCACCAGTTGAATGATGCGATCGGCGACCTCATCGAACTCCACGGTTTCATCTATCTGGCGAGACAGAGTCTCGTGGACCACCGCAATGGCGGCCACCCGCAATTCGGCTTCACCCAATGCCATCCGGGCTTCTTCACTTTGGGCTCGCCGACCCTGCATTCGCAGCAACGCTGCCACCGTTTGCAGGTTGTTCTTGACCCGATGATGGATCTCTCTGATGGTGGTGTCCGCGGACATCAGAGCCCGCTCGCGACGACGCACATCAGTGATATCTCGCACCAGGATCAGAGCCCCGGCTTCACGACCGGGAGCACACAGCGCAATGCCATGCACGAGCGCCACGGCACGTGCATTCTCAACTTCAGACTGCCCGGCAATGCGCCCGCCGGCAATCAGCGCCAAGTTCTGATCCATCGGTCCATGCCGGTGCGACAGTCGCACCAGGAGAGTGGACAACTCTGCCCCGACCAAATCTGCTGCCAGGCCCAGGCGCCGCAAGACGCTCATCGCATTGGGGCTGGCATAGGTGACAACGCCGTCACCGTCCAAGCGCAAAAGTCCATCGCCGACTCGAGGCGAGTCGCTGGTCTCCCCCACAAACTCAGGGGGCGGGAAATCTCCAGCCACGAGCATGTGCAGGAGATCCTCAGCGCAGCGCAGGTAGACCTCTTCGAGGTGACCGGCCACGCGCGATGCAGGCGAGGAGGAGCGGACCACAACGCCGATCACCCGAGCATCTGCTTCCTGTGAGGACTTGATCGGGAAGGCATTGCCAACTGCTCGACCAAAATGCAGAGCCTGATCAATCTCGGGAAGTCGACCGCGCGGAACGAAGCGGCCAACGAGGTCCTCTTCAACAGTGGTGGTAGCCGTCGTCGGTCGAACCAATGCTGCTGCAAGCGCACCAGCGCTGTTCCAGGTTGGCACCCACAGCACCAGATCACTCAAGGACAGATCAGCGATGAGTCCCCAGGCACCGATGATCTTTTGGAGTCTTTCGACTTCCTCTGGGTGCAGATCTGTGCGTTCCTCTGCCAGATCCTGGACGGTGCCCACAGCAGTTGAGCGTACGCGGAAGCCTTACAGGATTTGAGAACCGGCACGAGGAAAGATTCAGTCCGAGCGCAAGCTTGCCTGAATCTGGCTGACGATGCGTGAGCGCAGATCCGCAGGAGTCTGCGCCTCCGTGCAACATCGGCGAATGCGCGCTTGCACGGTTTGCTCTGCAGTGAAGTGATCAGCGCAAGGAGGGCACTCTTGCAAATGAACTGTGACTTCAACGCGATGGCTGTCATCAATCTCATTGTCGATGTACACCCACATCAGGGAAAGGACTTCAATGCAAGGAACGTCATGGTGGTTTCCGCAGCTCATGAACCCACCTCCTGAGCTACAAAGCCGCGTTCAGCGGCGTACTCGCGAAGGAGTTCCCGCAGGAGCTTGCGTCCGCGGCTGAGTCGAGACATGACCGTGCCTACTGGCGTTTCCATGATCTCGGCAATTTCCTTGTACGCAAAGCCTTCGACGTCGGCCAAGTAGACGGCCATTCGAAAATCGTCGGGCAGCGCCGCGAGCGCTTCAACGATTTCAGCATCGGCAAGGTGGTCAAGTGCCTCGGCTTCTGCAGAGCGCATGCCCAATTGCTGACCCACCTCATTGAGCTCACCGTCGGTGAGCTCATCGGCACTGGTCTGAAATGGCTGACGCTGCTTCTTTCGGTACTGATTGATGTAGCTATTGGTGAGAATTCTGAAAAGCCAAGCCCGCAGATTGGTTCCCTCGGTGAAGGAGTCGAAGGCTGCGAAGGCCTTCAAGGTGGTTTCCTGGACGAGATCCTCAGCATCGGCAGGGTTGCGGGTCATCCGCAAGGCAGCACCGTAGAGCGAGTCAAGGAACGGCATGACGTCACGCTCGAAGCGCGTCGCCTTTTCGTCCTTGGTCTCGGTAGCCATCTCGACGAAGCCTACGGCAACGGGATCCAGCCGCACGTAGTCCAGAGCTTTGAGCACACCGACTTCAACGTCGGGCAGGCAAGGGGTATTCCCCGCCTCTGTGCTGAGGAAATCCTCCAGCGAGCACTACCCTTGAGCCAATGACTGCTCCCCCGCTGCAGCACTGGGCCGCGCCCCGCGCCGTCGCCCCCATCCATGCCTTGGTTCGAGTGCCCGGATCAAAGTCGGCCACCAATCGAGCCCTCATCTTGGCGGCGCTGTCCGATCGACCCAGCACGATCGAGCAAGCCCTTGATGCCCGGGACACCCGATTGATGATTGGCGCCCTCCAGGCTCTTGGCGTGGGCATCAAGGCAGGCGAGGTCTCTGCCGTCGGCAACTCCAATCTCACCGTCATCCCTGCTCCTTTGCGTGGTCCGGCCCAGATCAACGTTGGGCTTGCCGGAACTGTCATGCGATTCATGCCCGCGGTTGCGGCGCTCGCCGAAGGTGACGTGCATTTCGACGGGGACGACGGCGCTCGCCGAAGGCCGATGGCCGCAACGCTGAAGGCACTGCGCGATCTGGGCGTCAGCATCGACGGGGATGATCGCCTTCCGTTCACCGTGCGCGGCCAAGGCCGGCTGCACGGCGGAGACATCACCATCGACGCCTCTGCTTCAAGCCAATTCGTCTCTGCCCTGCTCCTCATCGGCGCCTGTTTGGACTCCGGAATCACGATTCGCCACCAAGGCGCACCGGTGCCCAGTCAGCCTCATATTGAGATGACCATCGCCATGCTCAATGAGCACGGGGTCGAAGTCCTGCAGGAGCATGAGTCAACTTGGCAGGTGCGCCCTCAGCCCATCGTGGCTGTGGACCGCGTGATCGAGCCAGATCTCTCAAACGCTGCACCATTTCTCGCAGCAGCGCTGGTGACCAAGGGAGCGGTGAGCATCCCTGATTGGCCCACGCGCACCACCCAGGCCGGTGACTCTCTGCGTGATCTCCTCGCGGCGATGGGAGCCACCATCACGCATCAGTCTGGTGCCCTGACCGCTTCAATGTCCCGGGAGATCCAGGGCATCGATGTGGATCTGCGACAGGTTGGTGAACTGACGCCTACCTTGGCGGCCGTCGCAGCCTTCGCCACGAGCGAGAGCCGGTTTCGAGGCATCGCCCACCTGCGTGGCCATGAGACTGATCGACTTGCAGCACTGGCGCACGAGATCAACCATCTTGGCGGTGATGTTGTGGAGACTGATGACGGTCTGCACATCCGGCCGAGTTTTCTGCACGCTGGGCGCTTTGCCAGTTACCACGACCATCGCATGGCCACCGCTGGCGCGATCATCGGCCTTCGAGTCGGCGGGGTCGAAGTCGAGGACATCAGCACCACCGACAAGACTCTTCCGAATTTCGCCCAGCGGTGGGAATCAATGGTCAAAGGCGCCTCGAGCCCGTGACCAACATGAAAACGCACGAGCGCTGGGATGAAGATGATGTGCGCATCCGTCCCGGTCGAACCAAGTCTCGGCCACGCACCAAGGAGCGACCTGCACACGCTGAGGCCGAAACTGGCATGGTCATTGCAGTTGATCGTGGCCGATTCACTGTCGCTCTGAGTTCAGACAGCAATGAGATTGCGATGGGCCGCCAGATCTTTGCCATCAAGTCGCGAGAACTGGGTCGCAAGGGCATAGTTGTCGGTGACCTTGTTGACCTCATTGGATCAGACACCTCGGGAACCGATGACCTCGCTCGAATCGTGCGACGCCAGGAACGAAGTTCAAATCTTCGACGCACTGCTGACGATGTCGACCCCGTCGAGCGCATCATCGTGGCGAACGCAACGCAGATGGCGATCGTGACGTCCACTGCCGATCCAGAACCCTCATTCGGATTGATCGATCGCGCTCTCGTGGCGGCCTTTGATGCAGAAATCCAGCCGATCCTCATCATCACCAAAACCGACCTGGCAAGCGCAGATGCATTGAACGCGATGTATGGGCCTCTGGAATTGCCTGTGTTCACGGTGACCAGTCGCGTGCCACCAGCTGAATTGCGCGAGGCATTGGGCAATGAAGTGACTGTGGTGCTTGGTCATTCAGGCGTCGGAAAGTCGACATTGGTGAACGCGATTGTTCCTGGATCCCTCCGAAGCACCGGACACGTGAATACCGTCACCGGCAAGGGTCGACACACCTCAACCAGCGCCCTTGCCCTGGCACTGGTGGGCGGGGGCTGGATCATCGACACGCCAGGCATCCGATCCTTTGGGCTCGCCCATGTTGACGCTGATCAGTTCATTCGCGCCTTCCCTGATCTGGGACCAGGCATCCAGGACTGCCCGCGCGCGTGCTCGCATGACGAACCCGATTGCGGACTCAATTCGTGGATTGAACTCCAGCCAGCCAATGTACAGGAGCGCTTGCTGTCACTGCGACGACTGCTCACGGCGCCGACGCAGTTGCCAGCGGCATCCCCAGACGCCTATTGACACAGTCGCTACTGAATTTTCGGCAACCAGACCGATTCAGAGCCACTGTGCCCAGCACCCATCACCTGCATCACTGCGATGGCTCCGAGCACGACCATGACCCCGGCGAACACATGCACCCAGACCGGCCGGGGACGATTGGCAGGGATCCCTCGGTCGACAAGCCAAAAGGCAACCACCGCGATGCCGAAGATCGCGATCCACCAGGGCGCGCGGCCTCCCCACTCAAGGTGACTGGCACTCACACCGACGATTGGCGCCAACTGCTCACCTGCTTGGCGGGCGATGATGGCACTCACAAGCCCCAAGGCCGCACCGATCGCGATGAGCGGGCCAAAGCGTCTGGAGAACTTCGGCCAGACGGCCATCAGAAATGCGCCGGCAAAGGTCAACGGCACAATGACCACAACAAGATGCACGACCAGTGGATGCAGTGGGAGCCCACCAACGGTGACGATATCCGACATACCTGCGGAGCCTACGAGTTCATCGACTGCGCGGACTACATTCAGACTCATGTCGACACGAACTTCCAGTGCGCACAACTGGACTCTTGCAGAGGATCTGAGCCTGGCGCTTGCCATGGCTGATGCTGCTGATGCGATCACCATGGACCGATTCGGATCGACATCGCTGCGCATCGACACCAAAGCTGACCTGACACCGGTGACTGACGCGGACCGTTCGACAGAGCAGGCACTGCGCGAGTTACTGGGCAGGCACCGCCCCGCTGATGCGGTCCTTGGCGAGGAATTCGGCTCAACAGAGGCAACGAACTCTCGACAATGGATCCTGGATCCGATCGACGGCACCAAGAACTACCTGCGCGGAGTGCCTGTGTGGGCGACCCTCATCGCATTGAGTCTTGGCGGAGCACCCACCGTGGGCGTGGTGTCAGCACCTGCGCTCGCCCGACGGTGGTGGGCGGCCCTGGGCTCAGGAGCATGGCGAAGCTTTGGCACGAGCGCGCCGGTGCAAATCCGATCAAGCAATGTGGAGTCTCTTGCCCAAGCCTCATTCTCATTTTCAGATGCAATCGGATGGCCGGCCGGGCAATTGGAAAGGCTGACCACAGCCACGGCACGCCAGCGCGCATACGGTGACTTCTGGTCACACATGCTCGTGGCCGAGGGGTCGGTGGATATCGCAGCCGAGCCCGCATTGGGGACGTGGGACATGGCAGCGCTCATTCCCATCGTGCAGGAAGCTGGTGGGCAGGCATCGGGCTTTGATGGTGCTGATCCGATCCGTGCAGGTTCCCTTCTCACGAGCAATCGCCACTTGCACGAAGCGGTGAAGGAACTTCTTCACTCGTGACAATCGCCGCAAGAGGGAGGACTATGCATATATCCCTCCGCGGATTGGAGTCACATGCAACTCTCTTCGATTCTGGCCAGCAAAGGCTCCCTTGTCGTAACGATCAGACCCGGGGCAATGATGTCTGGACTGGCAAGCGTCCTGGCTGAAAACCACATTGGTGCGGCAGTGGTGTCTGAAGACGGATCCCACATTCTGGGCATCGCATCAGAGCGCGATGTTGTTCGTGCGATCGCCGACAACCTTGATCTGTCTCGGACGCAGGTGGCAGATGTGATGAGCGATGAGGTCTGCGCACTGATGGCAACCGACACTGTCGAACACGCAATGCAGGTCATGACCAATCAACGAGTGCGCCATCTGCCACTCGTCGATGATGCTCTGGGGCTTGTGGGCATTGTCAGCATTGGCGACTTGGTGAAATACCGTCTTGATCAACTCGAGAGCGAACATACGGCGTTGATGGACTACATCACCAAGGGCGGCTAGCTGCGCTGAACAATGCGCAGCTTCAATCCGCCTACAGGTCGCATCGTCACACCGGGATCAAAGGCTGGGAATTGCATGCCAGTGGGAAAGGTGAATTCGAACTGCCTGATCAATGTCGCCAGTAGCGCGACTGCCTCGGCATAGGCGAAGTCGCGACCAATGCACAGTCGTGGGCCTGCGCCGAAAGGGATGAAGGCGATTCGGTCAACCTGTCCAAGCAGGAAGCGATCGGGATCAAAAGTCTCTGGTTGAGACCAGTATTCGGGATGCCTGTGCACGAGATAAGGGCTCATGATCATCAGGGCGCCTGCTGGTATTCGCGCTTGCGCCAATTCATCATCGATCGTCGCCTTGCGGGTGATCAGCCACGCGGGAGGATACAGGCGCATCGTCTCGTCGATCACCGCACGCACCAATGGCAGTTGACCCAGTTGTGCCATGGAGAGTTGCTGATCCGACAGCACTCCGTCAACTTCCTCGCGTACTCGCTGTTGCATGTCAGCATTGGACGCCAGCAGAGCCAGACACCATGTCAATGCCGATGCAACCGTTTCGTGACCCGCAACGATCATCGTGACGATCTCGTCGCGGATTTCGGCTGTCGTCAGACCTTCGCCAGAGTCACTTCGGGCGTGCATCAACAGATCCAGTGCGTCCGAGCTCTCAGGACTCCCAACTCGCAATCGACGTGACCGCACCAATTGACCCGCAGCTGAATCGAGTTCTGCATTTGCGCGCGCCAACTTTCGATTGCGTGGCGTTGGCATCCACGAAGGCGGTGTGATCGGTACTCGCGCTCGCGCAATGACCACCTCGAGTCCGTCAAGAGTGGCTGCCACCAGGCGCTCGGCATCGGCCGTGAGGTTCTGTCCAAAAAGCGCCTGCCCCACCGTTTCCAGCGCGATCGTGGCCATCGCGTGCTCGACATCGACAACCGAATGACTGGGAAGTCTCTGCCAGTGCGCCACCAGGTGTTCACCCGACTGATCCACCTGTCGCACCAGGGGTGCCAGCCGATCGGGATGAAAGGCCGGCTGCAGTATCCGACGATGCTCGCGCGGATCCTGACTGACGAGCAGGCCTTGTCCTGTCACCAAGGCCAGAGCTCGATATTGCAGCGTGTCCTTGGTGTAGTCCCGAGCACGATCCACCAGCACTCGACGAACGGCCTGCGGGTCGGTGAGCAGATAACTCGGTGGCCTGGGAATCGGAAACTGTGCAATGTCCCCGTAGGTACGCCAGATGTGATGGAGATAGTTCAGCGGGTTGCGGCGAATGCCGGCGAATGCCGGCAGCATCCGCGGACCGCTTGGGCCTGGAGCAGTTGCGGGAGTTCCCAGATACGAGCGTTTGGGGATGTCAAGCATGTGGATTTAGCCCATCAGTGCGGAGCCGATGGGCGCATACAGGGTCGTACGCTCCTGCACCGAACGCCCGATGGGCTCAGCGATGGCCGCGAACTCCTCAACAGAGATGCCCTGCCCATGCGTGGCACCAGCCGCTCGTGAGATGTTCTCGTCCATCAGCGTTCCACCGAGGTCATTCACACCGGCACGCAAGAGCTGCTGGGCGCCACTGGTACCGAGCTTCACCCACGATGCCTGAATATTGTCGATCCAACCGTGATAGGCGATGCGCCCGACCGCATGCATGAGCACGGTCTCGCGCCAAGTAGGACCGCGCCGGGCTCCCTTTTTCAGATACATCGGAGCAGCCATGTGCACAAATGGCAGCGGCACAAACTCAGTGAAGCCGCCGGTCCGGGATTGGAGCTCTCGAGTACGAATGAGGTGGCGCACCCAATGCACTGGTCGTTCAACTGACCCGAACATGATCGTCACATTGGATCGCAAGCCGACCTCATGTGCAGTCTCATGCACTTCGAGCCACTGTGCAGTGTTGACTTTGTCTGGGCAGATGATTGCCCGGATCTCATCATCGAGAATCTCTGCCGCGGTTCCCGGCAGCGACTTCAGACCGGCTTCGCGAAGCGTGGTCAAGAACTCGCGCAGTGGCACTCCAAGACGCCGGGCTCCCTCCCACACTTCCAGCGCAGAGAACGCATGCAAGTGCAGACTCGGCGCCGCATCGCGAACTGCGGCCAGAATGTCGAGATAGGACTGCCCGTTGAAGTCTGGATGGATCCCTCCCTGCAGACAGACTTCAGTGGCTCCCAGCTCAACTGCTTCAACAGCCCTGTCGGCAACTTCGCTGGTGCTGAGCAGGTAGGGAGCCCCTCGCAGATTCAATGTCGCCGGGCCCTTGGAGAAGGCGCAGAAGGTGCACTTGAAGGTGCACACATTGGTGTAGTTGATATTGCGATTTCGCACGTACGTCACAAGCTCACCATTGACCGCTGCTCGCAGTTCGTCGGCAAGTGCTGCTACAGCGCGCACTTCTTGTCCGCGCGATGCAAAGAGCGCGATCAGCTCAGACTCACCTGGGATCTGGCCTGCGCGCACCCCGGCGATGACCTCGCCCACGGCTCCCCCCACGACAGGTGCGCTGAGTTCGGAGATCAGGAGTTCAGGAATCCGATCTGAGCCCGAGTACCACGCCGTGGAGCGCCGACCGATCTGCACAACCTCTGGACCAGTGCCGACGTTCACCGCTTGTGCGTACCGCTCGGGAAACATCGCACCTGCATCGTCGCGCGCCAAGGCATCAGCATCCCCTCGATCCTGGACTGCGAAATGCAGAGCAGGATCAATCCACCGATGAGGATCCCTGGCGAATTCTGGGTGAATCGTCAGACGCGGAACCAGGGAACGGCCTTTGGCTTCAACAATTGTCCGAAGATCTTCGATGTGTGGCCACGGACGCTCGGGATTGACGTGATCTGCAGTGACCGGAGAAATGCCGCCGAAGTCATCGATGCCAGCATCAAGCAGCGTGCCAGAGTCCTCAACGAGATTCGGTGGTGCTTGCACATGCACGTCCGGCGGCAGGATTGCCCGCGCCAAGGCAATCGCATCGAGATGATCGGTCGCTGGGCAAGCTGGCCACAGTCGCATCACTGTGTCGGATTTCGGCATGAAGTTCTGCACAATGACTTCCTGCACGTGCCCGTGTCGCGCATGTGAGGCAGCAATGGCTTCAAGCGCCTCAATGCGATCCTCACGTGTCTCACCAATGCCAACCAGGATCCCAGTAGTGAAGGGGATCTGCAGCTCACCAGCGAACTCAAGGGTGGCCAGCCGCCTCTCCGGGGTCTTGTCCGGGGCTCCCCTATGAGCCGCAAGGTCTCCACGCAA
>JAUSQD010000008.1 GCA_030652695.1 Actinomycetota bacterium
ATCTCGGCCTGACCTGCTGTGCCCACTTCGTGGTGCGCACGTTCAACGGTGAGCCCCACGCCAAGCAATTTGGCAACCATGTCGTCGCGCAGATCTGCGTAGTGATCAACAGGTGGCACTGGGAAGTAGCCGCCCTTGTACGGAGTCTTGTAGCCGAGGTTTCCGCCCTCTTCCACGCGGCCGGTATTCCAGGCCGCCTCGATGGAATCGATGTGGTAGTAGGACTCATGCTGATTTGAGTCATAGCGCACATCGTCGAAGACGTAGAACTCTGCCTCTGGGCCAAAGTAGACAGTGTCGGCAATGCCAGTGGACGCCAGGTACGCCTCAGCATTGGCAGCAACGCTGCGAGGGTCGCGACCGTAGGGCTCATTGGTGAAGGGGTCGCGGATGGAGAAGTTCATGACCAGGGTCTTGGCCTTGCGGAATGGATCCAGGTAGGCAGTCGCAGGATCCGGGATCAACTTCATGTCTGATTCGTGAATGGCCTGGAAGCCGCGGATCGAGGAGCCGTCGAACATGAGGCCGTCCTCGAAGACGCTCTCGTCAAAGGAGACCGCAGGCATGTTGAAGTGCTGCATGACGCCAGGCAGGTCAATGAACCGAACATCAATGAACTCGATGCCCTCGGCCTTGACGTACTTGAGTACTTCATCGGCATTGCTGAACATGACACCTCCTACACCAGATGGTGCATCTCTTGGCCCTCATGGGGACTGGATCTGGAACGATGAGCACTCTAGTAGTGGGAGTTGGGCTGCTCCATGCCGATCGGCATGCGGAGTTGCTTGACCACTACGGTTTCTCAAGTGACATCACCCTCCCCACTTGAGCTCCCTGGAGAGGTTGCCGGGCTTGGTCGGCGACTCGCGGCTATCAGCATCGACTGGCTCGCGAGCCTGCTTGTGGCCTCAGTGATCTTTCCCGGGCTTCGTCCGTGGACCGACAACGCCTCCTTGCCCATCCTGCTGGTGTTCTATGTGGAGATCACAGTGTTCACGTGGTTGTTTTCCAGCAGCTTTGGCCAGCGTCTCGTGCGAGTCAAGGTCGTCAATCTCCACGGTGGACGGCTCTCGCTGTGGCGCATTGCCTTGCGCACCGCTTTGATCTGTCTGGTGATCCCGGCAGTTGTCATGGACTCGCAAGGACGCGGATTGCACGATCGAGCGGTGGGCAGCATCGCCTTGCGCCAACAGAAGAGCTAGAAGCCTGCTGAACTAGACCCCGCGTGTGAACTAGACCCCGCGTCGGCGACGGACTTGCCGGGCG
Organism: Actinomycetota bacterium; assembly: GCA_030652695.1. Lineage (GTDB taxonomy): Bacteria > Actinomycetota > Actinomycetes > S36-B12 > S36-B12 > UBA11398. The sequence continues at coordinate 1,270 of JAUSQD010000008.1, forward strand.
CTTGTGGGCATTGGCCCCTTGGGGACAGGAAGACTGCCACCCACCTGGCTTACCGCGTCCAGGCGGCGGCGCATCTCGGTGATCTCGCCACCCCTCAGGTTGCGGGGGAGCTTGGTCAGTGACTTTTGAAGTTTTGACAGCTTGATCTGACCAGACTCCTGGCCGACCTGAAGTTCATAGATGGGTACATCGGGAACCCAGCGGGCAGTCTTCTTGCGTTCGGCGGCAAGCATGGGCACCACTCGGCTGCTGGGGCCCTCAGAAATCAGAATGACCCCTGGCTTGCCCACCACGCGACTGATGAGGTCCTGGTTCTTGTTCACTGCCACACCGGGAGTGACCTGCCAGCCCCCACGCAGGTTCTGCACCACCGCGGCCGCAGCCCCTGGCTGTCCCTCAATGGACGAATAGGCCGCGGACATCGCGCGGCGGCTGAACCAGAACACCGCAGCAAGCGCACCCGCGGGAAGAGCCAGCAGGATCGCTGTTGGCCAGTTGAGGAAGTACGCGACAGGCAGTCCGACAAGGAGCGCCCCAGCGATGAAGAATCCGGCAATCTCCAAGCCCAGGAGTCGATGGACCTTTTGGGCCATCGACCAGTTCTGGCCGATGGTGGTGAAGGACTGGCGGATTCTCTTGAACATGAGGCCCGATCGTATTGGTGTTCGTGGTTCGGTGGACTTAGCGGGCAGCCATGGCCTGCTCGTAGAGCCGGCCTGCGCGGTAGCTGGATCGTACGAGTGGGCCGCTGAGCACCCCAGCGAAGCCGATCGACTTGGCCGTAGCCTCCAGTGCGACGAACTCCTCGGGCAGCACCCAGCGCTCTACAGGGTGATGAACGCTGGAGGGTCGCAGATACTGCGTGATGGTGACCAGCTCGCACCCTGCTGAGTGCAGGTCGCGCAGCGCTTGCTCAACCTCAGAGATTTCCTCGCCCAAGCCCAGGATCATGTTGCTCTTGGTGACCAGTCCTGCAGCGCGGGCCTGCTGGATGACATCCAGGCTCCGCTCGTAGTTGAACGCCGGTCGGATGCTTTTGAAAATGCGAGGCACGGTTTCAAGATTGTGTGCCAGCACCTCAGGTCGCTCATCGAAGACCTCAGCGAGGAGTTCGGGTTTGCCGGAGAAGTCCGGGATCAGGACTTCAATGCCGGTGCTTGGATTCAGCTGACGAATCTGCCGGATGGTCTCGGCCCAAAGCCAGGCGCCTTCATCGTCGAGATCATCGCGGGTGACGCCAGTGACCGTCGCATAGCGCAATTGCATCGATTGGACTGATTCGGCAACTCGGCGTGGCTCGTCACGATCAAGTGGCAGTGGCTTGCCGGTGTGGATCTGGCAGATATCGCACCGTCGGGTGCATTGTTCGCCGCCGATGAGAAATGTTGCCTCCCGGTCTTCCCAGCATTCGTAGATATTTGGGCATCCGGCTTCCTGGCACACCGTGTGCAGTCCCTCGCGCTTGACCAACTCCCGAATCTGCGTGTACTCCGGTCCGGTGCGCATCTTGGTTCGGATCCAGCTTGGCTTGCGCTCAATCGGCGTCTCGGCATTGCGGGCTTCAATGCGCAGTAGTCGGCGACCTTCGGTCGAGGTTCCAACGAAGACGGGATCGGCTGTCATGACAGGTATCCCGGCAGGATCATGTGCACCCGTTCTTCAATCAGCGGCAGGACTTCGGTGACCGACACCTCGCGGCCGAGTTCCAGGCTGAGAGATGTGACGGTGGCGTCGCTGATGCCGCACGGAACGATTCTGTCAAAGGCAGTCAGATCGCAATTGCAGTTCAAAGCGAAGCCATGCATGGTGACGCCTTCGGCAACGCGGATGCCGATGGCCGCAACCTTGCGGTCTGACCCCCCTGAATGGGGACTGATCCAAACCCCGCTTCGTCCCTTGACCTGCTGTGCATTGAGTCCGATCTCACGGCAGACATCGGCGAGCATGCGCTCAACTCGGCGGACATGCGCAATGACATCAACAGGGCTGCCAAGTCGGATGATGGGATAGCCAACCACCTGACCTGGACCATGCCAGGTGATCTTGCCTCCGCGATCAACGTCGACAACGGGAGTGCCATCCAAAGGTCGTTCGAAATCCTCGGTACGACGACCCGCGGTGTACACCGACTGATGTTCAAGGAGCAGCAACGTGTCGGGTGCCTGGCCGCTCACGACCTGCGAATGCAGTTGGCGCTGAATGGCCCAGCCAGCTGCATATTCCACCGCAGAGTTCCCAAATCCAAGATGCGAGACCTGAACTTGCGATGTGGTCTGCACAGTAGTCATCGTAAGTCCAACAGTTCGAGTGCGCGTTGTGCGGCCCTGCGCCCGCTGACCAGCGCGCCTTGGATGGATCCAGATTCGCGGTAGTCACCCGCGATGAGGAGCCCCCCATGATCGAGTGGGTTTCCCAAGGTGAACGGTGGCTCCATGGCAGGCAGGGCATAGGGGATGGCATAGGAAGTCACGCTCTGCCAACCAGAAGTGGCCACGCCGTAGAGCGTTGCAAGATGAGTGCGAACTGCTCTTTCTGCCTCACTGCTGTTGTCCAAGCCAAGGGTTGAGGACGAAATCAGCGTGCGATTGGCTGTCGCATACGACGGTGCGCAATTGGTCAGCACCACAGAGTTGATGACAGGACCGCGTGCGGGCCCATCGACCAACAGCAATGCATGGCCTGAAGTGAGTTGCGTGCCGGGTACGTCAGCAAGGTGATACCAAGTCGTCACTGCCCTACCCAACGGTGCACTGAGCCTAGGTGCCAGTAAATGTGCTGATGGTGGGTCGGCGGCCAGGACGACGAGCTTGGCGCGAAGGGGTCCGTCGTCACTGGTGATGACTGATTTGTTGTTGATCTTCTTCACAGCCGTGTTCAGTCGCACGGTGCCAGATGGAAGTGCAGCGTGAATTTGCTCCGGAATGGACTGCATGCCCTTGATCGGCACTGACGGTCGACCACGCACAAACGACCTCAGGACAAGGTCCATGAATCTCCGGGAGGTCGCCAGATCAGGCTCAAGGAACACTCCTGTGAGGAACGGAGAAATCAGCTGCGTGATGAGCGATTTGCTGATGCCCGCCGTGATCAGTGCTTCATAGGCGCTGACATCGGGCTCCTGCATCAAGTCAGCGGGTTTGGCACGAGAGACATGCAGGAGGTAGCGGCCCAGCCGCGCCTTGGCTGCGGGTGAACCTGTGCTCGGACCAAGGGCCCGCAGACCCCAACTCAAATGCTTGCGAGGGTCACCGAGTCGAAGGAGACGGTTGTTGTCCAGTCGCAGCCCAACGCCTGGTGCCAGCGGACGAAGTCCAAGCAGCTGATGGTCCAGAATCCGGGCAGCTTCGGGATAGGCAGGGTTGTAGACCTGAAATCCACGATCCAGCTGCAAGCCGTCGATGGTGTCGGTGCGCACTCGTCCGCCAACGCGATCGCTGGCTTCGAGCACTGCGACGTCCAGGCCGGCAAGGCACAGTTCACGTGCAGCTGAAAGTCCTGCCAATCCGGCACCGACGATCACCACGTCAACGCTCAAGAGCTGCGCCAAGCAGTGCTGATTGCCGATTCGATTGTGGTGTCAGCCCATGAAAAGTGCTCGGCGCGGAGCACTGCGGGAATCACCCGAATGCTGCCGAGGACCTCACTGGAGAATTCACCAAGGGCGACTTTCAGCGCCAACGACGGCACGGGAAGCACGGTGGGGCGTCCCATGACTCGACCCATGGCTGCGGTGACCTCAGCATTGGTGGCTGCTTCAGGTCCGGTCAGGTTCACCGCGCCCGAAAGTGCGGTGTTGTTCATGCAGAAGATCAATGCAGATATCTCATCGCGAAGTGAGATCCATGACCAGTACTGCGAACCAGGTCCGAGCTTGCCGCCGATGCCGAGCCTGAACAATGGAAACATCCGGGCCCAGGCACCGCCTTCGCGGGCGACGACCAACCCGGTGCGTGCATGCACCACCCGAATCCCTGCCTCGCTTGCCGGCGCGGTGGCGGCCTCCCATGCCTGCACCACATCGGCAAGGAAACCACTGCCCGCGGGAGCACGTTCGTCAACAACAGCGCCTGCAGTGTCGCCGTACCAGCCAATTGCTGAGCCTGAGATCAAAACATGGGGAGGGGAGTCGAGCTCAGTCATGGCATGGGCGATCGTCTGCGTGCCCTGGACTCGACTGTTCAGGATCTCGGCCTTGTAGGCATCAGTCCAGCGATGATCACCGACTCCCGCGCCGGCGAGGTGGAATACCACCTCAATGCCTTCAAGCGCAGTCAGATCAACAGTGCCGGCTACCGGGTTCCAGGAGATCTCATCCGGCGAAGTCGCGCCCCTTCGCACAAGCCGGCTGACCGAGTGCCCGTCCAATCGCAGTTGAGCAATGAGTGCAGTGCCGATCAGACCAGATGAGCCCGTTACCGCGACTCTCATTACTTCACAGGCCGAGTTCAGCCTCGAAGGAGGCTTCTTCCAAACGAGCTTTCATGGCCACCAGGAAGCGTGCCGCGTCGGCTCCGTCAACCAGGCGGTGGTCATAGGACAAGGACAGGTACATCATCGAGCGGATTGCGATGACTTCTTGGCCAGTCGTGTCTGGTACGACCACTGGTCGCTTCACAATTGCACCGGTGCCCAGGATTGCCACCTGTGGCTGATTGATGATGGGAGTGTCGAACAAGGCCCCGCGACTGCCGGTGTTGGTGATGGTGAAGGTGCCACCGCTGAGTTCGTCAGGGGCGACCTTGCTTTGGCGAGTGCGGTCGGCCAGATCAGCGATGCTGCGTGAAAGCCCAGCGATGTTCAGATCTCCGGCATTGCGGATGACCGGAACGAGCAGCCCGCGGTCGGTGTCAACTGCAATGCCCAGATTCTCTGAGTCGTGGTAGGTGATGGTGCCGGCTGCCATGTCGATGGAGGCATTGACCATCGGGAACTGCTTCAGTGCCTCCACTGCTGCCTTGCTGATGAATGGCAGGTAGGTGAGCTTGACACCTTCACGGGACTCGAAGTCGTCCTTCACGCGACTGCGAAGCTTGGCGATCGCGGTGACGTCGACCTCGAGCACAGTGGTGAGCTGTGCGGATACCTGCAGCGATTCCACCATGCGCTCGGCAATGACTCGGCGAAGGCGCGAGATCTTTTCGGTGTGACCGCGCAGGGGTGAAGGCGTGATCGTGGACGATGCTGCAGCACCAGAGCCGACCGCAGGTGCAGCGCTGGCTGCTGGGCTCTGCTGGGCCTCGGCAACAGCAAGGACATCCTGCTTGCGAATACGGCCACCGATGCCAGTGCCGACAACTGTGGACAGATCTACACCGTTCTGGGTGGCAAGGCGCCGCACAAGTGGCGTGACGTAGGACTCGCTGTCGGCGGAAGCGGCGGGGATTGCTGCCGGAACCGGCGCTGCAGCTGTAGCAGGCACCGGTGCTGCAGGCGGCACAGGGGCGGACACCGGAGCGGGCGCCGCCGGCGCCACAGCAACAGGTGCTGGAGGTGCAACGGGGGCGGGTGCAACTGGCGCAGGTGCAACTGGCGCAGGTGCAGCCGGTACTGCGGGTGCCGCGACAGCTCCGGCAGCACCAATCAAACCGAGCACGGAACCGACATCGGCAGTTGCGTCCTCGGGCACCAGAATCGACACCAGCACTCCGGCAGCTGGTGAGGGAAGCTCGGTGTCGACCTTGTCGGTGGAGATCTCCACCAGCGGCTCGTCAGCAGCAACGGCATCGCCGACCTGCTTCAGCCAGCGGGTGACGGTGCCTTCCGTGACGCTCTCGCCCAGTTGAGGCAGGAGAACATCAACTGTTGCGCCGCTTGCGGCAGGAGCTGCGGCGGGAGCTGAAGCCACAGGCTCGACAACCACAGGCTCGACAACCACGGGGGCCGGCTCGGCTGGGGCGACGGGGGCAGCAGCGACCGGAGCAGGGGCGCTCGCGCCCGCCTCGTCTGCTGCGCCAATGACGCCGAGTTCGGCGCCAACCAGGACTGTTTCGTCCTCTGCAGCGCTGATCGCCAAGAGCACGCCAGAGGTGGGTGCCGGGATTTCGGTGTCAACCTTGTCGGTGGAGATCTCCAGCAGCGGCTCATCTGCGGTGATGGTGTCACCGACCTGCTTCAACCACCGTGTGACGGTTCCCTCGGTGACGCTCTCACCGAGCTGTGGCATCGTGACTGAGAACGACATGTGAACTCGACTCCCCTTCGAAGACCCGGATCGCGGATCTGGTTGTGTGTCAGGCGTGTGCGTGGAGCGGTTTTCCCGCCAGAGCAAGGTGTGCCTCGCCCATGGCCTCGTTTTGCGTGGGGTGCGCATGAATCAGAACGGCGACATCTTCTGGATGCGCCTCCCAGTTCACGATCAACTGTGCTTCGCCGATCTGCTCTCCCATGCGCGAGCCGACCATGTGGATGCCGATCACAGGTCCTTCCTTGACCTGCACCAGCTTGACGAATCCGGCGGTGCCCAGAATCTGGCTCTTGCCGTTTCCACCCAAGTTGTATTCATATGTTGCGACGTTGTCACCGTGCTCAGCACGAGCCTGCGCCTCGGTCATGCCAACGCTTGCCACTTCAGGCTCGCAATAGGTGACTTTGGGGATGTTGATGTCAGCAATGACCATCGGGTGCAGTCCGGCAATTTCCTCAGCAACAAAGATGCCGTGCTGGAAGCCGCGATGGGCCAGTTGTAAGCCAGGGGTGATGTCGCCGACGGCGAAGACTCCAGGCAGGTTGGTGTTCAGGCGCTCGTCGACCAGGACCCAGCCACGGTCCATCGCAACACCTTGCTCTTCAAAGCCCATTCCTGAGGCATTGGGCCCGCGGCCTACGGCAACAAGCAGGAGATCTGCGTCGAAGGTCTTGCCGTCCTCAAGGGTCACATGGACACCTGAATCGTCTTGAGTCGAGGATGCGTAGCGAACGCCGAGGGAGAAGTTGATGCCTCGCTTGCGGAAGGCGCGTTCGAGTTGCTTGGAAACCGCCTCGTCTTCGTTGGGCACAAGGTGAGGGAGACCTTCGATGATGGTGACGTCTGCGCCAAAGGACTTCCAGACGCTTGCGAACTCCACGCCGATCACACCGCCGCCAAGCACGATGACCCGCTCAGGGATGTAGTCCAATGTCAGAGCCTGGTCAGAGGTCAGGATGCGACCACCGATGTCCAGTCCCGGAATCGAACGTGCGTATGAGCCGGTGGCAAGGATGAGGTGTTCGCCGGTGTACTGCTGGCCATTGACTTCGACGGTCTTGGGGCCAACGAGTCGTCCGGCACCTTCGACGAATGTCACATTGCGACTCTTCACGAGTCCTTGCAGGCCCTTGTACAAGCGCGCCACGACTCCATCGCGATAGTCATTGACCTTCTTCATGTCGATACCATGAAGAGTCGCGTTGACTCCAAACTGCTCGCTCTCGCGCGCTGAATCAGCAACCTCGGCCGCGTGCAGCAGCGCTTTGGTTGGAATGCAGCCTCGATGCAGGCAGGTGCCGCCGAGCTTGTCCTTGTCGATGAGAATGACGCTCTTGCCTAGTTCGGATGCACGAAGGGCCGCGGCATAGCCGCCACTGCCTCCACCGAGAATGACCAGGTCAGCGTCTGCCACCAAAACTCCCACCAGTGAACTCGAGCCGTGCATGCGCGCGACCGATGTTTTCTACTGCCTATCCTGCCGCAAGCGTCTTGGCCACCTGAACGAAGGTGCGCACTGTTGAGCCGGTGCCGCCCTTGGGCGTGTAGCCATAGGGGCCCTTGTCATTGAATGAAGGCCCAGCGATGTCGATATGCACCCAGGGCTGGTCATCGGGGATGAATTCCTTCAGAAAGATCCCAGCCGAAAGCATGCCGCCGAGGCGGTCGCCGATATTGGCGATATCGGCCGTAGGGGAGTCGATGGATGCCCGCAGATACTCCGGCAATGGCATTGGCCAGGCGGCTTCGCCAGCTTCATCTGCCGCCGTGCAGACCAGGCTTCGCGAGTCATCGTTGTTGGCCATCACGCCGGCCGTGCGTGATCCCAGGGCGATGCGTTGGGCGCCAGTCAGGGTTGCGACGTCGATGATGAGGTCCGGCTTTTCCAGCACGGCCATTCCGAGCGCATCAGCCAGGACCAACCGTCCTTCAGCATCGGTATTGAGCACTTCAACGGTGGTGCCATCGAACATCGTGATGACATCGCCAGGTCGCTGAGCATTGCCACCGGGCATGTTCTCCGCAGTGGGAATCCAGCCGGTGACCTTCACTTTGATGCCGAGTGTTGCGATGGCCTGCATGGCGCCGATGACGGCGGCAGCGCCGCCCATGTCGCCTTTCATCTCGTCCATCCCGGCAGCTGGCTTGATGGAGATGCCTCCGGTGTCAAAGGTGATGCCCTTGCCGACGATGGCCAGACTGGCCTTCGCCCCAGCAGGGGAGTACTCCATCTTGACCAGTCGCGGCGGGTTCACCGAGCCCTGGCCCACGGCCAGGATCCCACCGCAGCCGTCGCGCTTGAGTGCTTTCTCGTCCCAGATCGTGACCTTGACCGGAAGGCCGGCCACTGAGCCCTTGGCTGCGGCTGCAAGACCAATCGGGTTCAGCGCATTGGGAGGGGTGTTGACAAGATCCCGACTCAAGTTGACCGCCTGCGAGAGCACTGCTGCATTGGCGATGGCCTTCTTGCTCTCCGTGAGTGCTGCCTTGGTCACCAACAGCACAATGTTGGGCGAAGGAGACTTCGGCTTTGCCTTGCCCTTGAACTCAGTGAAGGAATAGCTGCCAAGTTGCGCTGCAAGTGCCGTCGCGAGCACATGATCTGCGACGGGTGAGGCGATGATGGCGATCTTCTTGTTGCCTGACAGTGACCGCACCGCAGATCCCACTGCGTTGCGCAGCACCTCAAGATCCAGCCCTTTGGCCATGTCTCCGAGTCCGAGCACGGCAATCTTCTTGGCGGTGAATCCTGTGGGCGCGGGCAGGATGGTCAGTTCTCCGGACTTGCCCGTCGCGCCGACAGATGTCGCCGCGTCGATGATGCGATTGCCTTGAGCTGCAGACAATCCGTGTGCGGCAAGGGCAATGGTTTTGCCCTTGCCGGGCATGATCGCAATGACGAGCGCATCGCAAGCAGTCGTACTCGGCGTGGTGGCAGCAACAGTCAAAGTCATGGCGGAACCCTAGCCCGATCCCCAAGGATCGAGCGGTGCGTTCACAACTTCGCAGAGCGAGTACCTTCGTGCCGTGAACTCAGGGTTGCGCCAGACTCCGCTCCACGGTCGGCACGTGCAATTGGGTGCCAAGACTGCAGATTTCGGTGGCTGGGACATGCCGATTGAATATGCCGGGGTCCTGGTTGAGCATGAGGCTGTTCGGTCGGCTGTGGGCATCTTTGATGTCTCTCACATGGGCAAGATCCGCATTCATGGTGAAGGTGCAGTTGAGTTCCTCAATTCGGTGTTGACCAATGACCTGGATCGCATTGGCGATGGCAGCGCCCAGTACACGATGCTGTGCAACGAGTTTGGCGGAGTGGTCGATGATCTGATCGTCTATCGCTGGGCCGACACCGAAGTGTTCATGGTTCCCAATGCAGTAAATGCCAGCGTGATCGTCGGACTGTTGACCGAGAGTGCGCCGTCCGGAGTGACGATTGAGAATCATCACGAGACGCACGGCATCATCGCGGTCCAAGGGCCACACAGCAGGGCACTGCTCGACGCCATCGGCCTGCCAACCGATCTGGACTACATGTCGATGGTCAGCGCCAGTCATCGAGGTGAGCCGGTCATTGTGTGTCGAAGTGGCTATACAGGCGAACTTGGGTACGAGTTGGTCGTGCCCAACATCATTCTCGGGTCAGTGTGGGATGTCCTGCTGGAGCGAGGGCAGACCTTCGGTGCCGTCCCAGCAGGTCTGGGTGCGCGCGACACTCTCCGCCTGGAGATGGGCTACCCCTTGCACGGCCAGGACATCGCTGCGGACATCTCTCCAGTTGAAGCCGGACTCTCCTGGGCCGTTGGCTGGGACAAGCCAGAGTTCATCGGACGAGATGCGCTGCTGAAGCAGCGCGCTGCCGGGCCTCGACGCAAACTGCGCGGGCTGAAGTCGGTCGAACGAGGAATCCCGCGAGCGCACATGCATGTGCATGGCCTTGCGGATGTTGAGTTGTCTGCCCCTGCCATCGGTGACATCACGAGCGGGACTTTCTCGCCGAGTCTGAAATGTGGCATTGCCTTGGCATTGCTTGATGCCGATGTCGAGCCTGGCTATGACGTGCTCGTGGATGTTCGAGGCAAGCCAGTTCGCTTTCATGTGATCAAGCCACCATTCGTGGCACCTTCCACTCGCTAGAGACGTTCAGCCCACGAGTTTCAGATTGGCAACAGCAGGGCCAAGGTGATGAGCACTGTGGTTGTTGAGCATTCGATCACCGCTCCAAGCACATCGCCCGTGATGCCGCCGAGTCGGCGCTTGGCAATGACGAGGACGACTTGAGCGACGGCCAGAGCAAGCAGTGTGGAAGCAAGGCCAGCTCCACCGAGGGCAAGGAAGGCAGTGATCGCGAAGACGAGCGACCAGATGACTGGCACTGCGATCGGCACACTGCCGGCGACATTGGCTCCGAGTCCATCTGTGCGAGCTGCAAGCCAGAGCCCTGTGCAGGCCCCGCTCAGGCAGATGCGCCCGACCACGACCGCGAGCAGCAGCGCCAACAATCCATCACCCAAGGTGAGGCACACCGCCAAGGACACGATCTGCAAGAGCAGATTGAGCACAAGGGTGATCACGCCAAATGGACCGATGTCGGATTTGCGCGCGATCGCAAGAGCCTGGGCAGCAGGCTTGCCGCTGCCGAGCGCATCGGCGGTGTCGGCAAGACCGTCGAGGTGCAGCCCTCGGGTCGCGAAGGCGAGCAGTGCGATCGAAAGCGCAGCGAGCAGCAGCGCAGAAACTGGCGTGGCATCAATGAGCAGAGGCAATCCGCACAACAGTGCCAGGGCCGCACCGATGACAGGCGCCAGACTCATGGCCCAAGCTGTCGAGCGGCGGGTCAGTGCCGTGGGAGCAGGCACCGGCAAGCGCGTCAGTGTGCCGATGGCCAGGCGCAGTGCGTCAGGCATCCTGCTCGCTTACTCCCGCCTCGTCAAAGGTCGACATTTCGGCCAGGAGTGAAGTCGCGGCCTGCAGCACGGGCAGGGCCAGAAGCGCTCCGGTGCCTTCACCCAGTCGCATGGAGTAGTCGATCACCGGATGCAGATCAAGGTGATTGAGTGCGGCGGTGTGTGCAGGCTCTGTTGATCGATGCCCAGCCAGCCACCAGAGTTTTGCCCGATAGTCGATGCGATCAGCAACCAGTGCGCATGCGCCTGAGATCGTGCCATCCAAGATCACCGGCGTTTTGCGAATCGAGGCCTGGAGCAGGAATCCGGTCATCGCTGCCAAATCGGCTCCGCCGACTCTTGCCAGCAACGTGATCGGATCACCGAGGTCGGCTCGTCCTCGATGCATGGCATCACGCACGGCTGCACATTTGCGCATCCAGGTCCGGTCATCAATCCCGGTGCCCATCCCCGTCACCTTTGAGGCGTCCAGTTTGGTCAAGAGGCCGGTCAGGGTGGCTGCTGGAGTGGTGTTGCCAATGCCCATGTCACCTGGGATGAGCAGATCTGCGCCACTGTCGATCTCCTGATCGGCGATGACTCGGCCCAGTTCGAATGCCGCGTGCACCTCGGTGGAAGTCAGCGCGTCCTCTTTGTCGATTGACCCGCTGCTGCGACGTATGCGGTGGCTGGCGACCTCGGGTGCGATCGCATCGAGGTAATCAGGTTCCGCATCGACGCTGACATCAAGAACCCGGACGCTGACACCGGCCTGACGTGCAAGCACGTTGACGGCGGCGCCTCCGGCAATGAAGTTCAGCACCATCTGGGCGGTGACTTCAGATGGATAGGCCGAAGTGCGCGCGGTGGCCGCGATGCCGTGGTCACCAGCGAAAATCACCACGGTTGGTCGCTGGAATCTGGTGGGCGGGCATCTGCCTTGCACCGCGCTGGCCCAGCCACTGAGCTCCTCCAGCCGTCCCAGCGCGCCGGCCGGCTTGGTGAGTCGCAGCTGGCGAGCCAGTGCAGCCTCGCGCATCTCATCATCAGGCAATGGCACCTGCGGCAAGTCATGCATGGGCGTCCTTTGTGAGCAGCGGTGCAACAGAAGCAAGCGGCAGCACTTGTCCGGCAACCATGAAATGCGCCCTGGAACTCACCTTGGCCAGTTGCGCGTTGGTGATGCCCATGAGGTCACGAAACAATCGTCCTGCGTACGTCGGGGGCACCACACCCTGGCCGACTTCGTTGGTCACGATAATCAACTCTTGTGGGCATGCGCTGATCACCTGCACCAACTCACGGATCTGGGCACCCACCCGGTCAAGCTTGCCTTGGTGCTCTGCCGGATCGCTCTCCCAAGCGTCTGCTTTATCGAGCACATGTGTCAGCCACAGGCTCATGCAGTCAATCAACAGGGTCCCGTGATCGTGTGCCCGGATTGCGCTGACCACGTCGGTGGATTCAATGGTGGTCCAGCTTGTTGGTCGGCGGGACTGGTGCGCGAGCACACGTGCACGCCACTCAGGATCGTTGAGTCGTTCGCCTCCTGTGGCGAGGTAGGTGACCTGTGCTCGGGTTGAAGCGAGACTTTCTGCGAATGTTGACTTGCCCGAGCGTGCGCCACCGATGACCAAAGTGCAGCCGAATGCACTGGCCCGAGTGTCGATGACTGTTCCGTCATCGACAGGACGAGCTCCGAAGCCTGCAAGCTCATGCGTGAGTTCAGCAAGAGGTGGGTTGTGATGACTCAGATGGAAGGCAACGACGTCTGTGCTGCCGGTCACTGCACCGACAGCACGCAGATCGGCCAGAGTGATCGGCAGGGTCGCCAGATCAAGATGGCCAGTGCCGTGCGAGTGGTGCCGGCCGAAGGTCTCTTCAATCAGCACGAGATTGAAATTGCGATCACGCACAGACTCAACTGTGGTCGAGCTCAGTGCAGCGGTATCGGTTGCGTACAGCAAGCGATCACCGTCGGTACTGGTGATGTCATACAGGACTGCCTCATCGGCAAAGAGATCGCCATTGCCATGCCCGTGGGATGCGGCAAGCACGCGAACCTTCACGTGTCCACTCGCTGTCCGAGCAGTGAATTCGTCGTCCGGCTGCACTACATGCAAGACCACGGGTGCTTCCGGATCCATCCAGTGCTCAAACCTGGAAATGGCATGCGGTGGTCCGTAGATGTGCAGAGTTCTCAGATCCTTGATCCATGAGCGCCACAGAAGAAATTCGGGTGCGAGGTGATCTGGATGCCCATGCGTGAACAGGATGTGATGCACCTTGCTCAGTGAGATTCCCAATCGACTGGCGGAGTTGGCCAGGGTTGGGCCCCAGTCGAGCAGCAATTCTTCGTCAAGCAGTGCGCAACTCGCGGCGCGGGCGAGGCCAGTCGCGCGCTGAGTCGCGCACGAGCCGCAGTCGCAAAAGGGGTTCGGCCAGCCGTCAGCTGATCCGGTGCCCAGCAACTGGACTTTCATGTCTTGACCGGTTCAAAGGTTGGCACAGCACCGAAGTTTGCTCTACGAGCTGCTCTTCTCAATGCCGTCAGGATCGTGGTGCCAGCCAGCATGATGAGCACGACGGTGAGCACCGCTCTTGGGATGTCATAGCCGAGGCTTGTGACGATGGAGAACTGAATCCAGGAAACCAGATTCTGGCTCAACGGCGCGCCCGCTTCAAAGGCGATAGCTGCTGGCAGGCCGGCCGTGAAGGGCCAGAACCACAAGTTCAGCAGGAGACCGTAGGCAAATGACGCCACAGCTCCATAGCCGGCAAGCATGACGAGCTCTGTCCTGCCATTCGCGCGAGGAAGCAGGCCTGCACCCATGCCAACCCACGCCGCGCCAAGCATCTGGAAGGGCAACCAGGGGCCAACTCCGCCTGTCATCAGAGCCGAGGCAAACAGCGAAACCGCTCCGAGGCTGAATCCGAACCCAGGACCCAGGGCACGACCGCCAAGCACGAGAATCACCCAGATCGGCTCCAGACCAGCAGCGCCGCCTCCGAGCGGACGCAACGCAGAGACCACTGCGGCAAGCACCCCCAGGAGCGCCACAGCCTTGGCGTCCATTCCACCATCAGTGAATTGTGCAAGCACCACAGCCAGGAGAAGCGGCACCACAATCGCGAACAGCCAAGGCGCGTCGTTGGCATGAGCCACAGCCTGCGAGTCCTGTGCAGCAAACAGTGGCCAGGTGAACGCAATGATGCCGACCATCGATGTCGCGAGAATTGCCAGGAGCGAGCGTTTGCCGATGCGCACGGCGGGCGTCATCCGACAGCCCCGCCACTGATGGGCGCGTGGGTGCGCAAGATCAGCGGCCCCATGGTTGCCACGACGTCCGACACCGTCAGCCAGGCATGTGGGGCCAGCACCTTTGCCACCTGTGGGGCGAACATCGGTGAAGAGACCACGACATCGGCGGTGGAGCCGTCTGCAACGATTTCACCTTCTGCGATGACCATTACTCGCGTGGCCACCTCCGCAGCGAGTTCAACATCGTGAGTGGCGAGCATGATGCCGTGGCCAGCGCTCGCCAGATCTCGAAGCACATTGGCCAGCCGAATCTTTGTCGGATAGTCCAAGCCTCGTGTGGGCTCGTCGAGCAGCAGCAGCGGCGGACGAGCCGCGAGTACGACTGCAAGCGCGAGCAGCAGCCGCTGCCCCTCCGAGAGGTCACGAGGATGGGTCGTGTCGAGAATTTCCGGTGCAAGGAGGGCAAGGAGCGCTCGCGCGGTGCCGGCATCAGCTTGCGCGTCTCGATCGGCGGCCTTGCACTCTGCTGCAACCGTGGTGGCTTCAAGGAGATCGCCTGGAACCTGGGGAACCAGGCCGACTGACTTCAGCAGGTCTGATCCCTTGAGTGTGCTGGCGTCTCTCCCGTGAGTCATGATGCTGCCCGAGGTGCCTGTGCGCAGTCCGACCATGGCATTGAGCAGAGTTGACTTTCCTGCGCCGTTGCGACCCATGAGAGCCACGATTTCTCCACGGTGCACGCGCAGCGACACATTGCGCAGAGCAGAGTGAGTGCCGTAGCGCACGGTGAGCTCTTCGGCTTCCACAAGGACGTCCTCGCCGCTGTGATTGAACACTGCGCGAAGCGGCGGCACCTGCCCAACGAGAAGAGCGCGCAGCGGACCCGCAGCTCGACGCGCATCGCGCACTGACAGGGGCAGCGGCGTCCAGCCTGCGATGCGGCCAAGTTCAACGACAGGTGGAGCGATCGGCGCCTCACGCATGACTTCCTGGGGCGTGCCAATCAGCAGTGCTTGCGCGTCGCCTGGAACAACGATGATCCGATCTGCGTATTGCACTACTCGCTCAAGTCGGTGCTCGGCCATCACAACCGTCATGCCGAGGTCATGCACAAGTCTTTGCAGCGCTGCCAGAACTTCCTCTGCCGCACCCGGGT
>JAUSQD010000011.1 GCA_030652695.1 Actinomycetota bacterium
GGAATCGCCATTGCCGTTGATTCCCCTGAACTTTGAGGAAGTGGAATCGGCAGATCCTTCGGCGGTTCGACTTGATGCAATTCCTCGGCCAGCCTCACCGGGCTTCCAACTGCCGCCGAGAAGTGGTCGCTCATGAAAGCGCTCAAGCTTGTCTCAGTGCTGACGGTCATTGGCCTGATGCTGAGCGGCTGCGGAGTGCTGCCATGGTCGCTGACGGCACAAGTTCCCGAGGGCGGAGCGATTCAGCAAGGCGATGCGAGTGCCTCCAATCGCGAAGACCAATTCATTCGAGTGATTCCGCAGGGTCCTCGCAAGGGCATGACGCAGACTGAGATTGTTCAGGGCTTCCTGGATGCCTCCGCGGCTTTCGAAGATGACCATGCCGTCGCTCGCCAATTCCTCACTCAGAACGCTGCCAATATCTGGGAGCCAGGCTCTGGTGTCCGAGTCTTCAAGGGTGCTCCTGATCTTGTGCAGAACGCAGAAGTGGTGCGCTTCACGGCACCGTTGGCCGGGCGAATCTCTGAGCGCGGCACATACCAAATCGCCAGCCCCGATGCCTCATTGAATGCTGAGTTCGGACTTGCGCAACAAGACGGGCAGTGGCGGATTGCCGAGCTGCCGCAAGGGCTCGAGCTCTCAACTGTCGATGTTGATCGCGCCTTCCGCTCATTGTCGGTCTACTACTTCAACCCGCAGTACAGCACCCTGGTGCCTGACGTTCGGATGATCCCGGTGCCGGGCAACGGCGTGGCGACGGGCTTGATGGTGGCCCTGCTCGACGGACCAGATCCGTGGTTGGCGCCTGCGGTCAAGACTGCATTCCCATTGGGCGTGGGACTGAACTTCAATTTCGTCGGCGTCAATTCCGGAGTGGCCAGAGTCGATCTGACTGCGGATGCCTTGTTTGCGCCTGAAAGCGTGCGCATGCAGATGGCGCAGCAGATTGTCTGGACCCTGCGGCAGTTGCCTGATGTCAGCGCAGTCAGCATCACTGCGGGCGGGCAGTTGCTGACCATCTCAGGAGTGCCCTACCCGATTCCGCGAGACCAGTGGCCAACCATCGATCCTTCGGGACTTGAGCCTGGTGCCGAGGCCGTGTTCGCCAACAGCAATGGGATTTCGCGGCTGACCAAGGGGCCCAGCCAGTCAGTGGTGGGATATCCGCCAACCTCGGCCTCGGCGTTCACGCAGGTGGTGGTCAATGGCTCCGGTGGCACGTTGTCAGGAGTGGACGCCCTTGGGCGAGTGTGGAGCGCGCTGATTGAAGCCGACACCACGTGGGCGCAACTGCCGATCAGCAGGACGATTCAGTGGTTGGAGTTTGATGCCAGCGGAGGCTTGTGGGTCTGGGATCCATCCAATGGCTTGGGAGTCTGGGATGCACCGGGCCCTCTGAAGGGCATCTCCATCACTGGGCTGCCATCGGGTGCAAGTCTGGTGCGCGCGATGCCATCGCGAGACGGCACGCGAGCCGCGCTCATCTTGCGGCAGTCTGGCGTCACGTCGGTGTACCTGGCTCGCATTGAACAAAATGTCGAGTCCGATGCCCGGGTCATCTCTGGCGCACGAAAGTACGCTCCCACGGCTACTGACGTCCTCGATGTGGATTGGTCCAGCGCAAACTCCCTGGCCTTCATTGGCAGAACAGGCAATGGAGATCTTCAAGCCTTCGATTTGGATCTCGCCTCCGGTGCGATGACCCCTCAAGGTGGACCTGACGACCCTGAATCCATCGCTGCAGCCCCAGGATTGCCCGTACTGATTGCCGCGGGAGACGGGTTCATCTATCAACTGGACGCGGGCACGTGGACCATTCGCGCGACTGGCCGATCACCCGCGTACCCGAGCTGAGCCAGATCCGATCCACAGTCTGCTCCAGGCCGTTGAGCACGTCGGGCGACCGCAGTGATGCTCAGACATGCTCAGCCTTCATCGCTTGCAGAAGGCTGGCTGGCAACTGGCACGCGATTGCGCAGACGTTGCGCTCTCGCGCATCTGTGCTGGGTGTGGGCGAGAGGGTTCAATCCTTTGTGATCGCTGCATGGCCCGACTTCCAGATCGAGCTGCCCTGCGCCTGCACGAACCTGAGATCTGGTGTGCGGGCGAATATGAAGGACTGCTGCGTGAACTGGTCCTCGCCCACAAGGAAAGGGGAGTGCGGGCGCTGACTGCAGTCCTGGGTGCGCTCCTTGGTCAGGCGGTGCTTGCCGCCAGTGGTGACACTGCGACCGTCGTGCTCATTCCAATGCCGCCGCATCGAGCCTCCCTGCAGGAACGCGGGCGTGATTGCGTTGATGAGTTGGCACGCGCGGCGGCTGGCCATCTGCGTCGCTCCGGGATCTCCTGCTCCGTTGAGTCCAGGCTGCGCTGGCGACATGAGCGTGATCGTCATGTAGGACAGTCGGCTCGGGGGCGACAGGATGTGCGTGAGGCTCTCGTCGCTCACAATCGTCCGGCGTCCGGTGCCTCGTATGTTCTTGTCGATGATGTCGTGACCACGGGCGCCACAGTCTCTGAGGCGATCCGGGCGCTGAAGGCGTCGGGGTTGTCCACTCCAACGGTGGCATGCGTCGCAAGCCGAAGTCGGCGCTTCAGGTGAGGCGCGTAATGCCTTCCTGGACTCCCTTGACGACCGCCTCCATGCGCGAGCGCGCAGGCAGCTTCTCAAGGATGCTGCGCACGTGGTTCTTCACGGTGTTCTCACTGATGCCCAGGGTGATGGCGATGTCGCGATTGGACTGGCCGGCGGCCATGGCGTGGAGCACTTCGCGCTCACGCCTGGTCAGTTGCGGCCCGGTCCAGACTTGCCCGCCGCCCAGTTCCTGGAGGTCATCGGCGATGAGATCGGCAAACCAGCAGTCCATCAGCTCGCCGCGATGCACCAGGCCTCGCCGCATTGGCTGCTCGTGCACGGCAAAGCCCGCGGACTGCGCGACCGCGCGGGCAGCCTCGTTGCCCAGCAAGGCGCGCCAGGTGATGACGTTGAGGTCCAGGGAGCTGAAGCCCCACCGGCAGGCAAGTCGAACGGCGCGGGTGGCGATGCCTCGACCCCGCAGCCACGGGGCGACCAGGAATCGGACAGTGGCGGTGCCACGACCATCGGGCTGCAGGTGGACTGAGCCGGACCAGCGGTTGCCGGTGTCGGCGATCACCCAGGTTGGCTGATCCCACCAGTGGACAGGGTTGGTCACCTTGTCGACCCACGCTCGGGCGTCCTGCTCGGTGTAGGGGCTGGGCAAGTTCGTCCATCGGGCCACTTCAGGGTCCTGGCAGCCATCGGCGATCGTGGGGATGTCGCTGGCTTCGGGCAGCCTCAGGAGCACGACGCCATCAGTCAGGGTCGGCGGATTCTTGGGCGCCGTAGGCCTTGACGCGACTGACACATCGGGCAGTCTTGCAGGGCACCGGGCCAAATCGGGCAAGTCCCCTACGATGGAGAGTCCAGCCGGGTCAGCTGGCGGATGCTTGACGAAGGAAAGGTTGCTTCACAGTGCGACTGTTCGACAAACTCCTGCGCGCAGGCGAGGGCAAGATTCTTCGCAAACTTCATGCAATTGCCGTGGCCGTCAATGCGATCGAGGAGAACTACACCTCGATGAGCGATGCTGAACTTCGCGCATTGACCGATGAATATCGCGAGCGGCTTGCTGAGGGGGAGACCCTCGACGATCTGCTGCCCGAGGCCTTTGCAACAGTCCGCGAGGCCGCCAAGCGCACCTTGGGTCAGCGACACTTCGATGTCCAGATCATGGGCGGTGCCGCATTGCACATGGGCAATATCGCTGAGATGAAGACAGGTGAAGGCAAGACCCTCGTCTCAACTCTGCCCGCCTACCTCAACGCCCTCAAGGGCGAGGGAGTGCATGTCGTCACCGTCAACGACTACCTGGCCGAGCGCGACTCTGAGAACATGGGTCGCGTTCATCGCTTCCTGGGGCTTGAAGTCGGCGTGATTTTGTCGAACATGACTCCTGCCGAACGACGTGAGGCCTATGCGGCCGACATCACCTATGGCACGAACAATGAATTCGGCTTTGACTACCTGCGCGACAACATGGCCTGGAGCTCAGAGGAACTCGTGCAGCGCGGCCACCATTTTGCCGTGGTCGATGAGGTTGACTCGATCCTGATTGACGAAGCTCGTACGCCACTGATCATCAGCGGCCCTGCTGACAACGCCACCACGTGGTACGCGGAGTTCGCCAGAATCGCGCAGCTGTTGACATTGGACGTCGACTACGAAGTCGATGAGAAGAAGCGCACGGTTGGCGTACTTGAGTCAGCGATCGACAAGGTTGAAGATCAAATCGGGATTGACAACCTCTATGACACGGTGAACACCCCACTGGTGGGCTTCCTGAACA
>JAUSQD010000012.1 GCA_030652695.1 Actinomycetota bacterium
TGATCGAGACCAACACCTTCAATGCGCAAGCAATTTCCCTTGCCGACTACGCGCTTGAGGATCTCGCCTATGAGTTGAACTACGCCTCTGCGCGTCTGGCCCGGGCACAGTGCGACGAGGTCACTGCAATCGATCCATCACGCCCTCGTTTTGTTGCGGGAGCGATCGGGCCAACCACCCGAACAGCATCCATCTCCCCTGACGTGAATGATCCCGGAGCTCGCAACGTCAGCTATGAGCAACTCGTCACGGCATATCTGGAGCAGGCCAATGGACTTGTCGATGGTGGAGCAGATCTCCTGCTCATCGAGACCATTTTCGACACCCTGAACGCAAAGGCTGCGATCTTCGCTGTTGAGACCCTGTTCGAGGAACGCGGGCGTCGCTGGCCGGTGATGATCTCTGGCACCATCACCGATGCGTCCGGTCGCACCCTGTCTGGTCAGGTCACCGAGGCTTTCTGGAACTCGATGCGGCATGCCAAGCCACTTCTTGTTGGCCTCAATTGCGCTCTCGGCGCTGACGAGATGCGGCCGTACCTTGCTGAGATGTCACGTATTGCTGACTGCTTCGTCTCGTGCTACCCCAATGCCGGGCTTCCCAATGCCTTTGGCGAGTACGACGAGGCTCCAGAGCAGACAGCAGCAATCGTGCGCGAGTTCGCCGAGAGCGGGCTGCTCAACCTGCTTGGAGGCTGCTGCGGCACGACGCCAGATCACATTGCCCGCATGGCCGATGCGATGGCAGGCATCACACCCAGAGTTCCGCCGGTTGTTGAGCAGGCATGCCGATTGTCAGGGCTTGAGCCGTTGACGATTGTGCCGGAATCGCTGTTCGTGAACATCGGAGAGCGGACCAACATCACTGGGTCTGCACGCTTTCGCAATCTCATCCGTGATGGCGACTACAGCACCGCGCTTTCAGTCGCACGCCAGCAGGTCGAAAGCGGCGCACAGGTCATCGACATCAATATGGACGAGGGCATGATCGACGGCGTTGCCGCTATGGATCGCTTCGTGAAGCTTGTGGCATCAGAGCCCGACATCAGTCGAGTGCCGCTCATGATCGACTCATCAAAGTTCGAGGTGATTGAGGCTGGGCTCCGCTGTGTTCAGGGCAAGCCGATCGTCAACTCCATCTCAATGAAGGAGGGCGAGGAGAAGTTCCGCCGCGAGGCCACCCTGTGCCGAAAGTACGGGGCTGCAGTCGTGGTGATGGCCTTTGACGAGCAAGGGCAAGCTGACAACCTCGAGCGTCGCAAGGCGATCTGTCAGCGCGCCTACGACATCCTCGTGAACGAAGTTGGCTTCCCTGCTGAAGACATCATCTTTGACCCGAATGTCTTCGCCGTGGCAACTGGCATTGAGGAGCACGCGAACTACGGAGTCGATTTCATCGAGGCAACCCGCTGGATCAAGGGCAATCTGCCTGGCGCCCTGGTGTCAGGCGGCGTTTCGAACGTCTCCTTCTCCTTCCGCGGCAACAACGCCGTTCGCGAGGCGATTCACAGTGTCTTCCTGTTTCACGCAATCGCTGCGGGCATGGACATGGGCATCGTCAA
>JAUSQD010000016.1 GCA_030652695.1 Actinomycetota bacterium
TTGCGGGTGACGAAGGTTTCTCCACGACGAGGAGACTCATGATTGAAGAGCTGGCCATTGACGGCAAACATGTCGTAGGCCTCGCGATAGTTGCGCGTGATCCAGTAGCTGTAGACCTTTGCCGCCCCATCAGGACTGCGCGGATAGAACGGCGTGTCCTCATTCTGCGGCGGCGGGCTGGCGCCGAACATCTCACTGGTGCTGGCCTGATAGAAGCGAATGCTGGTGTCGTGACTGCGAATCGCCTCCAACAGGTTCAAGGTGCTGATGCCGCTGGCCATCGCCGTGTGCAGTGGCTCATCAAAACTCACACGCACATGTGACTGCGCTGCCAGGTTGTAGATCTCATGTGGGCTGATCATGCGCACGAGCTCATGCATGCGTGCCGCATCCGTCACATCGCCGTAGTGCAGATGCAGATTCTGGCCGGCAAGGTGCTCGTCATGGTGCAGATGGTCGATGCGACCGCGATTGAATGAACTCGAGCGACGCACCACTCCGTGGACTTCGTATCCCTTGGCGAGCAGTTGCCCTGCCATGTAGGAGCCGTCCTGGCCCGTCACACCTGTGATGAGCGCACGCTTGGCGTCCGTCAAGACTTCCTCCGACCGGATAACGGACAAGTGAAGGGCTTGTCCCACAAGACTGAATAGCCAAAGCCTAGCGTCTGCGCCCATAGACTCACCGCGTGACCGTGGCCGTCGTCGTCCCGACTTTTCGGCCTGACTCCGCCTCGCTCCTGGCTCTGATCAGCTCGTTGCAGGCAGCGGATCTGCCGGTCGTGGTGTCCGATGATGCCTCGCCTGTCACCTTTGATCCGGTGCTCCGACAGATCGGCCAGTTGGGCGTGCAGGTCGTGCGTCATGAGCGCAATGCCGGCATTGCCCGTGGGCTCAACGATGGACTCAGCTTCGCTGAAGCGCTGGGCGCGCAGTGGCTGTTGACTGTCGATCAGGACACTGCGCTGCCAGAAGGCTATGTCGATTCGGTGCTGCCGTGGGCCAGGGATGGCGTGGGTGTGGTGGCCGCCGAGCACGTCGATGATGCCAGTGGTCTGCTGTCCTACCCGACTCAACTCTGCGACGGCTACCTGACCACCCATGAGGTCATCCAGACTGGTTCGCTCTGGTCCATTGCCGATATGCGAGCGGTCGGCGGCTTTGACGAGTCCCTTGGCATTGACGCCGTCGATGCGGCGGCCTGCCTGCGCTTGCGCGAGCAGGGGCTGCGAGTCGTGCTCGCTCCGGGAGTGTCGCTTTCTCACCATCTCGGCTCGGCCCGGCAGATCAGAATCCTGGGTCGCACGGTGCTGGCCACTGGCCACAGCCCTGGCCGGCGCACCACCATGGTGCGCAATCGCTTGAAGCTGGCCCCTGCCGAGTTCAGGCAATCGCCCATTCACGCGCTGCGAACCCTGCGCAGAGTGGCCGTCAATCTGACCCTGGGTGTCATCGTCGAAGACGACCGATGGGCAAAGGCCAAGGCCGGGCTCCAAGGTCTGCGTCCCGGCTCGAAGCACTAGCCTTGCGCGACTTACGAGGGGGTTTGGCGTGAAGGGCATCATCTTGGCCGGCGGCACGGGGAGTCGGCTGTGGCCGATTACCAAGGGCGTCAGCAAGCAACTCCTGCCGGTCTACGACAAGCCAATGATTCACTACCCACTTGACACCCTCATGGGGGCAGGGCTGCGTGAGATTCTGGTGATCACCACACCAGATGACGCGACGAGCTTCTCCAGACTTCTTGGCGATGGCTCTGATCTGGGGATGAGCATTGAATACGCCGTGCAGCCAAGCCCTGACGGTCTGGCCCAGGCATTCCTGATCGGCGCTGACTTCCTTGCCGGCGATCAAGCAGCACTCGTGCTCGGCGACAACCTGTTCTACGGACCCAGCCTGGGCAACAAGCTCGCTGCGCTCACGCATCAAGTTGGTGCGAACGTGTTTGCGTATGAGGTCGCCAACCCTTCGGAGTATGGGGTGGTGGAGTTCAACGACGCTGGTGTTGCCATTTCCATTGAAGAGAAGCCCATTGCTCCCAAGAGTCACTATGCAGTGCCTGGGCTGTACTTCTACGACGAGACCGTTGTCGATGTCGTCAAGACCATCAAGCCCAGTGATCGCGGAGAACTCGAGATCACTTCAGTCAACGATCACTACTTGCAGGCCGGCACCTTGACGGTCACAGTGCTGGAGCGAGGCACTGCCTGGCTGGACACGGGCACCTTCAGAAGCCTGCAGGACGCGGGTGAATTCGTGCGGGTCATTGAGGATCGCACTGGGCACAAGATCGGCTGCATCGAGGAGACGGCCTGGCGCAATGGCTGGATCAGCGATGAGCAGCTGATGGGTCATGCGCAGTCGCTGGTCAAATCGGGCTACGGCATGTACTTGATGCAGTGCATTTCCAGTGGACGCAGGGCCAGCGTGTGACCTCGCCTCTGGATGACCTGCATGAGGCACTGGCAAGCGACTCAGAGTCATACTTCGAAAGAAACGGCAGCCAACTCGAGCGTCCTGATGATCCGGTGCTCAAGGCCTTGCGCACCATCCAACGGGTCCAGCCCAGCTCCACCGTCCTTGAGATCGGCTGTGCCAACGGCTGGCGACTTGAAGCGGCCCGCAGGGAGTTCGGATCCCGCGGATACGGGATAGACGCCAGCGCCGAGGCAGTCAGCGATGGAAGTCGGCAATTCCCAGAACTTTGGCTGAGCCAGGGCCTCGCGCCTGCCGATCTTGATCGACTGCCGGACGACGTGAGCTTTGACTGCATCGTGCTTGGCTACTTTATGTACCTGCTCCCGCGCGCTGACCTCTTCCCACTTGCAGCCGTGGTCGATCAGCTACTCGTCGAAGGCGGGCATCTCATCGTCTTCGACTTCATCTATCCGACGCGCGTGCGTTCGGAGTACCGACATGATCCGGCTCTGACCACATTCAAGATGGACCCGTCATCGCCGTGGAGTTGGAGCCCCAACTACAGCCTGGTCGAGCGCACGATCTACCACACTGATGTCCCTGAAGATGTCCTGCGCGATCCCGGCAACTGGGGCACAGTCGATGTTCTGCGCAAGCTGCCAGACTCGATCGCATACACGCCCATTGCCACCCGCGAGGTTCAGCGCTAGCGAGTGATTCTTCGCTTCATTCTCATCAACACCTGCGTGGCCCGGTAGGACTTGCTCGACATGATGCCTGCAAGAGCCGCATCGGCCGTGGCCGTGCTGGAGACCGTGCTGGTCAGCACTGTGGGCAGGCCAATGATGTGCTGGAAGAAGTCGACCAACTGCTCAGCGAATCCATCCCACGTGTGCAGCGTGATCGCATTTCGCAGCTGTGCCAATCGAGCTTGTGCGTGGTGCGGCTCGCGCAGCAATTGCGCGAGGTCAGCAGCACAGTCGTCGACGGTCCAGTACCTGGGCACCGTCTTGTCATTGGACACCTCTGCGAGGGGGCCAAAGCCAACGAAGGTGCTCGGCGTGCCAAGGGCAGCAGCCTCATACGGCACAAAGCCAAAGCCTTCAGCACTGGACGGGTACAGAACCGCATGCGCATTGGCCAGCAGCCAGGTTCGCGAATCCTCGCTGACATGGTCAACCGTGTGCACTCGGCCACGAAGATCAACGTGCCTGGCGATGAGGGCTTCCTCTGCCTGCTTTGAACTGCTGCTCTTCACGTGCAGGCCAGCCATCACCAGGTCGCAGGATTCACCAGACTCAAGGACCCGCTGCCAGATCTCAATCGCCAGATCGCGGTTCTTGTGCACGAAGTCAT
>JAUSQD010000024.1 GCA_030652695.1 Actinomycetota bacterium
TTGCCGAAGCGCACCGACACGTACTTGGTGTCCGGCTTTCCGGGCATGCCTGAAGTGAGTCGTTCGGTAATGAGCTTGCTGTAGCCCAGCACGCTTGTCGGATCTGCCGCCTTGTCAGTGGAGATGTTGGCAAAGACCTGCACTCCGGTGGCTTCGGCGGCAGCCAGCACATTTCGCGTGCCCAGGACATTGGTCTGAATGGCCTCATGTGGAAAACGTTCAAGCAGGGGCAGGTGCTTCAGTGCAGCGGCGTGGAAGACCATCTCTGGGCGGGTCTCCTGGAAGATCTCAAGCAGACGCTGCTCGTCGCGGATGTCAGCCAGAATCAGATCAGGTGAGGTGAGGGTTCCGCTGCCATCAAGAGTCAGCTGCAGGGCGTGCAATCCAGACTCATCGCGATCGAGCAGCAGCAGTCGTCCCGGTGAGTAGCGCATGAGCTGGCGAGCCAGTTCAGACCCGATGGATCCACCGGCCCCAGTGACCAGTACCCGACGACCGCGAATGAAGTCGGTGATCTGTCCCTCGTCGGTGCGGATCGGACGGCGTCCCATGAGATCTTCCTCGGTGACATCGGAGATGTCGCCGAGCTTCACTGCGCCGCCGACGATCTCAGATGCAGTGGGGATGACCTGCACGCGAACGC
Source organism: Actinomycetota bacterium (assembly GCA_030652695.1). Taxonomy (GTDB): domain Bacteria; phylum Actinomycetota; class Actinomycetes; order S36-B12; family S36-B12; genus UBA11398. Next base: position 644 of record JAUSQD010000024.1, read on the forward strand.
CAAGGGTGGTGCACCGGCGATCCAGCTCCTGCAGCCTTGGAGCCGTCACCTGGGCTATAGCAACGAGCACAACATCGATGTCGTACGACGCCACGATCTGCTCGAGGTCATCGATGCTTCCCAAGGTGCGCAGGCCGGCACGACGCAGATGCTGCTTGTTCGGGTCATCATCGACAAAGCCGACAGGCTGGAATGCGCCGCCGCGATCGGCGAGCATCAGGGTGGCAATCTGCGAGCCGGCATCACCTGCGCCGTAGATCAGCGTGCGCGAGCCCTCGCGTCGCAGTGCGGTCTGCTGCCGCGCGCTTCGCCAGATGAACCGTGCTCCCAGCATGCTTGCACCCGCGATACCGGTGGCCAGGATGAATGTTGAGCGCGGGAATTCCGTTGCAGGCAGGATGAAGGCCATCGCGCTGCCGACCACTCCAACAAAAATCGTGACAAGGGTGACACCAAGCACTTCATCGAATGAGCCGACGACGTAGCGGCCGCGATAGAGGTGAAAGATCGATCCCGTGACCACATGAAGGATTGCTGCGAGAGCACCAGCAATCAGGCCGATGATGATCGCATTGCGCGGGGGCTCGAAGTCATAGCGAAGAACCAAGGCGATAGGCACGCCGATGATCCACGAGAAAGCATCCCAACCGGCCTGCAGCAAGCGATGCTGCAGCCACTTGCTACTTCTCACGGAATTCTCCTTGGTGGCCCCTGGCGCTGGTGGCTACCCAAGATACGCATCCCCACGTTCGCGCGAGCGGATCACGCGCGCAGGAACTCCATACGCGACTACTCCAGAAGGCAGATCGCGATCCACATAACTGGATCCCCCGACCACTGTGTCCTCGCCAATGGTCAAGCCATGCTTCAGCACTGCTCCGATGGAGATGGCTGACCGGGATCCGATACTGACGCGACCGCCTGTGACCGCGCGCGGGGCAAGTGAGGCGAAGTCACCGAGTTGGGACTCGTGCTCAAGAATGCATCCGGTGTTGAGCAGCGCGCCCACACC
>JAUSQD010000031.1 GCA_030652695.1 Actinomycetota bacterium
CGATCACCTGGTGCAGGCCGCATTGGCAGAGGCCTTTGAAATCGAGCATCACTCGGTTTTTCAGGTGTCAACCTCAAGCGCTCTTGTCGAAGGCGTCTATCAAGGTTGCGTTGATGTGGCGAGTCTGCTGAACCATGGGGACTTTGGCCTGGGCACATTCGATGCCCTTGATGGCGAGATGATCGTCCTCGATGGCCAGTGCTTCCAAGCGCGCAGCGATGGTTCAGTTGTGCAAGCACCAGCCAATGAGTTGACACCGTTTGCCGTGGTCACGCGGTTCACCGCGGATGATTCAGCAGTGATTGCGAATGTCGACGATTGGCAGGATCTTCTCTTGCAGCTCGACACACATCGATCATCTGAGAACAGTTTCGTCGGCATCCGGATCTCTGGTGTGATCGACCACCTGCAACTGCGTGCTGCCTGTAAATCTGAGTCCGGCGTCGATCTTGTTGAAGCGACCGCGCATCAAGCGGAGTTCGATTTCTCTGACATCTCTGGAACCTTGGTCGGGTTCTGGAGCCCTCAGTTCTCGGGCGCTGTGAGCATTGCCGGCTATCACCTGCATTTCATCAGTGATGATCGCAAGCACGGAGGGCATGTATTGAGCCTGGCTGCCAAGGATCTTCAATTGGAGCTGCACAGGGTCAACGACCTGCACGTCGCAATACCTGAGACCAAGGAATTTCTGAGCGCTGAACTTCGTGCCGACAACACCGAGGCGATTCGGACGGCCGAAGAAGCGCGACATTAGAATCGAGCACTGCCTTGGGGGCGGTAGCTCAGCTGGTTAGAGCCCCGGACTCATAATCTGGTCGTCGCGGGTTCGAGCCCCGCCCGCCCCACTCTGCAGAAACCCCTTGTAAATCAAGGGGTTTCTGTCTTCTAGAAGACTGTCAGGCATTGCTCAATGGGGCTGATTTTGCTCCCCGTAGTGGCACGCCAATGGCACGAAATTCCTCACGAGATCACGTCCGGAATGCGGGCAACGGCACGCAGAAGGCATGCTGACGACAACCAGATTCGCGGACGGACCCTCTGTCTACGCGGTTGGGACGTGAGACCGAACTCGTGAGACTAGGCCCGTTCGGGTGAGATCGCAGGCCTTCCCCGACAGCCGACCGGATACGGAGTCTGATGCAGACGCTTCGGCGTCTACCGCGCGCCGTCGCTGGTGGTGATTTACCACCGGAGGCACAGTCTCTCCTAGGGAGGCTCCGTCTGTCCTCGGGCAGATGCTAAAGGCAGCGGCAGGACGATAGAGATGGGCGGGACAGGGATCGGCAGCTATCTCGCCAGTGGACAGACAACTTGGGAAGGGGGTTGGAGGTCAGATCGGAATCCTGACTCCTTTGTTGATGGGCAACCCCAAATATTGCGCCTGTCATGAATGCGCCGAATGCCTTCAGTGGGCCTTCGTCGCCTACGGGGAAGTTAGACAACATAGAAACATTAGAACCGGGAGCATGTGGTACGCTGGGAGCGCATACTAGAAGGAGGTCACCTCATGGGATTCCAGGTTTTTGACAAGCGCCTAGCGCCGCTCGCTAAGGCTCCCAGTATCACCATTCAGAAGCGCGGGATCTTCTCGATCAACAAGACGGCTCACAAGTTGATCCACGAAGCCGACTCTGTGGAATTGTTATTTGACGATGAAGCCAAGATCATCGCGATGAGGCCGTCCAGTGAAGCTCACGCCTACGTGGTTCGGCCTCAGTCATCGCGAGATTCGGGTCAAATGATTCTGTCAGCGACAGCGTTCACTCAGTACTTCGACATCGATACGAGCGTTAGCCGACGCTATAAGCCGTATGAGCAGGACGGGATGCTCTGTGTAGATCTAAGTGGACCAAGCGTTGAAGTTCGCGGAAACCGGACAAAGCATGAGGTGCCCGATGGCGAGTAGCCCCTAAGACTCTGGCCTGACCCCGGTGGAACGGAGTCAGGCCAGGACCGGCCCGAAGGCGCGGTGATGACTTGGTAGTCCTCCCCAGCGTATCGAAGAAACCTGAGGCATGTTGCCTCGCTTCCTCTTCGGGTCACAAACCGAAAGGAAGACGCAATGCCTACTGTTACCGACTATTACGGGATCGATAGGTCCGTGCCGTTCGTGAACGTCGACATCGCGGCTGACAACCGCCTGTACGTCGACCCGCGTGCCATCCGGCTCCGCCGAGAACCACAGCCGTATGCGGCCGCAGCGATCGAGTGCGCCGACACCTTCCTCCGTGAGGTCACCAGGTGCGTTATCGACGGGACACCTACCGAAATGGCACGCGGGGAGGACCTCCTCCAGCATTTCGTCGAGCCTTGGGAGACCCGTCTAGGAATGGCAGTCGAAGGATTCCGAGGTCACGGCGGCGCCGAGGTCGTGGGCACTCGGATCTGGACCGCCCTGACCGATGACGTGCGTGCGCTTGTGCGCATCGGAGTTCTTCGGCAGCTCGAGGACCTTCCGCTGTTCGTCGACGGCGTCGACAGGGACATCACCTCCGATGTGACGACGCGAATCATCTTCGAGCCGCTCGCGCGTTTCACGGCAGCGGTAATCGCGGACTATCCGGAGTTCAGTGGCGGAGGCCACCGGGTAGAGACTTTCCGTCGTCAGGTATGGGATCCCGCTAAGTGCGGATGGAGCGAGGTGACCGTCTCGCTGCCTGTGTCCGGAGGAAGGCCGCTTCTTCTCGTGCCCAAGGGGTGGGCTCGCCCAAATCTCCTCATGTCGGCAGGCCGCTACTACGAGACCGCAGTGCTCTCCTTCGCGCAGTTGGAACAAGCGGTACGCGCAGCAGACGGGAAGCTTCTGACGACGCCAAAGGACCGCCTCAGGGACCAGCCAGGCCTCGGACGAGGCCGTGCGACAAACCTGCGAATCACGATGAAAGCCTTGAGTGACGAGCAGGACCTGATCGCGGCCTTCAAGCGCTTCGTCGACGAGCGCTTCGACCCGGATGAGGTAAACGGGAAGTCCGCAGCATAGGGGGAGGGGGTCTGGGTCGTCGCCGATTCAGACCCCTCGTAATGCGTAGGGCCGGGGTTCAAATCCCCGAGGCGGCTCCAGACAGAACGGACATATTTCGGGCTCAGTAAACCGAAATTAAACTGAAGGACTTCGCAGCGCGATGCGATCTGGCCGCTGGCCCGCTGGCTGTCGTTGGCTGACCTAGGAGCAGGGGCTGCCGCGGATTCCCTCATGAGAATGGGACCGATTTACGGGCAAGGGCGCATTGGCGGCAGGCCGGCTAGGACCAGAATCCGCCTCTTCGTCGTCTGGGCGTAAGCCTGACCGGCAAGTGCCGGGCTGGGAGGGTCAAGTCAGGGGCCGTGTCAGCGGACGCCAGTAGTCTTCACGGGTGTCCAAGCCTCTGTCTCTGAATGAGATTCGCGCAAATGCCGCGCAGTTTGCACGCGATTGGGCTGGTGAGAGCGGCAAGGAAAAGCAGCAGGATCAGGACTTCATGCGCGATCTGCTGAAGGTCTATGGGTTGGTCGACCGTATTGCACAGTGGCAGTACCAGGCCCATCGATTCTCCAAGGGTCGTGACGGGTGGATCGACGCCTTGATCCCGGGTCAGCTCGGGATCGAGATGAAGTCCGCAGGCGAGAACCTGGAGAAGGCCGAGGCGCAGGCGCTCGACTACGCGCTTCCCGAGGAGGTAGCGCCAGTGTTCATGCTGACCAGCGACTTCCAGCGGTTCCGCCTCAAAGATCTACGCGACGGTTCAGTAGTCGAGTGGGCGCTGGCAGAGTTCCTGGACAATGCCGAGCGTTTGGCCTTCCTCGCTGGGTATGGGGTGCGCACCTTCGGATCGGCTGAGCAGGAAGCCGCCTCGATTAGGGCCGCCAAGATCATGGGCAGCCTGTACGAGGAATTGGAGGGCTCCGGGTACGACGATCACTCCGCCAGCGTGTTCCTTGTGCGCACACTGTTCGCCCTGTTTGCCGACGACGCGGGCATGTTCCCCAAAGACCTCTTCGCCGAGTTCATCCGCACCCGAACGGCACCCGACGGAACTGACCTTGGGGCGCAACTCACGATGCTTTACCAGGTGCTGAGTCAGGCGCACGAAAAGCGGCAGAAGAACCTCGACGATTTGCTGGCGCGGTTTCCATACGTCAACGGCAGCATCTTCGATGAGCCGCTGCCATTGCCGGCATTCACTCCGGCAATGCGCGCGAAGCTTCTCGATGCATGCGATTTCAATTGGTCGGCAATCAGTCCGGCCGTGTTCGGCAGCTTGTTCCAGTCGGTGAAGTCCAAGGAGGCGCGCCGCGAACTCGGGGAGCATTACACAACCGAGACGAACATCCTGAAGCTGATTGCTCCAATGTTCCTCGACGAGCTCAACGAACGCTTCGCCGCCGGATGGAGTGACGTCAAGAAGCTGGAACGCCTTCGCAAGGACATGGGCGAGATGCGTTTCCTCGACCCAGCGTGCGGTTGCGGGAACTTCCTCGTCGTCGCTTATCGGGAACTTCGTGCACTCGATTTGAAGGTCCTCCTGCGTCTCCAGGACCTCGACCCCGCGAAGTTCAAGCAGTCGATGTTCTTCCTGTCCGAGGAACTGCCGGTGAAACTCAGCCACTTCCACGGAATCGAGATCGAGGAGTGGCCAGCCCGGATCGCGGAGACTGCGCTTCACCTCGTCGAACATCAGGCCAACAACGCCATGCGTGCCGCCCTCGGCGACGGCCCCGACTCC
>JAUSQD010000034.1 GCA_030652695.1 Actinomycetota bacterium
TCGGCAAGACCCTGTGGACCCAGCTCTTCCAAGGTGTTGAACAGGGCGCGGTGAGTCGACCTCGGTATTCCGCCCACGAGCATCTCGTCGAATGGGGCCGAAACAGTTGCCACTGACATCACACCTCCCGCTGGTCATGCATCGAGCCCGGTCGCGCCGGGTTCTTCCAACACACTAGGTGACAGGTGTTTCAGCGAGGTTGCCTCGATCAATACCGGAATGTTTCGGCGCGGAATGAAATTGCGCTGATCATTGGCTGCTCATGATGGAGCCCTATTCTCACGGTGTGGACGATCACGCCAGCCGGTACCGCGGGCTGATGGAATTGGCGATTGCCGAGGCCAAGAAGGCGACGATTTCTGGTGATTTGCCCATCGGGGCGCTAGTCCTGAATCCGGCCGGCGAGATCATCGCCCAGGAAGGAAATCAGCGGGAGGCCACTCAAGATCCCACAGCGCACGCCGAGATCCTCGCTCTGCGGGCCGCTGCCCAGATCACCGGTGAATGGCGCCTTGATGGCTGCACTCTGGTCGTCACCCTGGAACCGTGTCCGATGTGTGCGGGAGCTGCCGTGCTGGCACGGGTGGAAAGAATTGTCTTTGGGGCCTGGAATGAGGAATACGGGGCCTGCGGCTCGCACTGGGATCTGCCCAGAGACCGGCGGCTGAACCATCGCCCAGAGGTCGTCAGTGGAGTGATGGCGGCCGAATGTGGCAATCTGGTGCGCGATTTCATGGCCGAGATCCGAATCCAGGAGGGTTCATGAGTGGAATGCGTGAGGGTGCGATTCGCATCGCCCCCCGTCGCCGTCGCCGTCGACCCCTCTGGCAGATCGTGGTCACCTTCATCTTGGCGGCTGTGGTGGTGCTCGCATTGCTGCTGCTCGTGGTCAAGATGTTCAGTGGAACCGCAGAGCCAGATGCAGCCGCGACTCCCAATCCATCGCCATGTGTGACCCTCATGGTCTCGCCGGCTGAATCCCTGCCGACGGTGTCCAGAGTGCGCGTCAATGTCTATAACGCCACCCAGACCCCTGGCTTGGCCGGCGGTACTGCTGAGGTGCTCCGAGCCCGTGGATTCAATGTGCGCGATGTCGGCAATGCCGTCGGCAAGCGCCAGGTGGCCAGTGTTGGTGAGATTCGATATGGCCCCAAGGGCAAGCCTTCGGCCGAATTGCTCGCCTACTACTTCCCTGGCATCGCGATCATCCCCGACGGCAGAAGCAAGCGCGTGGTGGATGTGCTGCTCGGGGAGCAGTTCACGACAGTGCTCGACGATGCAAAGGTTGCGGCGGCCAAGGCGTCACCGACCCCGAGCCCATCTGGCCCAGGTTGTGTGACTGCGCCGCTGACATCTTCGACTGCCCCGGCCGCCTGACACGTCAATCGCTCGTCGGCACACTGCAAGAAGTATGGCGGTGGCGGTGGGATTTGAACCCACGGTGAGGTTACCCCCACACACGCTTTCGAGGCGTGCTCCTTTGGCCGCTCGGACACGCCACCGCGGACGAGGGTACAAGCACAAAAGAGGGCACAGAAACGTGCCCTCTTTCTCGTGGCGGAGGATAGGGGATTTGAACCCCTGAGGGGTTTCCCCCAACCCGCTTTCCAAGCGAGCGCCATAGGCCACTAGGCGAATCCTCCGCGGGCGAGCGTACTTGCCACCTCGTTGGCTGCCGTCGCCACCTGCCTCTACAGTTGGGGCGACCCCTCGTGCGGCGGTATCCCGCTCAACCCCCCCAGGGCCGGAAGGCAGCAAGGGCAGGTGGGCTCTATCGGGTGTGCGAGGGGTCCCTTTTTGCACATTAGGGTGGCCAGCGTGTCCATGGCCCTGTACCGCACCTACCGCCCGGCCAGCCTGGACGAGGTCGTTGGCCAAGAGCATGTGACCGGACCCCTGCGCCGGGCCCTTGAGCACGATCGCACCCACCACGCCTACCTCTTCGCAGGACCTCGAGGCTGTGGCAAGACCTCCACTGCTCGCATCATGGCTCGGTCCTTGAACTGCGAGAAGGGTCCGACTCCAGACCCATGCGGGCAATGCAACAGCTGTCTTGACCTTGCGCCCAATGGCCCGGGTTCGATCGACGTGATCGAACTCGATGCCGCCAGCCACGGAGGTGTCGAAGACACTCGTGATCTGCGCGAGCGCGCGATGTTTGCGCCTGCTTCCTCGCGCTACAAGGTCTACATCAT
>JAUSQD010000002.1 GCA_030652695.1 Actinomycetota bacterium
CCGCCAAAGCCAAATGAGTTGTTCAGAGCTGCGATGTCCCCGGCAGGCAATGCGACTGGTTCATTGCGGGTCACATTGAGCTCAATTGACGGATCGAAATTGAAGATGTTCGGTGTTGGTGGGGCAAGTCGATCGCGCAACGCCAAGATGGAGAAGATTGACTCCACTGCACCTGCGCCGCCAAGCAGGTGGCCAGTCATTGACTTTGTCGCCGACACGATTGCCTGATCGATGTTGCTGCCAAGAGCGCCGCGCAAAGCGATTGACTCAGCGAAATCTCCAAGAGCGGTCGAGGTTGCATGCGCGTTGACGTGCACGATGCTCGACAGGTCCAGGCCGGCATCCTCGATCGCCTCACGCATTGCCCGAGTCGCGCCGGTGCCCTCGGGGTCCGGCTGCGCGATGTGATGACCATCGGAGGTCAGTCCGGCGCCGCCGTATCGACCATAGATGCGGGCACCGCGGGCGCGGGCGAACTCTTCTTCTTCAAGGATCAAGATTCCGGCACCTTCGGCCATGACAAAGCCATCTCGGTCCAGATCGTATGGACGTGAAGCGGTGTTCGGATCGTCGTTGCGCGTTGAGAGCGCCCGCATCGCCCCAAAGCCCGCCATGGTCACCGTGTTGATGCAGGCCTCGGTTCCGCCGGTGACCACCATATCGGCGCGGCCACTTTGGATCATGCGAGCGGCATAGGAAATCGCTTCAGCTCCAGAGGCGCAAGCACTGACAGGAGTGTGCACGCCTGCACGCGCACCGACTTCGAGCCCCACCATGGCTGCTGGACCGTTCGGCATGATCATCGTGACCATGTGTGGGGAGACCCGGAGTGGCCCCTTTTCCTTGATGGTCTCGTAGGCAGAGATGAGCGAGTTCACTCCGCCGATGCCTGACGCGACCACAGCGCCCAGGCGAACCGGATCAATGTCCGGTGAGCCTGCGTCGGCCCAGGCTTCGCGAGTGGCGATAAGCGCACATTGCTCCGATCGGTCCATCCTGCGCACTTCAACGCGCGTCAGGATCTCTTCGGGATCAACCATCATGAGTCCGGCGATCTTGGCTGGCTGATCAGGATGCCAGTCAGGGCCCATCATGGAGATTGCCGGCTTGCCTGCCAGCGCTCGAGCCCACGTTGAAGCGACGTCGCCACCGAGTGGGGTGGTCATGCCCATGCCTGTCACAACAACATTGCGGGTCATAGCGAATCTCCTGTATTCAGTGAATGAAGCTTGGAAAGCAGATCAGCGGGGCCAAGCGAAGACCCCGCTGATCAAAGGCACTACACGTTTGCGCTGATGTACGTCACCGCATCGCCGACAGTCTTCAGATTCTTGACCTCACTGTCAGGAATCTTCACGCCCCACTTGTCTTCGCATGCCATGACCACCTCGACCATGGACAACGAGTCCACATCAAGATCATCGACGAAGGACTTGTCCGACTGGACGTCCTCAACAGGCACGCCAGCAACCTCGTTCACAATCGCGGCCAAGCCGGCCAGGATGTCCTCACTCATGACTTTCCTTTCGTGTTGTTCGTTCAATTGGTGGGCGGGAAGAACTAGGGCAGCGTCACTACCTGCGCTGCATAGGCAAGTCCGGCGCCGAAGCCGATGATGAGTGCGGTGCCGCCGCTCTTGGCTTCGCCTTCCTCGACCATGCGCGACATGGCCAAGGGGATCGATGCAGCTGAGGTATTGCCCTGCGTGACGATGTCGCGAGCAACCGCAACATGATCGGGTAGTTTGAGTGCTCGGATCAGTGCATCAGTGATTCGATTGTTTGCCTGATGCGCGATGAATGCATCGAGATCATCAGCGGTGAGTCCGGCAGCATCCAGGGCCTCCTGCGCCAACTGCGCCATCACTGTGATGGCCCAGCGGAAGACGGTTTGGCCTTGCATGTAGAGCTTGGGGACATTGTTGATCGGATCTTGGCGCTGTTCCAAGAAGGAAGGGGCAATGCCAAGGGCGTCGATCATCGTTCCGTCAGCGCCCCACTTTGTTGGCCCGATCGCTGGAACGTCAGAAGGTCCGATCACCACTGCACCGGCACCATCGGCGAAGAGGAAAGCCAGTGTGCGGTCGTACTGATCAAACCAGTCAGTGAGCTTTTCTGCGCCAATCACCACTGCATACTTCGCATTGCCGCCACGCACGACGTCGCTGGCCATGCCAACGCCATAGCAAAATCCCGCACAGGCACTGGAGATGTCGGTAGCAGCAGCTGATGTCGCATTGATGCGGACGGCGATCTGGGTTGCTGCTGATGGCGTGAGATAGGGATAAGTGCAGCTTGCAACCAGCACCAAGCCAACTTCCTCTGGCGTGATCCCGGCCTTGTGAATGGCATCGTTTGCCGCGGCAACAGCCATGTCGATCACTGTTTCGCCATCAGCGGCATAGCGACGTTCGGTGATGCCGGAGCGTTCCTGAATCCACTCATCGGTGGAGTCGATGCGAGTACAGATCTCGGCGTTGGTCACCACCCGCTCGGGTCGGTAGGCGCCAACGGACATGATGCGTGCGTACTGCGGACCTTGCGGAACGGTGATGGTGCCGGTCATTGATCAACCCTTCCGGTGTGCTCTGCAATGAGCGCGCGCGCGGCGTCGAGATCATCAGGCCCCTTCAAGGCCACGGTTGCTACTCCAGGCATCGCGCGCTTGGCAAGCCCCACGAGGGTTCCGGCCGGTGCGAGTTCGAGCACGCCAGTGACGCCAATTGCCGTCATCATGTCCATGCAGAGGTCCCATCGAACCGGATTGCTCACCTGAGCAATGAGGCGACGAAGCACTGCATCACCTTCAGTAACCGAGCTTCCGTCGGCATTGGACAGCACGATCGTTGTGGGCTGAGCCGTCGCGATAGCGCCAGCGAAGTCATCAAGTGCGCCGACGGCAGAGTGCATGTGGATGGTGTGAAAGGCACCGGCAACCACCAGTGGTCGTACTCGCGCACCCTCTGGAGGATCTTCGGCGAATGCGTCGAGCTGATCCAAGGTGCCGGCCACAACGATCTGGCCAGCGCCATTCATATTGGCGGGGGTCAGGCCGTGCTGCTCGGCCTTTGCCACGACAACAGCGGCGTCGCCGCCCAGCACTGCGCTCATGCCGGTAGCCATCAGGGCAGCGGCTTTGGCCATCTGGGAGCCACGCTCGTTGACCAAGCTCATGGCCTGCGACTCGGTGAGGACCCCGGCAATCGCGGCCGCTGCTATTTCGCCGACGGAGTGTCCTGCGGCCACATCAGCCACCGGATTTCCCAGACATGACCACGACAGCAGGCTGGTCGCAACGATCAGGGGTTGGGCCACAGCCGTGTCGCGGATCTGGTCGGCATCTGAGGTGGTGCCGTGTGCCAGCAAGTCGATGCCTGCGGCTTCTGAGAGCTGAGCCAGATGCTCGGCTACCCCGCCCAGTTCAAGCCAGGACGAGAGCATGCCCGGAGTCTGGGCTCCCTGACCAGGAGCGAGGATCGCGAGCACGGGCTAAGCCTGTCCCTTGGCGGCTGTGTGATGCGTGCTTGCTGCCGCCAATGTCATGGAGCAAAACTTAGAGGATTCCTACAAAGAATGCCCTACTCCGGACTCGAGTTGCGGCCGAAATCCACAGAATCCTGACGAAACCAACTATTGGCGTGTTCGGCCAAGGGTGAGCGCCATCCGGAGCGAGTAGGCGTCACGGGGATCCTGAGCAGACAATCCCGTCAATTCAGACACCCGCCGCAGGCGGTAGCGGACGGTGTTGGGGTGTACGAACAAGGCTCGGGCGCTGGACTCCAGCGAGGGGGATTCCTCCAAATAGCAGGCCAGGGTCTGCAACAGATTCGGCTCGGAGGCCAGCACTTTGTACACGCGCTGGACCAACTCCTCTTGGGCATCCAGGTCGCCGGCCAGTGCCCGCTCTGGCAGGAGCTCATGGGTGGACACCGGACGAGGGGCCTGGGGCCAGGAGTGGGCCAGAGTCAGCGATTGCATCGTGATGCGGGCAGCTGCAGGCACCTCATCCAAGCCGGAAAGTTCATCACTGGTGACGACCGGCCCAGGCCCAAAGTGTGCGGTGAGCACCCGTGCGGTGCGTGACTTGGCACTGACCCGGCCGATGATCGCCAGCATGGTCGAGCCGTGAATCCCGGTCAGAAGATCCACCCCATGATTGCTGGCTGCGCGTCGCAGCACGGTCAACGCCAGTTCGGGCTCGCCCAGCGGGGGTGATCCTGCGATCAGCATGACTGAGCCTTGTCCGGACCAGCCAAGCGCACTCACTCGACTGAGGACTGTGCTGTCCAAGTCTCCGCGTACAAAGGCATCGACCACTAGGGCTTCTACTCGAGCGTCCCATGCGCCGCGGGCCTCGGCTGCCCGTGCGTACACCCCCGCAGCGGAGAAGGCGATTTCGCGTGAGTAGCGCAGGACGGCTTCGCGCAGCGGGATGCGGGTCTGTTCGTCAGCGATGGCCTCGATCGCTTCCTCGACCACGTCAATGGTGGTGCGGACCAAAGCCACGGTCTGCTCCAGAGAGATGACTCGAGCCAACTCCCTTGGTGCTGATCCAAATACGCCTGCGGTGATCTCCGCAACGCGCTCGGGTTGCTCGTACCAATCAACAAAAGCCGTGATGCCAGCTTGAGCCACGAGTCCAACCCATGATCGTTCCTGAGCCCCAAGGTCGCGGTACCAGGGGAACTCGGCTTCCATCCGCTGGGTTGCCGCAGTCGTGAGTCCACTTGTGGACCGCACGAGTTGGAGCGGAAGTGGAATCGACGTCACGTCAGCTGATGCTCGTGCCGATTAGCGATCCGACGATGAAGGTCACTGCTGCTGCGCCCGCACCCCACATCAACTGGCGCAGCGCCGTGAAGGTGACGCCTCGACCAGACAATTTCCCGACAATGCCGCCAACGATGAGCAAGGAGGTTGTCGAAAGGATGATCGTCAACCACAGAGCCACCGTGCCAGAAGTGATGAGGTACGGCAGCACAGGTACAAATGCGCCAACGGTGAATGCGACGAAGCTTGAGATCGCTGCCTTGGCAGGCGCACCGAGTTCATCGGGGTTGAGGCCAAGTTCCTCGCGAGCCAAGGTGTCCAGGGCCTTCTTGGGATCCTTCATGATGCTTGCCGCAGTCGCCTCGGCAATATCGCGCGGCACGCCTTTGGCACGGTAGATGAGCTCCAGCTCCTTCTGCTCCTCTTCCGGCTTGCTTGCGATCTCCATTGCCTCGCGTTCGATTTCTCGGCGATAGAGGTCACGTTGACTCGCAACACTGACGTATTCGCCGGCCGCCATGGAGAAGGCTCCGGCAAGCAAGCCGGCCAAGCCGGCGAACAGGATGGTTGAGCTTGCTGGGTTTGCCCCTGCGAACCCCATGACGAGTGCGGTATTGGAGACCAGACCATCGCTGATGCCGAAGACCGCTGCTCGCGCGCTGCCAGAGTTGTCGGACCGATGCCAGTCCTCTGTGTTGCCTGGGCCAAGAGCTCGGTTGGCTCCCAGTATCGGAAGGATGGGTTGATCCATGCGCATCCGCTGAATCGCCTCGGCATGCCAAGCCTCTTCAGCCACCATCGAATCGGGCGCTTCGGGCTCGCTGTCGTAAATCGAGGCTCCTGCGGACTCGGCAGCCTCCAACTGCTCAAGCACCACATCTACACCCATCGCGTTCGCCCGGGCGACCAAAGCTGCGTCGTCGGCGTGCATCTCCGTGGGTGGTGGCGGAATGTCGATCCCTGCCTCGACCAGCTTGTCCACCCAGTGCTGCGCATGCCGATCTTCAATATCGGCAAGTTCCAGCAGGGCCTCACGCCGATCACCTTCGAGGTCTGTGGCAAGGGACCGATAGAGCAAAGCGGCCTTGCGTTCCTCTTCGAGGTAGCGCAGGAACCGCCTTGGATCTGCGGCCATTTCAGCCAGAGCCCTCAGTATTGCCCGCGGCAGCTGCACTTGGGTCGTGCAGTTGGTACCGAACGATCGCCTCGGCAACGCGCGCTCGATCAAAGCCGTGATGCTTGCTCAGCATGCTGAGTGACTGCACAGCGATGGACTCAGCGTCCACAAGGAAATGCCGACGCAGAGCACCTCGGGTGTCTGACATGCCCCAGCCATCGGTTCCAAGCGACACAAAGGGCTGCTCGACCCATTCGCGAATCTGATCCTGCACAGCTCGCATGTAGTCCGATACCGCGATGACTGGCCCAGGCCGACCTGCCAAGCGCTGAGAGATGTAAGCAGTGCGAATATCGCCTTCTGGATTCAGCAGGTTGTGACGATCCACTGCCAATCCGTCGCGACGAAGCTCGTTCCACGAAGTCACCGACCACACATCGGCCTGCACACCCCATTCCTCGGCAAGCAGATCGCTCGCGCGAAGTGCCCAGTTGACTCCAACACCACTCGCCAGCAACTGCACACGCGGGCCTTCGCCTGTTGCTTCACGCAAGAGATGCATGCCACGCAAGATGCCATCTACGTCGACATTCTCAGGCTCAGCTGGTTGCCGGTAAGGCTCGTTGTAGATCGTGAGGTAGTAGTAGATGTTCTCTGGGCTTTCGCCGTACATCCTTCGCAGTCCATCGCGGAAGATATGCGCGATCTCGTATGCGTAGGCCGCGTCATAGGCAACGACCCCTGGATTGGTGCTCGCGAGCAAGAGTGAGTGCCCGTCCTGATGTTGCAGGCCTTCGCCGTTGAGTGTTGTCCGACCGGCCGTGGCACCCAGCACGAAGCCACGGGCCATCTGATCCATGGCTGCCCAGAAGGCATCTCCTGTTCTTTGGAATCCGAACATGGAGTAGAAGATGTAGATCGGGATCATCGGCTGGCCATGTGTTGCGTAGGAGGTGCCCACGGCAGTGAATGAGGCGGTGGAGCCTGCTTCGTTGATCCCTTCGTGCAGGATCTGGCCGGTTTCGGACTCCTTGTAGGAGAGCACGAGATCGCGATCGACCGACATGTACTGCTGTCCGTGTGGTGAGTAGATCTTTGCAGTCGGGAACAGCGAATCCATGCCGAAGGTGCGTGCCTCGTCGGGGATGATCGGCACAAAGCGGTGGCCAATATTCGGGTCCTTCATCAAATCCTTGAGCAGTCGAACGAAGGCCATCGTTGTGGCGACTTCCTGATTGCCGGATCCTCGCTTGGCGACCTCATACGAGGCAATCGGCGGCAGCACGAGGGGCTCATTGACCACTCTGCGTGCGGGCACCGGACCGCCGAGACGCCGACGGGCGTGCTGGATGTACTGCACTGCCTCGTCATCGGGCCCTGGGTGGAAGTACGGCGGGAGATATGGATCCATCTCACTGTCTGGAATCGGGATCTGCATTCGATCGCGGAAGCCAAGAAGGTCATCGAGAGTGAGCTTCTTCATCTGGTGGGTGGAGTTGCGTCCCTCGAAGTGCGAACCAAGCGACCATCCCTTGACGGTCTTTGCGAGGATCACTGTGGGCTGACCCTTGACCTGCATGGCCGCGTTGTAAGCCGCGTACATCTTTCGGTAGTCGTGTCCACCACGACGCAAGGCCCAAATGTCGTCGTCGCTCCAGCTCTCGACCAATTTCGCCGTGCGGGGGTCGCGCCCGAAGAAGTGCTCGCGAACAAAGGCGCCGTCCTCAGCCTTGAATGTCTGGAAGTCACCATCGACCGTGTTGTTCATCAAATTGACGAGTGCGCCCTCGCGGTCAGCGGCAAGCAGGTCATCCCACTTGCGCCCCCAGACGACTTTCAGCACATTCCAGCCTGCGCCACGGAACAGACTCTCCAACTCCTGAATGATCTTTCCGTTGCCGCGCACAGGTCCATCAAGACGCTGCAGATTGCAATTGACGACGAAGACGAGATTGTCGAGTTCTTCGCGTGCAGCCAGCGTGAGGGCGCCCACGGCGTCAACCTCGTCCATTTCGCCATCGCCGAGGAATGCCCACACATTCTGATCAGACGTGTCCTTGATCCCGCGGTGCGCGAGGTACTTGTTGTAGCGCGCCTGATAGATGGCATTCAGCGGGCCGATGCCCATCGACACCGTCGGGAATTGCCAGAACTCAGGCATCAGTCGGGGATGTGGATACGAGGGCAGACCCGGGCCCGATGCCTCCTGACGGAAGCCGTCCAATTGGGTGGCTGTCAGCCGACCTTCAAGAAATGCGCGAGCGTAGATTCCAGGAGATGCGTGACCTTGGAAGAAGACCTGATCACCACCGCCACTGTGGTCTGGCCCGCGGAAGAAGTGATTGAAACCGACTTCGATCAGGGTTGCACTGGATGCGTAACTCGAAATGTGTCCGCCAACGCCAACGCCCGGTCGCTGCGCGCGATGCACCATCATCGCGGCGTTCCAGCGGATGATCTGACGAATGCGATGCTCGATTGACTCATCGCCTGGGAATACGGGCTCCTGTTGCGGCGGGATGCTGTTGATGTAATCCGTGCTTCGCAGACTCGGCACACCGACATTGCGCTCTGCGGCCCTTCGAAGGAGCGAGAGCATGATGTAGCGGGCGCGGTTGTTGCCGCTGTTGATTACGAGATTGTCGAACGAGTCGATCCATTCGCCGGTTTCTTCAGCGTCAATGTCGACGTACTGCGTGGGAAGCCCCCCTGAGAGGAGCGCTTCACGGTCGCGGGCGGGTGTCAATTGTTCGGACCCTTCGCTTGGTCGGATTCCGGGATCGCCGGGTTGCCGAGTGACGGTGGTGTGCCGCCCATCATCTTTGCGTACGCGGCTTTGCCCCTGCGAAGTTGGGGGAGTTTTCCAGTTCTTCGGCGCTCCCACT
The DNA here is from genome assembly GCA_030652695.1 of Actinomycetota bacterium. Classification (GTDB taxonomy): domain Bacteria; phylum Actinomycetota; class Actinomycetes; order S36-B12; family S36-B12; genus UBA11398. The sequence continues at coordinate 8,772 of JAUSQD010000002.1, forward strand.
TGCCAATCTGCCCCGCGTCCGGTGAACTAGCGGCGCACAAGCAGGCCAAGGCCTGAAATGAAGAGAAATGGAGAGGCTTGGTGGCCGCGGATCAGGACGGAGCACGGCAGCGTGCGGTCCGTCTGGGGATTGAAGCTGGCATGACCGTGCAGGAGATTGGCTTCGACGACGACGTCGACCTTGATCTGCGCACGTCAATTGAAGCTGTCATCGACGACGGGCTTGTCGATGAGGATTTCGATGATGTCGTTGACGTCGTGCTCATGTGGTGGCGCGATGAGGATGGCGACCTGGTTGATGGACTGGTCGATGCCATTCACCCACTCGCAGATCACGGAGTTGTCTGGCTGATGACGCCAAAGCCTGGCCGCGATGGTCACATCGAGCCTGAAGACATTGCAGATGCTGCACCGACAGCTGGGCTGCAGCAGACCAGCACCATCAGTGCTGGATCAAACTGGCAGGGCACTCGACTGGTCGCTCCGCGCGCAAAGCGCTAGTTCGCGCTCACGCAATGCCGGCTCTTGGACTTCCTGTCGGAACGACTGCTCCAGACTTCCTGCTGGCCGATCACCGTGGAGGCAAGGTCCAGCTCAGTTCGTTCCGTGGCAAGAGCGCAGTCCTTTTGGTGTTCTTTCCCTATGCCTTCACCAATGTCTGCTCCAGTGAGTTCACTGCGCTCAGTGCACATGTGAAGAAGCTTCACCTCCGAGGTGTTGAGATTCTCGGCATCTCCTGCGACAGCCCATACGCACTTGCTGAGTTTGCTCTACGCAATGAGATCGGCATCGATCTGCTCAGCGATCATTGGCCGCACGGAAATGTGTGTCGCGAGTACGAAGTGTTTCTGGAAGACAAGGGCTTTGCGATGCGTGCAAGTTTTCTCATCGATCAGCAAGGGCACATTGTGTGGACCTTGCTCCAAGGCCCAGCAGAACAGCGCGATCCAGCGGCGTACGACGCTGCGGTGGATGCGCTCGCGTAAACCAGCAAACCCGTTCTTGGTCCGCCATACTTGCGCGGTGGATCAGGAGAGTTCAGAGTCAATGAATCGTCGCGGTTCGGCCCGAGCAAAGGTGCGTTGCCTGATTGTGATCGGCACTCGACCTGAAGCGATCAAGCTCGTCCCGATTCTTCTTGCACTTCGCAAGTCGCAACTCATAGAGCCATATGTAGTGACCACTGGTCAGCACCGTGATCTGGTGGATCCAGTGCTCGCGCTCGCCGGTGTCACGCCGAACGCTGATCTGGCGATCGGCAAGCCCGGACAGACGATCAACGACGTCACCGTGGCCACAATCAAGGGCATTGACGATTTGCTTGGCGATTTCAGAGGAGGACGCGCCGAGCGGCGTTCGCGTCCTCGCATGGGCGTGCATTCCACTGGCAGCGAGCGTCAGTTTCCGGGCTTCGTGGTGGTGCATGGCGACACGAGTTCAGCCTTCGCAGCAGGCTTGGCGTCAATTCAGGCTCGACTCCCGGTCGTCCACCTTGAAGCCGGATTGCGCACAGGCAATCGGAACTCGCCGTTTCCTGAAGAGCTCAACCGCACACTGCTGAGCTGTATCGCCTCACTGCACCTGTCGCCGACAAGCAAGAACCGTGACGCGCTGGTTGGCGAAGGCGTGAATCCCGACACCGTTTTCGTGACAGGCAATACCGGCATTGATGCACTGAAGTGGGCTGCCTCACTGGACCTGCCGTGGCCCGACCCGCGACTTGAAGGTTTGGAGGATGGCCGAGAACTGGTGGTGGTCACTGCGCATCGTCGTGAGAGCTGGGGTGCTGGGCTCCAAGGCATCGCCGAGGGAGTGCGGCGCATCGCTGTTGCGCGACCAGACATCACCATCGTCTTGCCGCTGCATCCGAACCCACGAGTGCGCTCCTACATTGAGCCGCCGCTTGCAGGGCTGGCGAATGTGGTGCTGTCGGATGCGCTCGACTACGTGACCTTTGCGCGATTGCTGAAGCTGGCCAAGCTCGCCATCAGCGACTCTGGCGGAATCCAAGAGGAAGGGCCAAGCGTTGGCACTCCCGTCCTGGTCTGCCGAGACACCACTGAGCGCGAGGAAGGCGTCGTCGCTGGAACTCTGCGGATGGTCGGGACCAACCCTGATGTGATCGCCGCTGAGGCCTTGGAATTGCTCAACAATCCGGTTGCCTACGCTCACATGCAGGGTGCACAGAATCCCTTTGGTGATGGCTTTGCCTCTGAGCGCATAGTCCAGGCCTTTGAACATCTCATCTTCAATGGTCCTGCCCCGCAGCAGTTCGGACCGCCGTTCAATCGTGAATCAGTGCTGGCCGATGCCGGATACGCCTTTGAGTCTGATGAAGCCGTGCTCGCTGGTGATCGGGTCTGAACATCGTGCGAAATTCCTCAAGGCTTCAGACTGTGCGGCGCGGTGGTGTGCTGCTGCTTGGTCTTGTCTTGGGCCTGGGTGCGGCGGGGGTGGTCTGGGCGGCAGAGGCTCCTCGCTCGTCTGAGGCGGTGGCCACTGCGAAGCTTCCCTACGTATTAAGTGTCAAGGGCGCTGGCGGTTCATCAACTGTAGCGGTGACCTTGCCTGACAGCGCAACGCCGATTGTCTTTGACGGCACTGTGCGGAGCACCTTCACCTATGACGGAACAATCGTCGTCACGATCAACGGTCGGCGCATCGCGCAGGTGCCGGCGCGCACGGGTGGAGACGTGCATGCCGTTGCCAATGCCGACGATGTCGAGCGAGGCGTCGCAGTCATCGGAATGTTCGTGCAGTTGGATGCGACCGAGGATTGCTTCGTGGACAGCACTTCCACGGCAACTCTGGACAACGCGGTGCTGACCTATTCGCACCCGGTGACTCCACCGACATCCATCGGCACCTTCCTGTCACCGGGTCTGTCGAAGATCACCGTCCAGGTGGGCACCAACGCCAGCGTTGCCGAGCAGCAGGCAGCTCTGGATGCGGTCGCCTCGTTGGTGCACCTGTATCCAGTGCCGACCGTCGTGAAACTTCTCGTCTCAGACTCGGCTCCAGAAGATGACTTCCTCAATCGCACTGTTGTCGTACAGGCAACCAATGAAAGCGATGCAGTAGGCAGCGAGAGTCCGTCGACAACAGCAAACGGTGGCACTTTGGAAGTCAGGCCCGCTGGTGCCCTGTACTTGACAGGTGCACCCACAGCGCTTGCGGGCACCGCTTTTGCACTTGCAGATCCTGCGCTTTCACTGTTTGAGGGAAGGCGTCTTGAACATGTGTCCGGCACCCCGGATTGGGACCCGGCAACTGGCAAGACCTCACTGCTGGACCTCGGGGCGTCCGCCATCTCCATGAGCGGCGTGGGTCAGCTTCAAAGTGTGGTCGCTGTCAACCAGCCAGCATTTGGACAGTCGCTTTCCTCGCTGCAGATCAGTTTGGCCGGCGTCATCACTCCGTTGCCAGAGGGGGCCGCGGGGCGCGTTGACTTCCTGTGGAACGGCACGCTGATTGATTCAATAGGGATGTCCGACGACACGCAGCTGAGCCCGGTGCTGTCGATCTCATCTGAGCAACTCAACCGGGACAACCAACTGACCATCGACTTCTCGTATGTGCCCGCTTCTGGGAGGTGCACGCCCCAGCCATTGGCGGCGAGACTTGATTTCGACACCAAGCAGAGTTTTGTCATCCCGAGCTTCGGCGATTCAGTTGCCCCTGGCTTCCAGAGATTTCCGCAGGTCCTGGGTTCGACAGTCCCTATCGCTCTGGGTTCGGCCGGAACGCCGAGTTCCCTGCTGCAACAAGCGGGCGATGTGATTGCTGCATTGCAGTCTTCAACAACGCAGCAGCTTGCGGTCAATCTGATGTCGGCTGCTGAGTTTGATTCCGCAACGGTGGCTGGCCTGCTGGTGGGTGCGGGTGCCGCGGAGACAGAATCGCTTGGTGCACCACTGACCATCACTGACCTCATCTCCGTGGGTGACCCAGCGCCGCGATTCTCCGCAGCGTTGCCCGGGCCACTTGCCCTAGCGCAGGCCTTCTCCAGCGGCAAGCGTGATGTGGCAATCCTTGGCCCGATTCCAACCGATCCAGCTTCTGCGGCTGGAAAGGCCGCGCTGCAGCTGAACGAGCAGTTCGCCGATCAGGTGGCCACTGGTGTGGGGCGCTGGACCCAGCTCACCGGTCAGGTCATGTCGATGGGTGCCACGGGCCAATTGGAGGAGATTGCGCTTCCACCCGAACCCAGTACAACGTCCAACGGGCGCAGTTTCCTGATCGTTGGTCTGATCGCCACAGCCTTCCTCATCATTGGGCTCATCGTGTGGAGCAAGACCAAGCCACAAGAGGCAGCTCCGGAGGTGCCTGGCGCCTCCCCGATGGGCTAGCAGCTCGTGATCTTCATCCTGACCTGGCTAGTGTGGCTGGGCTACTACGTGGCGATTGTCAGCGTGCTGATTGGTGCCGCATGGACAGTCGTGCTCTATTCGGCTGGGACCGGCTACATCCGTGACTGGCGCAGTCGACCCCCAGGCGATGAAGCCACCTACCTCTGGGCATTCATGGTCCCTGCCCTGAATGAAGCGGTAACGATTGCCGACAGCGTCGCGCGCCTGCGAGCAGTTGAGGCGACGTACAAGATCATCATCGTCATCAACGATGGCTCCGATGACAACACGGGTGAGGTGCTTGAACAGATCGCTGGTGACGACCTCATCGTGCACACCCGGGTAGCCCCAAACGCCCGCAAGGGCAAAGCCGCTGCTCTCGACGACGCGTATCAATTTCTCTTGCACGACTTGCTGAGCAGTGAGCGCTACGGACATTGGGCGCCCGAGCAGGTGATTGTGGGCATCGTTGATGCTGATGGTCGTCTGGCCACCACCGCGCCGGCGCACGTGGGAAGACACTTCGACAATCCTCGAGTAGGAGGTGTGCAGGTCAATGTGCGCATCTACAACCGATCCAGTTTCCTGACTCGGATGCAGCAGTTGGAGTTTGAAGTGTTTGGCGGCCTCTATCAGGCTGGCCGCTCACGCTGGGGCGCTGCATTCATGGGAGGCAATGGACAGTTCAATCGATTGGCAGCCCTGGAGTCGGTGGCCAATGACGAGGGGCCGTGGTCGCACTATCTGACTGAGGATCAAGAGCTTGGCCTGCGCCTGCTGTCTCGAGGCTGGTATGGCGAGCAGGAGGCATTCACTCACGTCGATCAGCAGGGACTCAATAGTCTGCGGCGTCTCTACAAGCAGCGGACTCGATGGATGCAAGGCAATCTGCAGGTGGTCGGCAGCCTGCGTCGACTCAATGCCCATCATCTGCTTGGCATTCGCCGAGTCGATGCGCTCATCAGCCTGCTGCTGCCTGTGCTCACGCTGATAGTCGGTGTCGCAGTGCTCTCTGGGCTGGTCCTGTGGATCGGCTTTGGCTTTCCGTTCCTTCCCGTCAGCAATCTCTGGCTGACTGCGGTGATGGTGATGCTGGCTCTTGGTCCTGTGAGCCTCGGCGTTCTGGTCGTGGCCCGCGGGCGAGGTTGGCGCGGGGTAGTTGCCAGCTTCACAGCCTTCTTCCCCTACATGCTCTACATCTGGCTGATGTGGCCAGTTGCCTTCCTTGGCTTCTATCGACTGCTACGCGGACAGCAAGGTTGGGTCAAGACTGCCCGCGAGCCGATCGCGAAGTAGTAGTCGATTGCATTACTCCGCTCAGATAGTGGTCAATTACCCATACGGGCCCTAAATCTCGTCACTTCTTGGGGGGACAAAGCGGCACGACCCGGCTAGTAAATTTTGTTAACCCACGTATTCGGGCTATTTTGGTGAAAATTTTTACTTCGGTGTCAGATGGTCGCATCGGGCTCGATAGACGGTGAGGGGGAGCGGGCGCAGTTATGGCTAGCCTCTGCACGCCTGCCAGAAGTTTTCGGGTATTTGTCGTACTGGCTTTGACACTATCGCTCAGCGCCTTCTCCCTCTCAGCTGCCAATGCCCTCAATGGCAGCCCAACGACTGCGAATGGCGTCATCCAGCTGCCGTTTGCCCAAATTGTCACCTTTGGGGATGGCGCTGATCCGACGATTCTGCGATTGCCTGTGCCTGCTGGCCTGACCCCGGTTCGAATAGTCGGGAACCTCAGTTCGACTCTCAAGCGCGTTGCAGATGTGACTGCAGTCCCCACCCCTGCCACCGTTTCCCGTCCACGAGTCACACACGTGGCGGTAGGCAAGTCATCCGTACCCCTGAACGCTTCGTTATCGCAGGCTGAAATTGTTGATGGCTTCGTTTCGTTGGCGCTTGATGTCACCGATCCACCGGATGAGGGATTTTGTGCGGCAGGGGATCCAGGCAAGGTCACCCTGGCGGAAATAGCCCTCGAGGTGTCTGGTGAGCCAGTAACCCCCACTTCGCCGGCAAACTTCGTCGACACCTCTACGGAGCAGGTTCGCGTCGTCATTCCGGATGACGCCAGTTCAACGCAGATGTCGGCCGGGCTGAATGCCGTTGCCTCACTCACTGCCGCATTTCGATCGCAAGCACGCGTTCGCTTATTCACATCCAAGAGCGTGGCTCTGGAAGCCCCGCTCAGCCCAATCCGCGGGCGCCTTGTGACTATTTCGGATGGTCCAGAAGAAGTAGTGACGACGGTCGTGACCAAGCCAGGCGGGGTGCCCACCCTTGAGCTGAAAGGCTCCGGAGCTGGACTGCCAAGGGCCGCAAGCGCCCTCGGATCGATGTTCATTAGTTTGGCTGATACGCCATTGACAACTGGATTGACTCAGACCCTGAATCAAGTGGCAGGACTTACGCAACCGCTCGAAGATCTGGGCGCTGGAGAAACGCTGGCATTGACCGGCTATGGCAAGTCAATCGGCAGCGTCACCGTTCCTCAAGCGGCATTTGGAGGCCCGATATCCGCGGCTGTAGTGAATCTTCACGCCACGCAAACTGTGGTGCCGGCGGAAGTTCTGTCTTCTGTGAATATTTTCTGGAATGACTTCTTGGTGGCTTCCTACTCGGCAATTTCCAAGGAGACTGCGCTCGATTTCGACATAGCCATTCCGTCAACTCGCATGCGTTCATCGAACAGCTTGCGTTTCGAATACACCGCGGTCCCTCGCCAAGGCGGGTGTACTGGCCCAGTCGGCCTGTTGCCGATGGGGCTATACGTTGATACCAAGGCAACTACTGTCGTAGGTCAGCGCGGTCAGTCCCTTGACCCCGGGTTCCCTCGGTTTCCGCAGGTGCTCGCCGATTCCTTGCCGGTGGCTTTTAGCACTGGACTGCCAACGAGCGCTGCAGCCACCAGCGCGGGCGACCTTGTGGCAGGGCTGCAGACAGTCAACCCTCGTCAACTTGATGTGAGCGTCGTGGAGGCCGAAGCCTTCATAGAAGACTGCGACACCGGCCTGTTCATCGGTGGAACTGCGGAGGATGCTACGGCGCTCGCCGCTCCCGTAAGGCTTTCTCAATTCAGAACCTTTGACGGGCTGGCGTTGGAATTCGGCGTTGGTGCTGATTCGCCCGTTTCAGTCCTTGAGGCATTTGCCCGCAACTCCTGCAATGTGCTGATGCTCGCAGCTTGGGCGCCAACTGCTCAAGAAGCTGGACAAGTCGACTTGGCATTGGAGGTGGCCCGCTATCCCGTGGATTCAGAATTCGGATGGTCGGCGTTGTACGGAAGCATGCTGGTTGGACTTCCTGATCGAACTGAACCGGTCCAGTTGGGAACAAAGGACGTCGTTCCTCAAGAGGAAATCAAAGAGGAATATCGCCCTTACGGGCTGTGGTTTGCCGTAGCGCTCATTGCTTTGGTCATTGTGGGATTGCTCGGAGCGCTCGTGCGCCGCCGCCGACTTCGCAAAATTCGACGTTATGTCGAAGCTGAATTGAGAGCGCAGGATTACGACACGCCTAACCCTGAGTCGACTATGGAGTAGTGGTGTCCACTCTCGAGGTCGTACGTGTCGAGTCGCCACCGGATTCCTTGCGGAACTTGGTCAAGGAACGGGTTCGTGACGGTTGGGCCGCCCTGGACGCCAAGCCCGCGGATCGAGCAGTCCCGGGCACGCTGATCATCGTTGGCATCGCAGGTGTGGTGGCATTCGTAGCCGCGGTCCTGTCCATTCGTAGTGGTGCCGCTATGGCATTTGGCGACGCTCAAGCACATCTGACTATCGCGAGAAGAGTCACTGATTCGCTTTCCCCAGGCTTTTCACAACTTGGCACTGTGTGGTTGCCCGTTCCTCAACTGCTGCTTCTGCCGTTGGTGCAGTCGACCACTTTCTGGCATACGGGTATTTCAGGGGCGATCCTTGGGGGAGTGGCCCTCATGGGTATTTCCTCTGGTGTCTATCGAATCGCTGCTCGACTCGGAATCCGCCGGTTTGGGCGACTTGTTGCGGTGCTGATCATCTTGACCAATTCTTCGCTCGTTTACGAGTCGACGACAGCAATGACTGAGCCGACGCTGATGATGTGGCTCGTCGCTAGTGTTGCAGGGCTTACCCGGTGGACCTTGAGTAAGCGCGACCTGAGCGCTGGAGAGTTGATGGTCTTCGCCGGCTTGCCGGCTGCTGCTGCGTTGCTTTCGCGTTATGAGGGATGGGCACTGACTTTTGTCGGCACTCTAGTTGTCGCGTTAGTTGCTTGGCGTCGACGCAAGGATGTCAAGTACGCCATCAAGATGGCTTTTGCGTTTGCTCTGTGGCCTTTCATTGCACTTTCGTGGTGGCTCATCTACAACTTTGCTGTATTCGGCAACCCCTTGGAATTTGCCAACGGCCAGTATTCCGCGAGTGCCCTGCAAGTGGGACTCCCGAACAAGGGATTTCTTCTGTATCAGGGTTACGCAGGGTTAACGATTTGGACCTATGCATGGGCCTTGATTCAGACAGTAGGCATCGTCGTCATCCTGCTTGGCTTGATTGGCGCCTTTGTGCTTACCTGGCGCAGAGGCCTCGACAATCACGCTTTGATGGTGTGGATGCTGGCCGTTCCCTCTGCATTCATCATCTTCGCAATGTATGTCGGCCAGACTGTCATGAGTAATGATCACGCTTTGCCCGCGGCACTTTGGAACAATCGTTTCGCTTTGTCAGCGCTCCCGTTTCTCGGGATTCTTGTCGCCTATCTTTGTCAAAGTCTCGTAGACAAGAGCAGATTCAAACGCTTGGGACTTTCTCTGATCGCACTGGCCATTACTTTTCAAGCAGCATGGTGGGTCGTGGATCTCAATCACTCCGCAGTCTTTGCTGAAGCGACTGCGAGTACTGCTCAGAAAGTCGACAGTGGGGCTCAAGCAGCGATGCGTTATCTGGGAGCGAACTATGACGGCGGCAGCATCCTCATCGACGAATCCGGCGGCATTCTTCCCGAAATCGGCATTCCATTGCGGGAGTACTACAACGTTTCAATCGGAGATCTCTACCTAGAGGCGCTCGCGGATCCGGTTGCTTACGTGCGGTGGGTGTTTATGCGGATTCCCACGAATGGGAACGGCGATGGCGACAGAGGCGACGCGATCTATGGTGCGGTCGGCGAGCTGGGCAGTTTCCTTTCGAACTATGAAGAGGTCTACGAGAGTGGTCCATTCCGCATCTATCGGCGGATTGGTAACTGATGGTCGATGACCTTGTTTTTGAACCTGTAGGGCGAATACTCATTGAGAGTGAGCTCATCACCCATGCTGATCTCCAGCGCGCCCTGGAAATTCAGGAATCGGGCGGAGGACAGCTTGGCCGGATTCTCATTCTTATGGGCGCGGTAAGTCGCCGCGAACTCTATGAAGCATTGGCATGTCAGTGGGATGCACCTTGGGTAGATTTGGTGGCTTCGCCACCTGAGCGCGGACTCCTTGAGAGCCTGCGGCCCGAAATGTTAGTTGCTCAAGGCTGGGTGCCGTATTCGCGAAAGGGAAACAAGGCCTTCATCGCTACCTCTGTGCCACCTACTCCTGAAATCATTCAAGCGGCGAAAGAATTGCTGGGGGTTGAAAAGATTCGTGTGCTCACGACGTCAGACTGGGATGTAGATCAGGCTGTCGGAGCTGCCTGTCGCGCTGTGCTGATCTATAACGCAGCGGAAGCGCATGCTGACGAGCGCTCTGAAGAATCTGCGAAATTCGGACTGGTGCGCTGGCAAAAGAACATCCCAATGGCTGTCACTGGATTGGTACTGGTTGCTCTCATCGCATTCCCTTCTTGGGCACTGACTCTGTTGCTCGGGCTCGCAAATGTCGTGTTTCTCATCAATGTGGGCTTCAAAGTCTTCGCTGGAATACGTGCCAGATTTGTGCGGAGCGCCAAATTGCGTTGGGATTACGAATTGCTGCTCCAGCGGAAAGCGGAGGGCTTGCCGCTTGTAGAACCTGCGATAGCCGACAACGAACTCCCGATTTATACAATTTTGCTTCCCGTTTACCACGAGGCGAATGTCATCGGGAAACTCATGACAAATCTTGGTGCGCTCAACTACCCTTCCTCGAAACTCGAGATCCTTCTGTTGATGGAAGAGGATGATTACGAGACTATCGCGGCAGCGCGAGAACTCGGCCTACCAGAGTCCGTGCGATTCGTCATCGTTCCGCCGGGTGGTCCTCAAACCAAACCCCGGGCTTGTAATTACGGCTTGAGTTTTGCTCGCGGCGAGTACGTCGTGATCTTCGACGCAGAAGACAAACCCGAGCCCAACCAGTTGAGAGACGCAGTGGCCACATTTCGCCTCGATGCATTTCAACGCGAGTTTGTTGACCCAAATCAGAAGCGACTTGTCTGCCTGCAGTCCTCACTCAACTATTTCAATTCTGATTACAACGTCCTCACTCGACTGTTCGCAATCGAGTACTGCTACTGGTTTGACGCAATGCTCCCTGGTCTCGACCAATCCAACCTACCGATTCCCCTCGGTGGTACGTCCAATCACTTCGACACTCAAGCCCTACGTCGAGTCGGGGCTTGGGACCCGTACAACGTAACTGAGGATGCGGATTTGGGCATGCGCGTTTCTGTGCACGGCGACCGAGTGGGCGTGCTGGAATCCACAACGTGGGAAGAGGCTGCTTCGAGCATGATCCCGTGGATCAAGCAGCGCACGCGCTGGATCAAGGGTTACATCATGACGTCAGCTGTCTACACGAGACATCCGATTCGCACCTTTCAGTCTCATGGAGCCTGGGGTTCGTTCAGCATGCTTTCGCTGATCTTGGGAACTCCGCTCGCGTTTCTGCTTTACCCACTTGTGCTCGGGTTCACAGTAATTACCTATATCGGAGTGCAATTCATCGGCTTGAACCTTCCAGAGTGGCTGCTCGTCGCCGGCACTTTCAACATGGTCTTTTCCAACACCTTGATGATTGGCGCTTCATATCTCGCAAGCACAAAGCGCTATGGCTGGCGCCTAGCGGTCTTCGCCGTATTGCTGCCGGCGTATTGGGTGCTGCATTCGATCGCTTCATACCGGGCGCTGTATCAAATCGTCTTTGATCCGCACACGTGGGAGAAGACCCCTCATGGCCTTTCAGGTGACTACGTAACGTCAACTCCTTAATTGACAGGAGCGAGTACGTGGGCGATGAGGGACTCGAACCCCCGACATCCGCCTTGTAAGGGCGGCGCTCTAACCAACTGAGCTAATCGCCCGAGACCGACAAGGTTACCTGTCCGCGCATGTTTCCAACCAGGCCCCCACGGGTAGCCTGTGGGCATGCTCGCAACCGTTGCACAAGTACTCGCGGCGCTTGAGCAACGCAATCCGGTGAGGTTGGCAGCTGACTGGGATTCAGTGGGCTTGATCTGCGGTGATCCGGACGCGTTGGTCGAACGAGTGCTGCTGGCAGTTGATCCTGTGCAGAGCGTGGTTGACGAGGCCATCAGTGGCAAGTACTCGATGATCATCACCCACCATCCACTTTTCCTGCGTGGGGTGCATGGCGTTGGTGCAGTGAATGCGAAGGGGCGATTGATCCATGCATTGATTGGGGGTGGCATCGCGCTTGCGGCCGCGCACACCAACGCTGATCACGCCAATCCCGGCGTCTCGGATGTGTTGGGCACACTGCTTGGTCTGACCCAGATGGAGCCAATTGAGGGGTCGCAGGACGAGCCCTTGGCGACGGGCACCGGGACTGGCCGAATTGGCATCTTGACGCAGCCCACGACACTTGCTGAATTCGGCGCGCTCGTCGCAGAGCTGTTGCCGGCAACTGAGCACGGCGTGCGGATCGCGGGCAGTCCGCAGACGGTGATCCGCTCGGTGGCGGTTTGCGGCGGAGCCGGTGATTCGCTCCTCGATAGTGTGGGGACACGTGCTGACGTGTTTGTCACGGCCGATCTGCGACATCATCGGGCCCAGGATCACCTGGCTGATGGAGGGTGTGCGTTGGTTGACGTGGCGCACTGGGCAAGTGAATGGCCTTGGCTTCAACACGCAGCGCAACAACTGGTAACTGATCTTGCAAAGGAAGGCAAAACCATCATCGCGGATTGTTCAACGACTGCCACGGATCCTTGGACTGCTCACCATGTGAGTCCCGCACTGAGGAGCGGACGATGAAAGCCGATGCGGCAGCCCAGCAGTTGCTGCTGGACCTTCAGCGACTGGACACGCGCACCGCACAACTCGAGCATCGCAACCGGACTCTGGCGCAGAAGCAGGAACTGGCTGATCTCAATCAGCGCATTCAGCGACTGCACGACGAGCACGTTGCCGCACGCGTGATTGCCGGTGACCTCGAGCGCGATCAGTCGCGCGCGGACGCTGATGTTGATCAAGTCAGAGAGCGTGCGGTCAAGGATCAGGTGCTGCTTGATTCCGGCAGCATTGGAGATCCCAAGCAGTTGCAGAATCTTCAACATGAGCTCGTGTCCCTCGCGCGCAGGCAAGCTGAGCTTGAGGACATCGAACTGGAGATCATGGAAAGAGTGGAAGGCGCCCAAGCCGCAGTTCGGCAGTTGGCTGCTCAGCATGAAGAAGCACTCGTTGCGCGCGAAAGCCTCAGCGCGGAAGTCGACGCTCTCGTGGCAGAGATCGATGCCGAGAGCCAGGTCGTGCTCGTGGATCGCAAGGAGCTCGCCGCACGCCTTCCAAATGACCTCTTGGCCCTGTACGAGAAAGTTCGTGCCGATCACAATGGGGTGGGCGCAGCCCATCTTCATCGGGGACAGTGTGAGGGTTGCCGATTGCAATTGCCGCCCAATGAACTTGAGCGCTTGCGTTCAATCGATCCTGACGAAGTCGTGCGCTGCGAAGAGTGCCGTCGCATTTTGGTGCGCACATCGGAGTCCGGACTGCAATGAATCGAGCCTTCATCGTTGAAGCTGATGGCGGCTCAAGAGGCAATCCCGGTCCAGCCGCCTACGGAGCGGTGGTCAAGGACGCAGCCACGGGCGCTGTCCTGGCTGAACTCGCAGGTCACATTGGACTGGCAACGAACAATGTTGCCGAGTATCGAGGGGCCCTTGCTGGGTTGGCCCATGCCCATGACCTTGACCCTGACGCACGCGTGGAGATCCGACTCGATTCGAAGTTGATCGTTGAGCAGATGAGCGGTCGCTGGAAGATCAAGCACCCAGACATGCGCGAACTGGCTCTGCAGGTGCGCGCAATATTTTCACCTGACCAGGTGAGCTATGTCTGGGTTCCACGGTCGGCTAACGCACACGCTGACGCGCTCGTCAATGAAGTGCTCGACCAAGTCCAACTGGGCGGTGCAGCGCAGATCACTCGCACTTTCGATTCAGGGCTTCTGGTCCGTGATGCAGATGACGTCATTGGCGATGCGGAAGAGGCATTTGCCAGAGGTGTGAGCGCACGCCAGCAGCAGGCTCCCAATCGCATGGTCGGGTGGGAGGAGATGGACACGCCGACCACGGCAGTCCTGGTGAGACATGGTGCAACGCAGTTCAGCCTTGAGAAGCGCTTCAGCGGCAAAGGCGGTGCTGATCCCGGATTGGCGCCGATCGGCGAAGCCCAGGCGCATGCCGCTGCGCAGGAGCTTGCCCTGCGCATCAATTTCGATGTAGTCGTCAGTTCCCCACTCCTGCGCACCAGGCAGACAGCCGCGATCCTGACGGGTGGGCTAGTCGAGAACCTGGTCGTCATGGAGGACCTCGCTGAGTGTGCCTTCGGTGAGTGGGATGGCCGGACCTTTGACGAAGTGCAGACCACATGGCCAGATGAGCTTCGTCAATGGCTGGACTCCGTGGACTACGCACCACCTGGAGGTGAATCCTTCACGCAAGTGCATGCTCGTGTGGCGAAGGCAAGACGCGAACTCATCCACTCCTACCCAGGTAAGAACATCCTTGTGGTCTCGCATGTGAGCCCAATCAAACTGCTGGTGGCACTGACCATTGATGCACCAGTTGAGAGTGTGTATCGCATGGAGCTGCGACCGTGCTCCATCTCCACCACCACGTGGTACCCAGACGGAAACAACTCGCTCTACGGATTCGCTGAGTCAGGTCACCTGCGTGGAGTGGACACCTTTCCCGGCGTGTAGTGCGTGATGATGTCCAGTCGCACTGACGAGTTCGGCTGTTCATCTGCTTCCCACTCATAGCCGAGTGCCGAGAGCTGCTGCATCAGAGCCGGGATGCTTGACGCCAGGGGTCCATTTCTGATGAGCGCTCCGACAAGGGAGCCCTTCGCGGCTTTGTTGAAGTGACTGACCACGGTTCTCTTGCCATCGTGCTCTTGCAGGACGCGGACAGCCACCGTGCGTGGTGCGCACACACGCGGAATCGGCGCTAAGGACACATAGGCCTGCGATCGCATATCAAGGATTGGGCCCTGGGAGTCCTCAAGTATCCCGGCGATCGGCTTGCTCCAAAGGCTTTGCAGAGGTGGCAAGCCAGTGATGCGCGAGCCGGCACTCAAGCGATATGGGGCAATTGCATCCAGAGGGCGAACCAAGCCGTACAAGCCTGAAGCGATAGCCACATGCTCGTGCAGCCGAGTGCGCTGCACTGCAGTAATGATCTGCGGCGATTTGGCTTCATAGATCACTCCTGTATAGGTGTCACCAGCGGTACCGCATGCGGCCGTCTCCAGCTGAGC
>JAUSQD010000044.1 GCA_030652695.1 Actinomycetota bacterium
CAAGCCCGACGAGACCTGCCCCTAGGGCCAAGGGGGAGTCCACGAAGCTCCCGGGGGAGGGATCGAACCTCCGTTGACGGATTCAAAGTCCGCTGTCCTGCCGCTAGACGACCCGGGACTGAGTTGGCGACACACGATAAAGGTGGTTGGTCACGTTGCTACGCCGACTGGGTTACGCTACCGTAACTTACGCAACCGTAGGTCAGGTGCTGATGACGAGCTACGAGCGCCCACGCAACAGTCGCAGCAATGCGTCGAAACCGAAGGAGCCCGCATGTCGGTGTCACCAGCCGCAGATCCCGTCGATGAACTGCCGATGGAATCTGGCACCGAACAACTGCGCGATCAGCCCCTCAGCATGCGCATCACCATCGGCGTCTTCGTCGTGGTGCCGTTCCTTGCAGTGCTCGCCGCTATTCCAGTCGCTTGGGGCGGGTGGCTCACCTGGACAGACGTCATCTTGTTCGTGGTGTTCTGGGGCATCACTGGCCTGGGCATCACGGTCGGCTATCACCGCTTCTTCACCCATGGCTCGTTCAAGGCCCCACGCGGGATCAAGATCCTGCTCGCCCTCATGGGCGGTCTCGCGCTCGAAGGCGACATCTCGCAGTGGGTTGCCGACCATCGCAAGCACCACAAGTTCTCAGACGAGGCCAATGACCCGCACTCCCCCTGGAAGTTCGGCACTTCGCGTCGCGCGCTGACCAAGGGCTTCTGGCATGCACACACCGGCTGGCTATTTGACAAGAAGAAGACGTCCATCAGTCAGTACGCACCTGACATTGCTGCGGATCCCGACCTCGCGCTGATCACCAAGCTCTTCCCAGTGCTCGTGGTTGCCTCACTGCTGCTCCCCGCGATCATTGGCGGACTCGTCACGTGGTCAATCGCCGGTGCCCTCACGGCATTCTTCTGGGCTGGCTTGTTCCGCATCGCCTTCATTCATCACGTCACCTGGTCGGTCAACTCCGCATGCCACATCGCCGGCAACCGACCGTTCAAATCGCGCGATCTGTCGTCAAATGTCTGGTGGCTGGCGATTCCGACCTTCGGTGAGTCCTGGCACAGCCTGCATCACGCTGAGCCAACTTCAGCTCGCCATGGCGTCATGAAGGGTCAACTCGATGTCAGCGCGGTCTTCATCCGCACCCTTGAGCGGATGAAACTCGTGAGTGACGTCAGATGGCCCAAGCCTGAGCGCCTCGTGCGCAAGCTCGTTGATCCAGCAATGGCACCGCGCATTCGCGGATACCAAAAGCAGGCCTAACCATGGCCACCCCTGACATCTTGTTGAACTCGGTCTCCGAGTTGCATCAAGCCCGCCCACTTGTGCCGCGTGAACGCGTGCGCATGACAGGCAACGAACGGCGTGAGCAGCTGATCGCCATTGCTCGTCGGCTGTTTGCCGCCAAGGGCTTTGAGTCGGTAACTGTCGAAGAAATCGCGGCCAAGGCCGATGTGTCCAAGCCCGTTGTCTACGAGCACTTTGGCGGCAAAGAAGGCCTGTATGCCGTCATCGTTGATCGCGAGATGAATGACCTGCTGCTCACGATCAGCGAAGCCCTGAACCCCACCGATGACACTCCAATGAATGCGCGCATTCTGCTTGAACGCGCTGCGATGGCTCTGTTCGACTACATCGAAGCTGATCCCGATGGCTTTCGCATCCTGGTGCGCGACGCACCGACAATGCGCGAGTCCGACAGCCCGACGATCGCGATGCAGCACTCCCCATCGTTTGCCAGTGTGATCAGCGATATCGCCGCGCACGTACAGGATCTCCTCGCGGCGCAGTTCAAGGCCCACAAGATCAATACCAAGTTGGCTCCGATGTATTCACAGATGCTGGTCGGCATGGTCGCCTTGACCGGTCAATGGTGGCTTGATGAGCGCAAGCCAAAGAAGGACGAAGTTGTAGCGAACGTCATCAACCTCGCCTGGAACGGTCTGGGCAATATGGACCCCAAACCCAAGTTGATCAGCAAATCCCGCTAGCTGATTCGGGCTCCTGGCACTGGGCCTGAGGTTCTCTTCACCGATCGCACCAGCCCGGTTGAAGTGAGACTGACTGCGATGTCCAGCGCGTGCTCTGCTGTTCGTGCCAGGAATGCGCACGTGGGTCCGCTTCCGGAAACGATGCCACCCAGGGCGCCGGCTTCGTCGCCTGCATCGATCACGCGCTTCAACGATGGTCGCAGAGAAAATGCCGCCGGCTGAAGGTCATTTCGCAATGACTTGCCCAGCAGCACTGGATCACCGGCGCGCAGGGCTTGCATCAATGACTCCGAGACTGAAGGCGCTTCCACCTCTTCGCCTGCACGAAGTCGATCGCATTCTGCGTACACGGCAGCAGTGGAAAGACCAACACCTGCGAGAGCGAAAACCCAGTGGAATGTGCCCTGCGCGAGCACGCCCGTAAGACGCTCGCCGCGACCGGTTCCGATTGCCGTGCCTCCGTGCAAGGCAAAGGTCACATCCGAGCCGAGCTCTGCGCAGAGTCTGTCGAGCACTGATCGCGGCGAATCAAGCTTCCAAAGGGCATCGCAAGCCAGCAAGGTGGCGGCCGCATCCGCACTGCCTCCGGCCATCCCCCCTGCGACTGGGATGCTCTTGTTGATCCTGATCTCAATGTCGGGTTCAAGCCGTGCGGTATCTGCCAGAAGGGCCGCGGCCTGCCAGGCCAAATTGCTGGAGTCCAAGGGGACTTCGCTCACCCCTTCCCCCACGCAGGTGATGGCGATGCCACTGCCCTCAGTGCGGGAACGAACGTTGATTTCGTCATGCAGGCCTACCGCATGAAAGACCGTGGCGAGCTCATGAAATCCGTCAGCTCGTGCAGGTCCAACGGACAACTGCAGATTGACCTTTGCGGGAACGCGGACGCTCACCTCATTGCTGGCCATGTCTTGAAGGCTAAGTCCTGGTCAACTTCACTGCGCACTCACCCGCGAGCCAGGCACTCGGCCAAGCGTGCGAACTGCACCACATCAAGTGTCTCCCCCCGCGAGGTGGGATCGATCTGGGCGGCACGCAAGGCGACTTCAGCGAGATCTGGAGAACCTGCGAACTGTGCCAGGGCTCCGCGCAGGGACTTTCGACGCTGGCCGAAGGCCGCATCGACCACGGCAAAGACCTCTTGCCGAGTCACCGCACAGGGTGGGGGTGCTGTGCGCACTAAACGGACCAAGCCTGAATCGATGTTGGGCTCGGGCCAGAACACCGTCCGACCGACGGTGCCGACAAGGTCAAGGGTTCCGAACCATCGCGCTTTGACACTTGGGGCTCCATACACGCGCGAGCCAGGAGGCGCAGCAAGTCGATCAGCCACTTCCTTCTGCACCATCACCAGCATGCGCTCGATATCTGGAAAGTGTTGCAGGTAGTGCAGCAGCACTGGAACCGAGATGTTGTAGGGCAGATTCGCCACAAGTGCCTGCACCGGCATCGGCAACTCGGTGACGTGCAGAGCATCTGCCTCGAGCACGAGCAAGTCTGCAGCGCGTTGCGGCAAGTGCTGCGCTGCGGTCATCGGCAGTTGCTGAGCGAGTGCGGATTCGATCTCAACGGCAACGACACTGTGGCCAGCCTGAAGAAGCGCAAGGGTCAGACTTCCAAGGCCCGGACCGATCTCCAGAACCGCGCAGCCAGCCGGCAATTCGGCTAGCCGCACGATGCGCTGCACAGTGTTGGGATCGATGACAAAGTTCTGGCCGCGCTTCTTGGTCGGTCGAAGATCCAATCCCGCAGCCAGCTCGCGAATTTCCCGAGCCCCGAGAAGTTCGGTCACCATATTCCGAATGCGCGTTGCGCGTTCGCCCACAGCAACGCACCCAGAGCAGACTCATCGGTGCCACGCACTTGGGCGAGGGTTCGCACGGTGTGCGGCATGAGATACGACGCATTGGGCTTGCCACGATGTGGTGCAGGCGTCAGATATGGAGCATCCGTCTCGACCAGAATCAGCTCATCTGGAACAACAGCAGCAGCGTCTCTCAGTTCTTGAGCCGGCTTGAAAGTGACGACTCCAGCGAAAGAGATGAACCAACCCTGTTCTGCGCACAACCGCGCCATGGCCGCATCGCCACTGAAGCAGTGGAAGACCACCCGCTGCGGAGCGCCCTCCTGCATCAGGATGTCGATGACATCTTGATGGGACTCGCGATCATGAATCACCAAGGTCTTGTTCAACTTCTTGGCAATGCCGATATGGCGTCGGAAGGACTCCTGCTGAATTGGCCGCAGCTCTTCCTCAGTTCGGAAGTAGTCAAGGCCAGTTTCGCCAACAGCACGGACCACATCATCTGCAGCCATCTCTTCAATTGCGAGATACGCAGCTTCGAGCGCTTCGCGGCCCTCGTCAACGAAGATTCGCGGGGCCTCATTGGGGTGCAGGCCCACGCCGACCACAAGCGAAGGTCGAGTACGCGCAAGGGCGATGGACAGCCGAGCAGACTCAAGATCGCAGCCGATCTGCACGATCCTGGTGACCCCAACCGACGCAGCGAGCTCGATCAAGGTGTCCGGGTCAGGCAGTGCTCCCCCATGCAAGTGCTGATCGTGAATATCCAGGTGGCAATGGGTGTCAATGACAGGAACCGCCAGTTGCTCCGGAGGCGCGACTGTCATTGCCCAACCTCCTCCAGCCGGGGAAATAGCCCATTGCCCTTTGTGATCACTGTTCCTGCCGGCAACTGACCCCATCGCGCAACTTCGCCGATGCGTTGTTCGCGAATTGGTCCAAGCGGTGCTTCCGCACCGAGTTGCGACCACAGATCAGCCATCGCCTTTGGCATCAAGGGGTAGTACAGGACGGCCATCGCGCGCAGTGATTCACAGATCGAGTAGAGCACGGTGTGCAAGCGTGCTGCCTGAGACTCGTCCTTGGCCAGAACCCAGGGCTCCTGCTCGGTGACATACATGTTCACTGCATCAACGAAGCCCTTGACTGCAACGATCGCTGCAGAGAAGTCGAGCACGTCCATGGCCGATTCAGCTTCATCAACGACCCGCGCGAGGTGATCGCTCAAAGCCAGTTCCGCGGCGCCGGGCTTCCCTGGTTCGGGGAGAAGACCTTCGCAGTAGCGATTGACCATCGCAGTGCCGCGTGAAGCCAGATTGCCAAGACCGTTCGCAAGCTCTGCGGTGTAGCGGGCGCTCATCTCCTCCCAGGAGAAGGAGCCATCCTGGCCAAACTGGATTGAGCGCATGAAGTAGTACCGGAAGGCATCTGAGCCGAAGTGATCAATGATCTGCGATGGAGCGATACCAGTGAGCTTGCTCTTTGACATCTTCTCGCCGCCCACGAGCAACCAGCCGTGCGCGAATACTTGCTTTGGCAGTGGCAACCCTGCAGCCATCAGCATCGCCGGCCAATAGACCGCATGAAAGCGCAAGATGTCCTTGCCAACAAGGTGCACGTTCGCTGGCCAAGTCGAAGCGAACTGCTTGCCAGCCTCAGAGTCGGCGTCCTCCCCGTAGCCCACGGCAGTCAGGTAGTTCACCAGCGCGTCGAACCAGACGTAGACCACTTGCTTGGAGTCCCACGGCAGTGGAACTCCCCAACTCACGCTCGAACGCGACATTGAGATGTCAACCAAGCCGCCACGTATGAAGCTCATGACCTCGTTGTAAGCGCTCGGCGGCTGTACTGCTTCTGGATTGGCCTCGTAGTGGGCAATCAGTCGTTCACCAAACTCGGAAAGCTTGAAGAACCAGTTGTCTTCGAGTACCTGCTCAACTGGTCTTCCATGAATCGGGCAGACCTGCTCGCCTTCGTATTCACCTGTGCCCGGGACCAGATCGGCGGCAAACTTGAACTCTTCGCACCCCACGCAATACGGACCTTCATAGGGGGCTGCATAGACAAAACCGTTGTCGCGCACTGCTTCCCAGAACTTCTGCACCGCAAGCAAGTGCCGAGCTTCGGTGGTGCGAATGAAGTCATCATTGGCAGCATCGACGGTCGCCAGCACCGGAAGCCAGGAGGCCTCAACGAGACGATCTACCCACTCCTGAGGAGAGACACCACCGGCATCAGCAGCTCGCTGCACCTTGGTTCCGTGCTCATCGACGCCGGTCAGGTACCAGACATCCTCACCGCGCTGACGGTGCCAGCGAGTCAGGAAGTCGCCGGCAGTTGTCGTATAGGCGTGGCCGATGTGGGGGGCGTCGTTGACGTAATAGATCGGCGTTGTCACAAAGAAACGAGCCGAGGGGTCAAACGAAGCCATGGCGCGATCCTATGGTTGCGAGGCCTTCGACTGGATGACAGCGTCGTAGACCTCCCGCCGGGCAACACCAACCTCTCGGGCGACTTCAGCGATTGCTGACTTCCGATCGATGCCGCTCGCCTCCCGACGAAGGACTTCCGCTACCCATTCAACTGGCGTCACGAGGCCTCGCGCTGCGCGCAGCTCATCGGCAGATGCTCCTGACACCACCACTGTGCATTCCCCACGAACACCGGTGCCCGCCCAGGTGACCAGAGACTGCAGGCTGCCTCGAATGACCTGTTCATAGGTCTTCGTCATTTCTCGGCACACTGCGGCAGAGCGATCCGGCCCAAGCCCAGTGGCAAGAGCGCTCAGCATGGTCTCGAGCCGATGCGGAGCCTCGAAGAAGACCATGGTGCGCGCCTCTGATGTGAGTTCATGAATCCGCGCCTGACGTTCACCGCCCTTGCGCGGCAGGAAGCCCTCGAAGCAGAAGCGATCAACTGGCAGTCCCGACAGCGCGAGCGCCATCAGCACAGCCGAAGGTCCCGGCGCCGCGGTGATGGGCACTCCCCTTGCAACTGCTTCGGCAACCACTCGGTAACCAGGATCACTGACCGATGGCATGCCAGCGTCAGTCACGACAAGCACGACAGCGCCAGAAATGGCTGCGTCGACCAATTCAACTGCACGCTGCTTTTCATTTGCGTCGTAGTACGACACCACGCGGCCACCAAGGGTGACCCCGAGGCCGTCGGCAAGCCTGCGAAGTCGGCGGGTGTCTTCAGCTGCGATGACATCGGCTGTTTCCAGCAGACCAATGAGTCGAGCCGAAGCGTCACTGACATTTCCCAAAGGAGTGGCGGCGAGGACAATCCGGCCGGTTGCAGTGCCGTTCTCATTCTCCGAACTTGCATCTGCGGCGGCCACATTGCATCTTCCCACCCGCTTACGATGACCCAGTGCTTGTGGCCCGCGACACCGCTTCCGTAGCGAAGCGCCTCGTGCCTGCGATGCCGCGATCCTCAGGCTGGCTGAGTGCTCTGCTGGTGACGGCAATCGGCGCCGTCCTTCGACTTTGGAACCTAGGCCAGCCGCACGCAGTCATCTTTGACGAGACCTACTACCCAAAGGACGCTCTGGGGCTGCTGCGATTCGGTGTTGAGCAGGCCACCGTTGCCGACTCGGACAAGATCCTGCTCGCCTCCGATGGCAACTGGCAGACGCTGGATATTTTCACTGGTGCTCCGGCATTCATCGTCCATCCCCCCTTGGGCAAATGGATCATCGGACTAGGTGAAATGGCCCTGGGTGCGACGCCCACCGGTTGGCGCATCGGTGTGGCCATCGTGGGCATCATCGCTGTCCTGCTGACCGCACGCATTGCCCGCAGACTCACGCGCTCCAATCTGGTTGGCTTCCTGGCGGGGCTGTTCGTGGCACTCGATGGCATGCACATCGTCATGAGTCGCACCGGCCTGCTCGACATCATGCTGGGCTTCTTCGTGCTCATCGCCTTTGGGTGCTTGCTGCTGGACCGAGATCACGTACGCACACGATTGGCTGCCCTCATCAACACTGAAGGGCTGCAGGCAACTGCGACTGCCTGGGGGCCCAAACTTGGGCTTAGGCCCTGGCGCTGGGCGGCGGCCTTTGCCCTGGGTCTTGGCTGCAGTGTGAAGTGGTCAGGCATCTGGTTCGCGCTGGCATTCATTGCCATGTCCTTGGTGTGGGACATCTCTGCGCGTCGAGTCATCGGCGTGGAGCAGCCTTGGAGAGCAACCCTTTTCCGCACTCTTCCGATCACCGCTCTGGTAACCGGCGTGATCATCGTCGCGACGTACCTGATGTCGTGGACTGGTTGGTTCATCAGCGATGACGGCTATGACCGCACATGGGCTGGGGGAAGCGGGATTGCGGCCGCGCTGAGCTCCCTGTGGCACTACCACTCCGAAATGTGGAGCTTCCATGTCGGATTGACAACCGAGCATGCCTACGCAAGCAATCCATGGGGATGGCTGCTGCAAGCCCGACCAACCTCCTTCTACTGGAATAACGTCACCGATGGCACGCAGGGCTGCCCAACGGAGAACTGCGCCGCCGAAGTCCTGGCCCTGGGTAATCCCGTGATCTGGTGGACTGGAATTCTGGCGATCATCTACTTGCTGTGGCGCCGGCTCGGCAAGCGCGATTGGCGTGCAGCTGCAGTGCTCGTGGGTATCGCAGCCGGCTGGTTGCCGTGGATGCTGTATCTGGATCGCACGATTTTCACGTTCTACACCGTGGTGTTCATGCCCTTCATCGCCATTGCGCTGGCGATGGCTGGCGCAGCGCTGCTCGGTCCTGACACCGCTTCTGTCACACGCAGGCGCAGGGGCTTGATCGCCCTAGGCGTTCTCGTGGGTGCGGTGATCGTCGTGGCCTGGTGGCTGTATCCCGTGTGGACCGGTGAGTTGCTGCCGTACAACCAATGGCAGCAGCGAATGTGGCTGCCGAGCTGGGTGTAGGGACCCTGCCTAGCTGCCAAGCGCGACAGTGATCGCAGCAGCAAGCCCGCATGCGAACCACACCACACGAAATGCAGAATCAGCAACACCACGCAGAGGCCACTTGGCTTTAGGCGACACCAGCAGCCCCCAAGATGCCGCGAAGAGAATCAACAAGACTGCGGCCAGCAACAGGCCAGGCAGGAGCGAATCCGTGCGCGTCAATCCCCACCAGGCAATCGATACATACACAGCGACTTCAGCAAGAAAATATCCAACTTCGCCCCACCCAACCTGAGGGGTGCGTGGGCTATTCCGGCCTGACAGGGTTCTCCGCACGCGGGGTGAAAGCCTCGCCCAGCAGGCCGACCGCCTTGGACAGTTCTGCTGGAATGACCCAGACTTTGCTGGCCGAACCGTTGGCGATTGCGGGCAAGGTTTGCAGGTATTGGTAGGCCAGCACAGTCTGGTCTACGCCTGACTCGTGAATCATCTGCACCACTGTGGCCAAGGCCTGGGCCTCACCTTCGGCTCGCAGAATCGCCGCCTGCTTGTCACCTTCGGCTCGCAGAACTGCCGCCTGCTGAGCACCCTCGGCGCTGAGAATCGCAGAGCCCTTTTCGCCCTCGGCAGTCAGAATCACAGCGCGCCGCTCACGTTCAGCACGCATCTGCTTCTCCATTGCCTCCTGCACGGACGCAGGTGGATCAATGGCCTTGAGCTCCACGCGATTCACGCGAATGCCCCACTGGCCGGTGGCCTCATCCAGCACCGCGCGCAGCCGGCTGTTGATCTCATCGCGTGAAGTCAGTGTGGCTTCCAAATCCAAGGAGCCAATGACATTTCGCAGAGTTGTGACCGTCAACTGCTCGATACCCATGAGCGGATTGGCCATTTCATAGGCCGCCTTCTGCGGATCAGTGACGGTGAAATAGATGACGCTGTCGATGGACACCACAAGGTTGTCCTGGGTGATCACGGGCTGTGGCGGAAAGGAGACAACCTGTTCACGCATGTCGATCTTCTGGTGCACGCGGTCCACAAAGGGAACCAACAGCGACAGGCCGGGCGTCAAGGTGCGGTTGTATCGACCGAGTCGCTCAACGATGACGGTCTCGCCCTGCCCGACTATTCGTACGGAACGGAACACGGTGATCAATACCAGCAGCGCAAACAGGATCCCGATGACAGCGCCGACCACAGGCAGAGTTTCCATGAGTGATGCTCCTAAGAGTTGTGAAAGGGCTGCACCAGCGCAGTTGCACCGTCAATGCGCGTGACGATCACATCCACGTCTGTTGGAATGGGGTCTATCTCGGGTCCATCGCGGTCAACGCGGGCTGACCACGATTGGCCATTGAGCCGGATCAAGCCAGCTTCGACGGTCACCACATCAAGAGTGCGAGCGCGCGAACCAGGGATTGCATCGATGTTGGTCTTGAATTCCTTGGCCAAGCCCAAGCGGCGCAGGACCGATGGTCGAACGCCCAAAAGTCCAACCGCTGTCAGCACAGCGAAGATGAGAATCTGCAGCCAGATTGGCGCACCGAACAGCGACGAGACTCCGGCGCCAGCAGCTGCGATCCCAACAATGAGGAACGCCAGGTCGGTGATCAGGACTTCAAGAATGACGCAGACAACCGCGATAACCGCCCAGATCACCAGTGCCACCATGATTCATGGTAACCACGAGCGAGAACGCCGAGCGCTATTTGCCTACTCTGTGGCGATTACGACCCAACGGGCAGGAATGCCGCCGCCAGGCCCAGCGCAGAACAGATGGCGAGCACCTTCAAGGTTGGCATCTTGAAGCGGAAGACGAGCACCGCCGCTACCAGTCCGATTGCAATGGCAACCTCGTTGACTGAGGACACAACCGGCACTGATACGTGTATTGGCCCAAGAGCGCTGGGGGTCGATTCAGTGAAGATCGTGTTCAAGGCGAACCAGACTGCAAGATTGAGGATGACCCCTGCCACGGCCGCACTGATATACGTCAACGCATGCGAAAGACCGGAATTCTCACGAAGTCGTTCCGCATAGGGCGCACCCAGAAAGATGAACAGGAAGCACGGCACAAATGTGACCCACACTGTGACGATCGCACCAAGGACTCCGGCTACGAGCGGTGGCAGGTCACCCGGATTGTTGTAGGCCCCCAGAAATCCAACGAATTGCACCACCATGATCAAAGGGCCAGGAGTCGTTTCGGCAAGTCCCAGCCCCGTGGTCATATCGGAAGTCGTGATCCACCCGTAGTGCTCAACTGCCTGCTGTGCGACGTAGCCCAGCACTGCATACGCACCGCCAAATGTCACCAAGGCGGCTTTGGAGAAGAACAGAGCCTCCTGAGTGAAGATGCTGTCCTGCCCGAGCACGATCACGAGCGCCACCACTGGCGCCACCCAGATGACGCCGAACCAGATGGCTGCCTTCAACGCCGATCGGTGATGCGCGCGCTCGACTTTCAAGTCATCGCGCAGGAGCGCCTGTGCTTCCTCGTCCGCACCTGCCAAGTGCTGGACCGCTCTACCCGCTCTGGCGAATAAGAAGCCGAAGAGACCTGCCGCAACGATGATGATCGGAAATGGCACGCCGAACACGAATATCGCGACGAAGGAAAGTCCAGCAGCAAAGCGAAGTGAGGTGCTGACCAGGATTCGCCTGGATATCCGCACAAATGCCTGCACCACGATCACAATGACTGCGGCTTGCAATCCGGAGAGCAAGCCCGATACAGCAGTGACTGATCCCCACAGGGCGTAGACGATCGAAAGCGCCATCATTGCCACGAAGCCAGGCAGGATGAAGAGCAATCCGGCCGTAATTCCACCTCGCACGCCATGCATGAGCCAGCCGATATAGGTGGCGAGCTGCTGAGCCTCAGGCCCGGGGAGCACCATGCAGTAGTTCAGCGCGTGCATGAAGCGGCGCTCGCTCACCCACTTGCGCTGGTCAATGAGTTCGCGATGCATCACCGCGATCTGGCCAGATGGTCCGCCGAAGCTGTTCAGGCCGATATAGGCCCATACGCGCAATGCCTGTCGATACGTGACTCCGTGCTCTGCATGCGTCGGCGACATGGGCGCTCTCGATTGGAGTTGAGTCCGATCCCAGGTGTGAGGATGGAACTATTGGTGGAGCTGAGGGGATTCGAACCCCTGGCCTTCTCATTGCGAACGAGACGCGCTACCAACTGCGCCACAGCCCCTGAAGCGGATGAACAGTATCAGTGGCGCAATCAGGCGTTGGCTGTGCGAACTGCTGGCATCTCTGCAGTCTCAGTGCGGTGGTCAACTTGCGCGGGTGCCGGCTGGGCTGCGGCCGCGTCCTGGTGCCGCCGCATGGTGTTGGCTGCATCCACCATCGCCGCTCCGTCCCACTCACCTGGGCGGGCCCGGTCAATTGGGCGCGGAATGACAGAAGCCCTCGGTGAATTGACGTAGGTGGGCAATGTGGAAGGCACAGCTTCCCAGGAGTTTTCGTCGTCCCAGGCGTTCCAGTTCTCCCAGTCATCCTCAGCCGACATCGCTGGCGCCGCCACTGGTGCGGGCTCCCGGCGCATCTGCTGCGCGCGAATCGGTGCTTCATGCATGGCCTGAGATTGCTTTCGGTTCGATGCGGTCATCAGCGTTGCCACCAGGAAGGCGGTGACCAGGGCCGCTGCAATCATCGGCAGCCACTTCGGTGCGATGGAGGCGAACGCCGCAACGAGGGTCACAGCGAGCAGAATCGTCAGAATGCCCAGAACCATGGTGCGGCGTTGGGTGGCCCGGTCGTGAGCTGAGTTGCGATGCTGCTGACGGCTGTGCTGTGGCTTGGGCATGTTCTCTCCCGAACGCTGATCTGCTAGCGAGCGCATCGCGGTGCTGAAGCGCGTGGTGGAGCGGACTTCACTGACCTGATCATGGCGTTTGAGCCACATCGGGATAAGCACCGCAGCCCATAAGGCGATGATCACCAAGTAGATCAAGCCCGTCACCTTGCGAACGCTAAACCCCAAAGTCGCTGACAGCGCGTAAGAGCGAGGCACCAACTTTGCGTGTCGCGGATTTGGGTGTATACGTCAAATCGAGTGCTGGGCCCGCCATCCGGCCAGAACACCTTCTGGCCGATCGCCTTCGACGAGGGCGTAACAGATGTGATCGCGCCAATCCCCCGCGATGTGCAGGTAGGAACGGCGCAATCCCTCTTCTGGAATGCCCAGTTTCTCCACCACGCGACGGGAGGCAGCGTTCTCGGGGCGAATGTGGATCTCGACTCGATGCAGTCGCAATTGATCAAAGCAATAGTCCAAAGCCATGGCCACGGCCGTGGGCATGATCCCCTTGCCTGCGACATCCCTGTCTATCCAATAGCCGATGTATGCGGAGCGAAGTGACCCAAAGGCGATGCCGCCGACGGTGAGCTGCCCGACGAATTGACCGTCATAGGTGACGGCCCATGGGATCACGCGGCCGGCCCTGGCATTGCGATGCATTGAGCGCACCATCATCCCGAAACTGGCCGGGATCTCACCTGACTGCAGGCCTTCGATTGGGACCGTGGCTTCCCACTCCTCCAACCAGTCAACATTGCGAGTGCGGACCTGTCGCCAGATCCGACCATCGCGCCTGCGGATGGGTCGAAGGCCGACTCGACCCTCGCTGAGGGTCGCCTCCCAGTTCACGACCAGGAGGCGACAAGGCCGCGGAGCCAGTCGCGGAAATCCGGGCCGAGGTCATCGCGTTCGGAGGCAAGCACGACATTGGCCTGCAGATAGGAAAGGCGATCACCCGTGTCGTACCGACGACCGCTGAAAATCACGCCGTGAACTCCGCCGCCCTCTTCGGCGGACATGGTGGCAAGCACTCGAAGCGCATCGGTCAGCTGGATCTCGCCCCCGCGGTCTGGCTCAGTCCTCGCAAGGATCGCAAATACCGCTGGATCCAGCAGGTAGCGGCCGATCACGGCATAGGAGCTGGGAGCATCAGCGGGCTGAGGCTTCTCAACCAGACCCGTGACGCGAACAAGGCCATCCACTGGTTCGCCTTCAACAGCGGCGCATCCATAGAGCGAGATCGCCTGCAGTGGCACTTCCATCAGGCACACCACTGAGCCCCCAAAGCGAGCTCGCGCCTCCATCATCGCCGGCAGGATCGGATCGCGCGGATCAATCAGGTCATCGCCCAACATCACGGCAAAGGGCTCGTTTCCGATGTGGTCCTCGGCGGTGAGCACCGCATGACCCAGGCCCAGCGGATCACCTTGCCGCACATAGTGAATGCGAGCGAGGTCGGTTGACTCCGTCACCAGTGCCAACTTCTCCTGATCGTCCTTGCGCCTCAATGAGGCCTCGAGTTCAAAATTGCGATCGAAATGGTCCTCGAGGGGTCGCTTGCTTCGGCCGGTGATGAACAGCAGATCCGTGAGCCCGGCCGCTACCGCCTCTTCCACCACATACTGAATCGCGGGCTTGTCGACGACAGGCAGCATCTCCTTGGGAGTTGCCTTGGTCGCAGGCAGGAATCGCGTTCCCAATCCAGCTGCTGGCACGACAGCCTTGCGCACCACCTGATTCATGTCGATGACCCTAGCCGCACTCCATGGGGCACGATGGCTCTGTGGCGGCGAATGACAGGGCAGAGTCGTATTCGAAATCCGAGCTGCGCGGGCAGATCCGC
>JAUSQD010000068.1 GCA_030652695.1 Actinomycetota bacterium
GCCCCCACACTGCTATCGCTTTGCTACTGAGCTACGACCCTGCCTGTCGCAGTTTCAACTAGCTTTCCGCATGTTCCCTTTGCATCGGGTACGAACTTCCCGTCCTTGACCACCAGGTACCACCCGCAGCGTGCGGGGTCACCGTTTGGCGTGACTCCTGGTGCATAGCTGATGGGCTCAGGCAGAAGGCCGGCGCCGGTGATCTTGGTCTGCTTGCGCAGGTTGTCGATGAATCCTGCGCGGGTCGGGCACTTGCCAGCAAGGGTCAGGCCCTTGATGAAGGTGTCCGCGGATACGAAGCCGATCGGTCCGCTGACGGTGTCTGGATTGAGTCCAGCGGCGCGCATACCGTTGGCGAAGGTGCGCACGCCTGGGCGGCCGGGCACACTCGTTGGCACGGTGCCGAAGGTCGAACCAATTGCGCCTTCAAGTGCCGCTGGTGCTTGAGCAATGACTCTCGGATCCGAGAATCCAGCAAGCACGAGTGCCTTCATCGGCACACCCTGCTGCTTCAGCGCGTTTGCGACCGCAACGCCACCATCTGAGGTGAGAATCAAGTTCGCGCCATCAGCGCCGGAGTTCTTGATGCGCAGAGCGACCGAGGTCGCGTCGAAGGTGCCGATCGGTGCATCAGCAATTCGTACTCCCAGAGTCACGCCTTCAAGCGGAAGAGTGCTCACCATGCCGGCGCCTGCTGCCTGGGCCGCAGGTGAGTTGTGATTGACCACGGCAAACTTGGTTGCACCGGCAGCCTTCATTCGAGCAATCAGGCCGGTGTTGGAGTAGGCAGGAGCGAATGCACCGGTCGCTCCGAAGACGTTTCGGTCTTGTCCGTGGGCCGGCAAGTTCGTAAGGCCGACCACAGGCACATTCTGTGACTTCAACATTGGCATCATCGTGTCAACGGTGCTGGCCTCCACGATGCCGAATTGGTTGTCCTGCTGGATCGCCTTGTTGGCCACACTGGACTGAGTAGATCCGTCAGCCTTGTCGTCATAGACCGCAACGTTGAGTTTGCGGCCATTCACGCCACCCTTGGCATTCTGCTGGGCAATGCGCAATTTGGCGCCTTCCACAAAGCCGGTGAAACTGGAAACCGCAGGTCCGGTCTGTGGGGTCACGATGCCGATGTTGATTGCTGCGTCGGTAACACCAGGCGTTGGTGCGCACGCGACAGGCTTGGTCGTCGGGGCTGGCGTGGGCGCCGCCGAGACTGTGGTGGCAGAGAAGCCGACGGCCAATGTGGCTGCCAATCCGCCGACAAGGAAGGCTTTACGCCCCTTGCGGGATGAGTGAGTCATTGATTCTCCTCGAACTTTGTCGGCCGATCTCTTGGCCGTAGTGGGCTGGATGTGGTGTGCATCACCAGGCCTCGGCAACGTAGACCGAAGTGCGCCTTACGGGGTATAGGAAGGTAGGAAGGTGTTATGAAGTCGTAATAAATGAATCGGGGCATAGCGGATGGATCCCCGCATAAGGGCTTGATAGATGGTGTGCGTGATTCCACTTATGCAGGAAAATCAAGGTGGGGCTGGCGCGATGCGCCAGCCCCACCTTGATTGCGATGCTCTACTGAGAGATGACCTTGCCTGTTGACGTTTCGACCAACTTGCCACAAGTGGCCTTGGCATCAGGAACGAACTTTCCGCCCTTGACCACCAGGTACCAGGTGCAGCGTGCTGGGTCACCATTTGGCGTGACACCGGCGGCGTAGCTGATTGGCTCAGGAAGCAGGCCAGCTCCGGTGATCTTGGTCTGCTTGCGCAGATTGTCCACGAATCCGGCCCGCGTTGGGCATTTGCCAGCCAAGGTCAGGCCCTTGATGAAGGTATCTGCCGAGACGAAGCCGATCGGCCCGCTGACGGTGTCAGGGTTCAATCCGGCTGCCTTCATGCCATTGACGAAGGTGCGCAAGCCCGGGCGACCGGGAATGCCCGAGGGGACGGTCCCGAAGGTCGAACCGATGGCGCCTTCAAGGGCGGCAGGTGCCTGAGCGATGACCTTGGGGTCAGAGAAGCCTGCGAGCATGACTGCCTTCATCGGCACACCCTGCTGCTTCAGCGCATTTGCGACAGCGATTCCACCATCGGAAGTCAGAATCGAATACTCGCCATCTGAGCCGGAGTTTCTGATGCGCAGCGCGACAGATGTGGCGTCGAAGGTGCCGATAGGCGCGTCAGCGATGCGAATACCTAGTGACAGGCCTTCGAGCGGAAGTGCTGTCACCAGACCGGCTCCGCCTGACTGTGCACCAGGCGAGTTGTGATTGACGACGGCTACCTTGGTTGCGCCCGCTGCCTTCAGGCGCGCCGCGATACCCGTGTTGGAGTAGGCCGGAGCAAAAGCGCCAGTGGCTCCGAAGACGTTGCGATCCAGACCGTGGGCCGGAAGGTTCGTCAGGCCAACGACTGGGACATTCTGTGACTTGAACAGCGGCATCATCGTGTCAACAGTGCTGGCTTCAAGAATGCCGAACTGGTTGTCCTGCTGCAGAGCCTTGTTTGCCACACTGGACTGAGTCGATCCATCTGCCTTGTCGTCGTACACAGTGATGTTTAGCTTGCGTCCGCTGACGCCGCCCTTGGCATTTTGCTGCGCGACTCGCAGCTTGGCACCTTCAACAAAGCCAGTGAAGCTGGAGACTGCTGGTCCGGTTAGCGGGGTGATCAGGCCGATATTGATTGATGAATTCGTGACGCCTGGCGCAGGGGCGCAGGCAACTGGTGCAGTTGTCGGTGCAGGCGTTGGCGCTGCCGAGACCGTGGTGGCAGAAAATCCGACGGCCAAAGTGGCCGCGAGTCCGCCAGCAAGGACGACATTGCGCCCTCTGCGGGATGAGTGCGTCATTCGTTCTCCTCGAACTTCATTTGGTGGGCTGATGTGGCGCGTATCACCACATATCCGACGTTAAGCCCAAAAATCTATACGGGGTATAGGAAGCAGCAATGCGTTACCAATTTGTGATGTTGGGCTTGTCAGAGATGCTCAAGTCGTCGAAAGAGTGAACAGATATAGGACATTTGTTCCGGATCGAAACGTTGCATCCGGAAGATTCCCGCGTAATCCGCAGATTTTCACTAGCCGCCGTATAGCTGCGTCCGAATACTTCGACTATGGAAAATTTGAATCGCCTAAGCGGCAAAGTCGTCATCGTCACCGGTGCTGCGCGCGGTCTTGGGCGTGATTACGCACGCTACTTCGCGATGGACGGCGCGCACGTAGTGGTTGCCGACGTTAAAGACACGGCTGGTGCTTCGAGCGAGGCCAGTGCTATTGGTCCAAAGAGCATTGGGCTCGAATGCGATGTGACTTCGCAGGCCTCAGTTGATGCCGTCGTGGCGGCGACTGTCAAAGAGTTCGGTCGCCTGGACATCCTGATCAACAACGCAGGATTGTGGCGGGGTCTTGCAGAGTCAGGCTTGCTTGAATGCCCCGACGACGTCTGGGACATCGCATGGGCAGTCAACGTCACCGGCACCCTGCGCGCCACCCGCGCCGCTGTGCCCGCCATGAAGGCAAATTCGTGGGGTCGCGTGATCAATGTGTCATCGATGGCAGCCAAGAGTGGCGGCAATTCCTATGGACTGACCAAGTCCACTGTTGAACACATGACTAGAGGTATGGCGCGCGAAGTCGGGGACTTCGGCATCACCGTCAACTGCATTGCGCCTGGCATCAGCGCATTTGAAGCCGCCGGCACTCAACTTGCAAACGCGGATCAAATCACTGGCAGCAATCCCATCAAGAGATTCGGCACCAGCCGGGAGCAGTACGAAGCGATGGCCTATTTCTGCTCAGACGGTGGTGCGTACACCACGGGCCAGACCCTGTATGTCGACGGAGGAGCAACCAGTTGAGTCCCGCATACAAGTTCTCAATTCAAATGCCATTCACCCCGGATGCTGATTCGTGGGTTGAGAAAGTGCAACGCGCCGAGTCGATGGGTTTCTACTCCGTCTCGGTGCCAGATCACCTGGGTCCAAGCCTGCCGCAGCTGTCTCCGATGATCTCCCTTGCCGCTGCAGCCATGGTGACGACCAAAGTTCGGCTCGCCATAACGGTGCTCAACAACGACTTTCGCAATCCCACCTTGCTCGCCAAGGAGATTGCAACACTTGACATCTTGTCCAAGGGGCGAGTGGACATGGGCATCGGCGCTGGTTGGCTGGAGGAGGACCTCACCAAGACCGGCATTGCAACGTGGGATCCACCAGGCACTCGAGTGAGTCGACTTTTTGAGAGCATCGCGGCTTTGCGTCTGCTGTTCTCGGGTGAGCCAGTGAACTTCGATGGTGAGTTCTACTCAATACACGATTTCACATCGGTGCCAATTCCGATGCAGCAACCATTGCCGATCATGCTCGGCGGAGGCGGTAGGCGGATGCTGTCCTATGCGGCGCAGAACGCTCAGATCATCAGCATCCTCACGCAGATGTCTGGAACTTCAGATACTCGAAAGGCTGCCTTTGAAGAGCAGTTGCAGTGGATCAGGGATGCCGGGGGTTACGAGCGTGAAGATCTGACTATTGGCGTGCGAGTGCTGTTTGGTGCCGTGGCTCAGGTTGGCGAGGACCGTGGTGCGGCGGCTGAACGTGCAATCGGCCCGACGGGTGCCCGTGTTGCCGGTGGACTGACGACCGAAGAATTACTTGACTCACCTTTCGGCTTGATTGGGAGCACAACTGAGCTCGCCGAGCATGTGCGTGGAGTCAATGAGCGTTACGGCATTACCTACTTCACCGTCAGTGAGCCCTTGGCCTGGGAGCTCGGACCATTGATCGCTGAACTTTCCTAGTTCTGCAACTTCCTATTGAGAGGCACCTGAATGCAGCGTCTTCCTGAAGCCGTGCTTCCGCCAGAAATGAAACACCCAAACCGCATCGTGTTGGCCGTCTACAACAACCCAGAGATGTTCAAGGGATTTGCAAGTCTGTCCGGCCGAGTGCATTCAGCATCGCGGTTGTCGGATCGAGTCCGGGAGCTCTTGGTGCTGCGCACCCTGTACCGAGTGGGATCCAGTTATCAGTGCACTTTGCATGAGCCGGTAGCGCTGAACGCAGGGGTGTCACGCGATGAACTGGATGCTCTGAAAGTCGCGGACTTCGAAGGCTTCAGCTCAGCGGATATCGCCGCCCTGAACTTCTGTGATGCAGCTGATTCGGTCAGTACAACAGACGCCTTATGGGAACGCACCAAAGCGCACTGGTCGCCCGAGGAGATCTCAGACATGGTGCTGTTGGCAGGCTTTTATGCGATGGCTGGACGCTATTTGCTCGCCATGGGAATCGTCGCCGACGAAAACTGAGAAAGGCACCTATACGGCGTAGATGAAACGCTACGGTGGTGTGGATTGGCAGTGGCGAGCAGCAAGTCAGCACCAAAGACGCTGGTCGGAAGTGCTTGAAACCGAGGAAAGGTTTGCCTGTGACAATGAAGGACAAGGCCGCGATCGTAGGTATCGGGCAGACGGAGCGCTATCGGCGCGGACAGTCTCTACCAAGGTCGATGATGGACATGGCGATGGAAGCCACGCTCAAGGCGCTGGATGATGCTGGACTGACGACGAATGATCTGGATGGCTTTGCCTTCTACAGTGGTGCTCCGGTGGAACCCGGTGCAATGGCATACAACCTCGGTGTTTCGCATGTGAAATTCGCGGCCACGCTGACCGCAGGCGGCAGTGGTGCGGCCGGATCGATTGGCATGGCTGCGGCTGTGATCGATGCGGGTCTTGCCAATGTCGTGGTGAGTCTGTTCGTGCTTCAGCAAGTACCGACCGGCCGATTTGGCGGTTCCTCGGAAGGGCCACGCAAGTTGCCTTCTTCTGGTGGCGGTGGCGCTTACGGTGGCAATGCGAATGTCTCACCAGAAGCAGCCTTTATTTCTCCTGCTTCCATCATGTCGCCGGGGCACAACTTCTCGCTACTTACTCAACGTCACATGTATCAATACGGCACGAAGCGCGAGCACTTTGCTGAGGTCTGCATTTCACAGCGCGAGAACGCAATCAAGCGTCCGCAGTCAATGCGTCAAACTCCGCTGACTCTCGAGGACTACTTCGGTGCTCGGATGATCTCTGATCCATTGTGCTTGTTCGACTACACGATGGAATGCGATGGAGCGATCGCAGTCATTACGACGTCAATTGAGCGAGCCCGCGATCTTCCACATACCCCAGTGCTGATCTCGGGCAGCGGCATCGGTGGCACTGGCAACAACGCACATTTGCTCGGAAACTTCCAGATGCCTGATGAAACTTTTGCATCGGCAGGCGCGCGCGATGTGGCAAAGCAGATGTATGCCATGGCTGAAGTTGGGCCGCAGGATGTGGATGTGGCGTTGTTGTATGACCACTTCTCGCCGATGGTTCTGATGCAGCTGGAGGATTTTCAACTCTGCCCAATCGGTGAGAGTGGCCCTTTCGTGGCCGAGGGCAATATTCGCTTTGGTACGGGATCGATCCCGGTCAACACTCACGGCGGCAATCTCTCGGACTTCTACTGTCCTGGCATGACCCACATCGTCGAGGGAGTCGAGCAACTACGCGGCACGGCCATCAACCAGGTTGAAGGCGCTGAGATCGCACTCGTCACTGGTGGACCCTCCGCAATTCCGATGACCGGCACAATCTTGAAGAAGGATCGCTGATGTCCACTCCCGCAATTCCGTTCAAGTACATGCCCTCGCCGCTGTTCACCGATCCCTACGCGGACGAGTGGACTGCGCCGTTCTGGGAAGCCGCCATGCGAGAGCAACTCACCGCTCCAAAGTGCACGAACTGTGGCAAGTTTCGGCTCCCGCCATCGCGATGGTGTGCGCAATGCCATGCACAGGATCTTGAGTACGTGGATCTGCCAGGCACCGGCACCTTGTACAGCTTCATCATCGTGCGGCATCCGCTCACGCCTGATCAACAGGATTACGTGCCGTACATCCCGGCTGTTGTTGATGCCGATGGTGCGCCGGGTTGCCGCTTCGTCTCCAACATGGTCGATGTTGAACCAGAAGATGTGAATGTTGGCATGCCAGTCAAGGTGGTCTGGAATCGCGTGAGCGACACCCTCACCTTGCCGTTCTGGACCACTGCCTAACTCCGTACCGGCTGAATGCATTTCTCTATACGCCGTACAACCGATGGCCGACCATGCAACTATTGTCTGAATAGCGACGGCCTGTAGTCAAAAGGCGTTGCTACCAAAGGCTGAATGTCATCCACCCATGGAGGAGCGGCGATGAAAATTTGGGCAAACTCGGGCGATTCGCACTACATGGAGCCCGACGATCTCTACAGCAATGGCCTACCGCCAGCCTTAGCTGAGCGGATGCCCCGCTCAGTAAAGGCCGAGGACGGCTCATCGGAAACCATTTATGTCGATGGCACGAGCTTTACCCGTGACATGCCCAAGATCTCGACTGTGGTCGGCAAGAGCGGCGTGACACTCAGCCAGGCCCTGGAGGCTCCCGGCTCAAAGGATATGGACATTCGCGAGAAGGACTTGGATCAAGAAGGCATCTGGGCTGAGCTCATCTACCCGTCTGTGGGTTTGTGGAACTCAATGATCAAGGACCCCTTGCTGGCGCGGGAGGCCGTGAAGGTTGCCAATGATTGGGCGGCCGAGGTGCAGCGGAAAAGTATCCGCCATGTGATGCCTGCGCAGATCTCTCCTCTTGATGTCAACGACGCAGTTGATGAAGTCCTGCGGGTTGCAGGCATGGGAATCAAGGCGATCAACCTGCCGTGCTCCACCCCCAGCGACACACCTGACTTCAATCGCGCCTACTGGGATCCGCTGTGGGACGTGATGGTGGAAACGGGCATGGTGATCGCCGTGCACACGGGCGCCGGCGGCGATGATTTCAACCCAAATAAGCATCGAGGTCCCGGCGCTGGCACCATGAACTATCTCGCCGCCTCGTACAGCGGTATGGACTTGGCTGCCTCGATGGCTGCATCAGGAGTGCTTGACAAGCGCCCCAGCCTCAAACTGATTATCTCTGAAGCAGGCGCAACGTGGGTTCCCTTTGTGGGTGATCGCCTCAATGAGGCGTGGCGCCAGCACAGTGACTTCATCAGGGACAACCTCACTCGCACTCCCAAGGAAGTGCTGTACGACCAGGTCTACGCGAGTTTCCAGCACGATGAGACAGCGGTGAAAGCACTCACTTCTATGGGTTACAACAACGTTATGTGGGGCAGTGACTACCCGCACATCGAAGGCACCTTCGGACATACGCAGAAGACCCTGCATGAGCTCTTCGATGATGAGCCCGATTCTGTTCGACATCGCATTACTCAAGGCGCTTTCCTGGAGTGTTTCCCGCATGTGGGGAGCAGCCCGCTGGAGGGGCTGGAATAGGCCGGGCTTGCCGTGTCGACTTCGATCATCTATACAGTGCATAGGGAGAGACCTAGCCACATCGATCCCGAAGACATTCTTGAATTCCAAACTTTCTCAGTCGTAACTCTGCCAGCCCCAAGGAGCAATCACTATGGAAACTGAAGTAGGAAAAATCTGGGCGAACTCGGGTGACTCGCACATCATCGAGCCCGCAACCCTCTTCGACAGTCTGCCTGCGCATTTGAAAGAACTCATGCCGCGCAGCGTGAAGAGTCCCGATGGGGCGTACGAGACGATTTATCTGGATGGTCAGGAGTTCACTCGCGCTTTGCCGCAAGCTGCACCTGGTGACCAAGGGGGCCGGCCGCCTCGCATGAATGCCGCCATGCCCAAGGGCACCGACATGAGTGAGCAGATCAATCGCAGCATCCAGGCCAACGATGCCGAGCATCGCTTGAAGGACGCAGACAACGAAGGTGTGTGGGCAGAAGTAATCTACCCATCCTTGGGTATTTGGGCATCGAATCTCCGGACTCCTGAACTCGCAAAGCGCGGATCGCGTCTCATGAACGAGTTCGCACTCGACTTCCAGAATCAGTCTGAGCGCTTTGTCTGCACGGCATCCATCCCAATGCTGAACGTGGGAGATGCTGTCACTGAGATCAAGCGAGCAGCAGCCGATGGATTCCTGGGAGGCTTCCTTCCGGTGCTGCCACCCATTGGTCGTCCCGATTGGCACCACGAGGAGTGGGATCCGATGTGGGATGCCTTTGCTGACACGGGCATGCGCATCTGCGTGCATATTGGCACTGAGCCGCTTGAACCAACTGAGCGAACCGGCGTCTACTACCGCGGGCGCGGTGGGGCTGTGCTGAACTACGTTGAGACCACCTACGGCGGACAGAAGATGGTCACCAAGCTCATTGCCTGTGGTGCTCTGGATCAGCGACGCGAGTTGAAGGTGCTGATTTCAGAAGGTGGTGCAACGTGGGGACCGTTCCTCGCAGACCGCATGACCGAGGGCTACCGCCAGCACTCAGCCGCAGTGCGGCCTGTACTGAACCGTGAACCTGCTGAGATCCTCTACGAGCAGGTCTACGCCTCATTCCAGCACGACTCATCGGCGATTCAAGCCTGCGTAGCCATGGGCTGGCAGAACGTCATGTGGGGTTCGGACTACCCGCACTTCGAGGGCACGTTCGGTCACACTCAGGAGACTCTGCACGGCTTGTTCGATGGCGTTGACGAAAAGGTCAGTCATCGGATCCGCATTGGCGCATTCCAGGAGCTCTTCCCGTCTGTGCCGCTGCCAGCTTTCGCAGCCTGACCAGACACATCCATCCGATCTCAGGGTCGACAGTCGCGACGGCGACTGTCGACCCTGAGTCATGTGCCAGGCAGTTGAACCCGAAAGCGGGCCGCTTGGAAATTGATCCGATGTTTTCGCCAATTCGGTTGTCGCCCCTTTCTATACGGCGTAAGGTCACAATTCTCCGGGATGGCAGGCCAACACCGGTATTCAATTCACGCACAGCGAAAGTTGTGCACATCGACTAAGTGGGGACGCATATGAGTGAGCGGATGCCCGGTTTCGGTGGCCCAGCGTTGAGTCGGCTCGTCACGCCGTTCTACGAAGCCGCCGGCCAAGGCAAGTTGGTAATTCAGCAGTGTGATGACTGCGGATTTCACCGGCATGTGCCAACAGATATTTGCTACAACTGCCTGTCGTGGGCTTGGCATTGGGATGAGACCTTGCCGGGTACCGGTGTTGTGTATTCCTATTCGTGGGTCGATCGCCCTATCAATGACGTGATGAACAACGGCAATCCCTATGACTACGCAGTCGTTGAACTCGATGGCACCACTGGTGGACCAATTCGGCTCCTGACCAATGTCTTCGGCGTTGACAAGAGCAGCTTGGTCGTTGGTCTGCCAGTCAAGGCTGCCTTTGACCCAGTGAAGGGCAAGTACGCAGGCGCGGGCGGTGGCTACGGACCAGCTGGCGCGGATGCGGAAGCCACTGATGTGGGACCGATCGCACTTATTGTCTTTGAACCAATTGAAGGAGCTGCAGCATGAGCGCTGATTGGCTGAATGGAAAAGCTGCAATTGTTGGTATCGGTCACACGGCCTACGGGAAGCGTGGGGAGTTCGCCGAGCGCGGCACTTTCTCCCTGGTGATTGAGGCGGTGCTCAAGGCATGTGAAGACGCCGGCATCAGTCCCAAGGAGATCGATGGCTGGTCTTCCTACTCCAATGACCCAAACCAAGGTGCCATGCTCTCAGCGATGCTGGGTTGCAACCAGCTCCGCTTCACCGCGATGGGTTGGGGCGGTGGTGGAGGCGCCATGGGTGGTGCGTACATGTACGCGGCAATGGCCGTTGCCACGGGACAAGCTGACGTTGTTTGTGTGGTGCGTGGCGCAACGATGCCCGGCTCTGCACGCTTTGGTGGCATGGGAAGGCCCGGCGAAGGCCCTCCTCACGGCATGGTGAGTCCGGGCAATGCCTTCGCGCTTGCAGCCAGGCGTCACATGGCTCGCTTTGGTACGACAGAGGATCACTTCGGAGAGATCACGATCAATGCTCGTCGCAATGCCGCGAACAATCCCTTCGCCCGCTTCCGCGACGAGATCACGATGGAGGATCATCACAACTCTCCAATGATCTGTGACCCACTGCGCAAGATGGACTTCTGCATGGAGTCCGACTTCGGGACCGCAGTGATCATCACGTCGATGGAGCGCGCCAAGGATCTCAAGCAGGAACCAGTCTCACTGTTGTCCATGGCGATGGGGGGACCTCCTCGCTGGGGTGATGCCTGGTTCGGTCAAGCCGCGGCGGACTCCTCTGGCATGGCAAGCCCTGTTGGTGGTCACATCAGTTCCGATGATGACTACGTGTCCGGTGGTTACCGCACCCTTGCGGTCGATCTGTACAACAAGGCTGGCCTTGGCCCAGACGACGTCGATGTCGCCTTGTTGTATGACCACTTCACTCCGATGGTCATCATGGCGATCGAGGATTTCCAGTTCTGCAAGAAGGGTGAGGGTGGCCCATTTGTAGCTGAAGGAAACATTCGCCGTGAAGGAAAGATCCCGGTGAACACGCACGGTGGAAATCTCGCAGAGGTATACGCACATGGCATGACTCACGTCATTGAAGGCGTGCGTCAGATCCGAGGCGTTGCGTCTAACCAGATCGCTGATGCCGAAGTGATCCTGATTGCAGCGGGCGCCTCGATGGCCCCAACGGGAGCGATCCTTCTGGGCAAGGCGTAGCCACAGCTCTGTTGCGAATGAGGGCAGGGAGCTTGCCCTCATTCGCGACCGATCTGCCGCACAGAAACGCCAGACTGGCTAAATCCAGCAACTGGGAGACAGATCACACTGCCTTGCCCCTAGCATCAAGCCCTAAGAACCGTCACAATTTGCCTCCCGACTGATCCGCGCCCGGATGAGTCGTGCCGTTGAAAGGAACATCCGAATGCCAGTCGCCCCAGGCGCTCGCCTCCGCAATGACGTCTCTGCCTGTGAGGTAGTAGTCGTCAAGGCCCCCACTACCGCTGGTGAACTCTCGT
The DNA here is from genome assembly GCA_030652695.1 of Actinomycetota bacterium. Taxonomy (GTDB): domain Bacteria; phylum Actinomycetota; class Actinomycetes; order S36-B12; family S36-B12; genus UBA11398. The sequence goes on from JAUSQD010000068.1 coordinate 11,920, forward strand.
GCGCAGGTGTTGTCATGACAACCGACGCTCGCACCGGAACCCCAACCGTTGGCGCTGGTGAAGCAATTGCCCTTGGCAAGCGCTACAGCAATGACGAGTCCGGCATCGAGGTGCTGTGTGTTGCCCCAGGCGAAGGTCCCCTGACCTTCGAGGGTGCAGAGCTCACACAGAAGCAGGCCACTGCACTTCCCGCATCTGATTAATTGAACAGAATTCAAGGAGCGCCCGGTTCATTCTGGGCGCTCCTTCTTTTGCCTTGTACGCAAACTTTGGAGGTTAAGTAATGAGTGAGATCAACCCGGATGTTCTCGTTGAACGCCGCGGACATGTCATGGTGATCACGATCAACCGCGAAGCCGCTCGCAATGCCGTGAATGAGAACGTCTGTCTTGGCGTTGGTGATGCACTGGTCGAAGCTGAAAGTGACATCGATGTTCGCGCAATTGTGCTGACCGGAGCAGGTGACAAATCCTTCTGCGCAGGAGCAGACCTGAAGGCGATCGCTGCCGGTCAGCGGATCATCCCCGAAGGCGAAGAGCGCGAGAAGTGGGGGCTTGCAGGATTCGTCGGGCATTACGTCAGCAAGCCGACCATCGCTGCTGTCAATGGTTTTGCACTCGGTGGCGGCATGGAGATCTGTATGGCAGCCGACTTCATCATCGCTGCCGATCACGCGCAGTTTGGTCTGCCTGAGGTCAAGCGTGGACTCGTGGCGGGTGCTGGTGGTGCGTTCCGCATCATGGAGCAGATGCCGCCACGCATTGCACTGGAAGTACTGCTGATGGGTGAGCCGATCAGCGCGCAGCGCGCTCTCGAGCTGAACTTCGTCAATCGCGTTGTGCCATACGCAAGCCTGTTGGATTCAGCCCTGGAGTTCGCCTCAGCCATCGCAGACAACGCACCATTGTCGGTCAAGGCAAGCAAGCGCATCGCACGTCAGTACTACGGAAACAACCGCCCTGCCGATGACGCACAGTGGTTGCACACTCGTGAAGAGTCAAAGATCACGCATGGCTCAGCCGACTCCATCGAAGGTCCCAAGGCCTTTGCTGAGAAGCGCAAGCCTGTGTGGACAGGTCGCTAGTGAGTTACTGCTCTTGAAATGCGAAAGGCCCCGAGGAGATTCCCTCGGGGCCTTTCGCATGCTCATTAGACAGTTGCCGCCATGAAGCGACGGCGGTACTCGTCCTTTGATGTCTCTGCAGTGTCGACATCTGTCGAGAGTGCACGAAGGGCGCCAACAGTGGCCTGATCCTTCGGGGTGTGCTTGAAGGGATCCCAGTTGAAGAAGCGAGCTGAGTTCTCCCAGGTGATCATGTCGATCTCCTTGTCGCTGCAACCTGCCTCGACCAATTCCTTGAGCACGAGCTCTGGTGAGTACGGCCAGGTGCAGTCCGAGTGTGGGTAGTCGCACTCCCATGCAATCGTCTCAACGCCGTAGCGCTCGCGCGTGTGAAGCGCGGTTGGCTCGGTGATGAAGCAGGCCAGGAAGTTGTCCTTCCACACCTCAGTTGGAGACTTGCCCTTGGGCAGTGAATCCAGATGGGTCCAGGAGTGGTTGTACATATGACGGTCCATCCGATCCAGCAGGAACGGAATCCAACCAAGGCCACCCTCGCTCATTGCGAACTTCATGTCCGGGATGCGCTTGAGCACACCGCTGAGCATGATGTCGGTGCAGGCAATCGTCGAAACGAGCGCAGCGATGATGACGATGTCATCGACGAGTGCTGACTGTGGACGCTGGATGAGTCCGAAGCCGCCGCCGATATGCAGGCTTGCAACCATGCCCGTTTCGACCATGGCCTTGAACACTGGATCCCAGTGGCCGCTGGCGAAGTCTGGCTGGCCAATGCCGTACGGAGTCTCCGGAAGAGTGATCGAGACGCAGCCCTTCTTTCCAAGACGATGAATCTCAGCCACTGAGGCGTCAATGTCGAAGAAGGGGATGATGCACATTGGCATGAAGCGACCCGGGTAGGAGCCGACGAGCTCATCCATGATGAAGTCGTTGTAGGCCTGCACTGCGGCCAGAGCCAATTGCTTGTCGGGCATGTTCGCCAGATGAGTTCCGGCAAAGCCAGGAAAGGTCGGGAAGTTCATGCCGGCAAGAACGCCGTTGACGTTCATGTCACGAACGCGCTCGTGAATGTCGTAGGTACCAGGACGCATTTCCGCGAGTCCCGTTGGCTCAAAGCCCCATTCCTCCTTGGGCCATGACACCACTGCACCAAGACCACCGGTGAACGATGCCTGGCCTTGGAACTCCCAGCGATCAATGGCTGGGTTGTCTGGGTCTTTGACGAGTCGCGGTGCTTCGTCCTTGTACTTGCTTGGCATGTGGTTGTCGAAGGTGGTCGGCGATTCAATGATGTGATCGTCGATGCTCAACAAGATCATGTCGTTGATTTCCATGAACTTCCTTTCGGTCGCAGGCAGGGCGCTAGGGTCAGCTGCTCGTTACGGTAAGCCTTGCGAGAAGCGCCGCATAGTGCTTTCCGTTAAGTCTGTTTCGCTGGTAAATGTCCGAAAAATTCGTTGAGGAGTACTGCCATGGATCTGGATCTCACGGGGCGCCGCGCGCTTGTCACCGGCAGCAGCAGCGGTATTGGCGCGGGTATCGCCGCTGAGCTTGCTGCCGAAGGCGCACTCGTGGTGGTGCACGGCCGAAATGCCGAACGAGCCAATGCGGTTGCGGCGAAGATCGTTGCTGCGGGTGGCCAGGCCGCCGTTGCGATTGGCGATCTGTCGACCAACGAGGGCGCAGCTGGGGTGGCCGAGCAGGCACTTGCTGCCTTCGGCGGGATCGACATCCTGGTCAACAATGCAGGTGGCAGTTTTGATACTCCTGATCCTTCCTTCTTCAGCGTCACTCCAGAGAACCTCGTTGCGACCTACGAGGCGAACACCGTTGCGGCCTTCCGGCTCATTCAGGCACTGGCGCCAGCGATGAAGGAGCGTGGCTGGGGACGAGTCATCAACATTGCAACCGCAGCGGCCATCACGCCGACTTCGGCCCAGCCCGACTACGGACCTGCTAAGGCCGCAATGGTCAACCTGTCGCTGGGACTTTCCAAGACTCTGCGCATGACAGGCGTCACGGTGAACTGCGTGTCGCCCGGAATGATTCGAACCGAAGGGCTGATGGAGTTCCTGGGCAACTTCGCGCAGAAGCGCGGCTGGGGAGATGACATCCCCAAAGCCGAGGAGTACTTCGTGAAGGGCACTGGCCAGACTGTTGGCCGCGTTGGCGAAGTGACGGACATTGCCTACGCAGTTGTCATGCTTGCGAGCCCGCGTGCAGACATCATCAATGGCACCAACTTCCACGTTGATGCAGGGATCTCACCAGCGATCAACTAGCAACTACTTGGTGGGGCGTGCGCGCACCACCATTTCCTGACCAATTCCAGCGACGAGCAAGCCGCTGCTGTTGTAGATGTGTCCGATGTAGTGGCCCCGTCCGTGGGCCATCGACTGCGCATGCCAGTCCATGAGATGCCATTGATTCATGTCGGTCAGGCGATAGAACCAGATCGCGTGATCCAAGCTGGCCGATCGCGGATTCTCCGGGTACTCATCGAATTGCACGAGACCGGTGAAGAAGTCCGATACGAATGTGAGTGCGCACGCTTGGATTTGCGGATCATCCGGCAATTTCGTCAACGCTCGAGTCCACGTCTTGTCAGGCATCGGTGAGCCGGTCTTGGGTGCCGCGTCAATGAGTTCGATGTCCGAAGTCATCTGCAGCCATCGATGAGCTTCTGGACCTGGCGTTGAATCCAGCGATGGCATCGTCAGTGCTTGCACGCTAGGGCCGTCCTCGGGAAACTGAAAGGAAGCCGACATGTTGAAGATGACTTCACCGGCTTGAGTCGCGACCACCCTGCGCGCTGAATACGAGCGACCATCCCGATCGCGGAAGACTTCGAGTTCGATGGGCAATGCGCTTCGACCAGCGCGAAGAAAATAGGCGTGAAGAGAATGCGGCACTTGCTCTGGTGCCACGGTCTTGCACGCGGCGAGCAAGGACTGCGCTGCGACCTGACCTCCGTAGAGACCTGGATGGCTCGGGTCCATCACTCGCGTAATGAAGTGGTCCTCGTCGATCTGGTCGATCGTCAGGATGTCCAACAGCGAGGGCATGCGTTCTCCATTGAGTTGCGAGCGGTTTCCAATAGCAAAGGGCCGACGGTATCCCGTCGGCCCTTTGCCTGCTGAATTGAGAAGCGCGAGCTTAGAAGCGCTGTGCGCCATCCAGGCGGATGGTGTAGCCATTGAGGAAGTCGTTCTCAACGATCTGCTGCGCAAGCTGTGCGTACTCGTCGGCCCGGCCCATGCGCTTGGGATTGGGGATGAGTGATGCGAAGCGCTCGTTGAGCTGATCGATCGGAATGTCTCCGTAGGCGTAGGTGTAGAAGGTTCCGGGCGCGATGGTCATCACACGGATGCCTGCTGGACCAAGATCGCGAGCCGCGGTCAGGGTCATGCCGATGACTCCACCCTTTGCAGCGGAGTACGAGACCTGACCAACCTGACCTTCGAAGCCGGCGATCGAGGCGGTGCCAATGCATACGCCGCGCTGGCCGTCTGCATCTGGCTCGTTCTGGCTCATCACGGCTGCAGCGCGTGAGATCACGGTGAAGTGACCGATCAGGTAGATCTCGACAGAGAAGCGGAAGGCATCAAGGGCAATCGGCACACCGTGACGATCGACCATGCGTGATGCACCGCCACCGGGACCTCCCATGCCGCCATGGACGGCAACTGCAACCTTCAGCGGAGCCATGTTCTGTGCAGCATTGACTGCCTCGATGACATTTTGCTCGTCAGTGATGTCAGTGCGTACGTACTGAACTGATGAGCCGAGCTCCTTGGCGAGTGCATTGGCACGCTCGTCGTGCAGGTCAGCGATGACGACCTTGGCTCCCTTAGCGACCAGGCGACGAACTGTTGCTTCGCCGAAGCCACCGGCGCCGCCGGTAACGATGGCAGATGCGCCGTTGATGTCCATGAATCCTCCAGATAGGGCAAAACATTGGATATTGAGTCAGGGAATTATGTCCGGGCGCTCTACGCAATGTTGGACATACGTGAAAGTAGCCGGCAGAAAAACTCTGCCGGCTACTTGTGTTGCAAGAGTCACTCGGTGACTTAGAAGCGCTGTGCTCCATCAATACGGATGGTGTAGCCGTTGAGGAAGTTGTTCTCGAAGATCTGCATGGCGAGCTGGCCGTACTCATCCGCATTGCCCATGCGCTTGGGGTTGGGGATGAGTGCTGCGAAGCGCTCGTTGAGCTGCTCGATCGGGACATCGCCGTAGGCGTAGGTGTGAAAGGTGCCAGGTGCAATCGTCATCACGCGGATGCCGGCTGGGCCCAGATCGCGAGCGGCGGTCAGCGTCATACCGATGACGCCACCCTTGGCTGCGGAGTAGTCCGACTGTCCGACCTGGCCTTCAAAGCCAGCGATCGATGCGGTGCCGATGCACACGCCACGCTGGCCGTCTGCGTCTGGCTCGTTCTGGCTCATCACGGCTGCTGCGCGACTGAGCACGGTGAAGTTGCCGACCAGGAAGATCTCAACGGTCTTGCGAAAGGTCTCAACTGGGTAGGTCTCGCCGTTGCGGCCGACCAGACGCTTGCCGGCTGCCGGTCCACCGTGAACGGCGACGGCAAATCGCAGGGGCGCCATCTCTTGGGCAGCATTGATGGCCTCGATGACGTTCTGCTCGTCGGTGATGTCAGTGCGGACGTATTGGACTGACGAACCGAGCTCAGCAGCGAGCGCATTTGCACGCTCGTCGTGCAGGTCAGCGATGACAACCTTGGTACCGGCTGCCACGAGACGACGGACTGTGGCCTCGCCGAAGCCGCCGGCACCGCCGGTGACAATGGCAGATGCGCCCTGAAACTCCATGAATCCTCCTGATGAATGACCATTCACGCCCGAAATGCCGGGTCGGATGGGGGGCTTCAGGCCACCTAGCCTGCGCCGAAAGCGAACTTTAGCGAATTGTCTACCTTGTTTACACAGATGCACCTATTATTCTAAAGTTCCCCTTGCTCAGACAGGTCCAGCCGTGAGGCAGGCCATGTCGGGAGCATTCCCCTGGCGCTATTCGGGCGCCTATGTCTTGTGAGGTATCTGTGACTGAAGCCGTCATCGTTAGCGCCGTTCGTACCCCCATCGGTACCGCCCGTAAGGGCACTCTGAGCGAGACCTCTGCTGAGGATCTGGCCACCTTCATCATCGGCGAGGCCATCAAGGCCGCCGGCATCGATGGCAATGATGTCGACGACGTGATCCTTGGCGAAGCCGGTTACGGCGGCGGCGACCTGGCTCGCTACGGCGCCGTTGCCAACGGCCTTGAGGATGTCGCGGGTCAGGCGATCAACCGCCACTGCGCATCCAGCCTGGCTGCACTTGGCAGCGCTGCTGCCTCGATCAAGGCCGGGATGGAAGATGTCATCGTCGCCGGTGGCGTGCAGGCATCCTCAGCTGGACCCCGCACCGTCTTCCGCGTGCTTGGCACCGAAGATGAGTTCGAGACCCGGATGGCTCCGACCTTCCCTCACCGCTCGGATGCAACCGATGACGTCACCTTGTCTGTGGGCTGGAACGTTGCGCAGAAGAACGACATCTCGCGCGAGGACATGGACAAGTGGGCCTGGCGTTCACACATGCGTGCAGCCAAGGCGATCGAGGATGGCAAGTTCCTGGACGAGATTCGTCCGATCATCGTCAAGACCAAGGATGGCTCGACTGTTGAATTCGCAGTAGACGAGCACCCACGTGGCAGCTCCACCCTGGAGAAGATGGGCACCCTCAAGCCATTGCACCCGGAGATCGAGGACTTCTCGATCACCGCTGGCAACTCCTCGGGCGTCAACGATGCTGCCTCGGCAGTCGTTGTGGTCAGTGATACCTACGCCAAGGAGCACAACCTCACTGCGCTCGCAACAGTCAAGGCCTGGGCCGCAGCTGGTGTGGATCCCAAGTACACCGGCATGGGCGCACTTGCCGCTGCCGAGAAGGTGCTGAAGCGTGCGGGCATGACCGTCGATGACATCGACCTCTGGGAGATCAACGAGGCCTTCGCCTCCGTTCCCGTTGCTGCCTGCAAGGTCATGGGCATCGATGAAGAGAAGGTGAACATCTACGGCAGCGGCTGCTCACTTGGGCACCCTGTTGCAGCTTCAGGCACCCGTCAGATCGCCACGCTCATCCACGAGCTTCGTCGTCGTGGTGGCGGCGTCGGCCTTTCGACCATGTGTGCTGGCGGTGGCCAGGGCGGCGCGGTCATCATCGAGGTCGCAGGCGCATAACTCGTAGCTAACGAAGCCCCGTCCAGTGGACGGGGCTTCGTTACTCCACTAGCGTCAAACCGAGAGTTCGACCGTCAATCCACCATCTGAATGACGCGCCTCGCGCGCGCAGCCAAGGAGAACAGTTCGTGACAGTGAACAAGATGGCCGTTGTCGGCTGCGGCATCATGGGCTGCGGCATCATCCAGGTTGCCGTGCAAAGTGGCATTGAAGCCGTTGGAGTAGAGACCAGCGAGGCTGGCGCCCAGCGTGCACGCGATCGCATCAATGCGGGCCTGGACGGCACCCTCAAGCGCGGCAAGATCACCGAAGAGCAGGCTGCCAAGGCACGCGAGCTGTTCACCGTCACCACTGATCTCGGCGCAGTTGCCGGTGCCGATCTTGTGGTCGAAGCGGTCTATGAGGATGTGGAACTCAAGAACGACATCCTGGGACGCATCGACAAGCTGGTCGGTCCCGAAACCTTCATCGCCTCGAACACTTCGACCATCCCGCTGGTGATCTTGGCTGCGGCCACCACCCGCCCGGAGCGAGTCGTCGGCCTGCACTTCTTCAATCCCGTGCCGGCCATGAAACTGGTTGAGGTCATCAAGACTCCCGTGACATCGGACGAAGACGTCGCGGCTTTGGTTGAACTCACCCAGCGCATGGGCAAGAGCCCCGTGGTGGTCAACGACGGACCTGGCTTCATCGGCAACCTGCTCATCACCCCCTTCTTCAACGACGCGATCCGCGCCTTTGAGCAAGGGGTGGCTCCGATGGAGTCGATCGATGACGTCATGACCTTGGGCTTCAACCACCCGATGGGCCCATTCCGCCTGGCTGACCTCGTTGGCCTGGACATCGTCCACGCGCAAGGAGTCTCGATCTACAACGAGACAAAGGATCCCAAGTACTTCCCGCCGAAGATGCTCACGCAGTACGTGCGCCTTGGCTGGCTGGGCCGCAAGACCGGTCGCGGCTTCTACCGCTACGACTCCTAATCACCAAGCCTTACTTCAAGAGGAGACACCAATGGCCAACACCCTGCTCATCGCTTACTCAAGTGCAACGTCTGAGGCACAGATTCCTGAAATGACTTCCTGGTACGAGGAGACGCACATCCCTGAGGTGCGCGCCGCGATTCCATCGATCAGCAATGTCACGCGCTTCCAGCTCAGCGATCCCATGACTGGCGAGAAGATCAATCGCTTTGTCGCGATCTACGAGATCGACGAAGCCGATGTCGCCGCGGCAGCGGGTCAGCTGTTCTCGGCTGCAGCAGGATTCACGCCGACCGACGCGATGGACCGCGAGAACGAGCCTTCCGTTCTGCACTGGGCCGGCAATACCGGCTACGTGCTCTAGTCAAGATTTCTGTTCACACCTTTCAACCCACCTGTTACAAGGAGATACATGAAGCGGCAGTACAAGAAGACCGGTGACTACGGCATTGGCAACATGATCCATGTCATCCACATGTCCGATGACGTCAACAAGCTCAATGAGCTTTACCACCGGGTGTTCGGAGCCTTCGGTTTCATGACCGTTGACACTCCCAGCTACCTTCCCCCAGAGGATCGTTGGGCATCACTGCTGATGGTCGGCGATGTCTGCATCGAGACCATGGCCCCCAACTTCCCAGTTGATCCTGCCAAGCCAGTGGGCAAGTTCTACTCAAAGTTCGGCGAGCACCTGCACTCCGTCGGCTACCAGGTTGATGACCTGCCTGGCCTAGTTGATCGCCTGCTTGCCAAGGGCATCTACATCGGTCAGCCCGGTGGCGGCAAGATCGAGAAGCTGCCTGATGACATGGCCTACGTGTACCCCAACCCGCGCGACACCGGCGGTCTGATGGTTGAGCTCTGCAAGCACGAGATGCCAGCAGATCCCAAGGATCAGGACATCTACACCGAGTTGATGCGTCTTTTCCGCCAGCACCCTTTGACAATCGAGCGCTTCAGCTACGTCACCTTGGGTGTCAAGGATCTTGATGCAGCAGTGAAGACCTACGTTGACGTCATGCAGGCAGTGCCGCTGCAGGAGGGCATCGATGAGGATCTGCAGTGCAAGTACTACACGGTGCAACTGGGTGACTGCCTGCTGCAGTTGGCACAGCCACTTGAGCCAGACACCGATCTGGGACGCCACGTCGAGAAGTACGGCAACTTCATCTTCAGCCTGCGCTGGAAGGTTGCCGACATTCAGTCAGCCAACACCTGGTTGAACTCGGTCGGAATTCGCACCACGATGCCTCGTCCGGACCTCATCGTGTGCAATGTTGAGGACACCCTCGGCGCACCTTGGTACTTCACCACCGAGGAGATCCCAGGCGATCCCTTCTCCACCAGCGCTGCATAGCCAGCAATTGTTTGTCTGTTTCGGCCCCGCGGCTTACCGCGGGGCCTTAACTTTGTGACTTCACCCATCGGCAATCAGCGGGAGTTCGCATGCAGCGTCAATACAAGAAGACCGGTGATTTCGGCATCGGCAACATGATCCACTTCGTTCACATGACTGACGACGTCGAAGAACTGAACAACTTCTATCGCCGCGTTTTCGGTGGCTTCGTGTTCATGGGCCCGGATGCTCCGACCTTCCTCCCGATCGAAGATCGCTGGGCATCACTGCTGATGGTCTCCGATGTCTGCATCGAGACGATGGCGCCAAACATGCCACCAGATGTGAACAAGCCGGTGGGCAAGTTCTACTCAAAGTTCGGGCAGCACCTGCACTCAGTCGGCTACAAGGTCGATGACCTCTCAGGTCTTGCTGATCACCTGCTCGCCAAGGGCGTCTACATCGGTCGCCCCGGTGGCGGCAAGATTGAGAAGCTCGAGCCGGAGACTGGCTACTTCTACCCAAGCCCACGTGACACCGCTGGCCTGATGGTTGAGCTGTGCAAGACCGATATGCCAAACGACCCCAAGGATCTGCCAACGTGGTCAGAGTTGTTCAAGATGTGGGAGTTCCATCCCATGACCTTCGAGCGATTCTCCTATGTGACCTTGGGTTGCAAGGATCTGGATGCGGCCGTTGCGACCTATGTCGACACTATGCAGGCAATCCCGCTGGTCGAAGGCATCGATGAGGCAATGCAGTGCAAGTACATGACTCTGCATCTGGGCGACTGCTTGCTGCAGTTGGCGCAGCCACTGGAAGAGGATTCGCACTTGGGACGCCACGTGGCCAAGTGGGGCAACATGATCTACAGCCTTCGCTGGAAGGTGCGCGATCTTGATGCAGCCGAAACCTGGCTCAATAGCCAAGGAGTTCGCACAGAGCGTCTGCGCGACAATCTCCTGCAGGCCAACGAAGAGGACACCTTCGGAGCGCCGATGTTCTTCACGACTGAGGACATCCCTGGCGATCCTTTCGCCAGCTAGAACTCAATGCGAAGGAGGGCCCTGATGACTGTCAGGCCCCCCTTCGCTGACTCCACTCGGTCGTGCATGCCGTGCTCTTGACGTCGTGACCATGATCGTGCAAAAGTTTTATTGCTGCATACCGGACAAAAGCCCTTATAGCGCAAAATCTTTTCCTACTTTTCCATCGCCTAAGCCGATCAGCGATCTATTCTCCAATTGTATAAAATAACAATTATTGGAGGGTGGATAGATGCCTCGACCATCACTAAGCGGACGGCCTCGCTCGACATATGTGATCAGTGGACTTGCCTTCGCCATGCTTGCGTCATTGACGATCACCAACGCCAATGCTGTTCCCAGCCCATCACCTACAGCAGCCAATACGTCGTGTGCGCCTGCTGCGGGCGTGACGCCTACGACAGTGAATTGGGCGATGTTCGTACCCAAGACGGGACCGTCGGCGCCCACCTTCGTTGGCACGGAAGCTGCGGTTCGACTTCGCGTGGCCCAAGAGAATGCCAAAGGAGGTGTCAACGGTCGCAAGATTGTCTTGACGGCCTACGACGATCAAGCGTCCGCCTCGACGCAATCGGTGGCAGCTACCAAGGCAATTGAACAGGACAACAACTTTGGCATTGTGCTGAGTTCTTCAACCGAGGCGATGATGCCGTATTTGAAGGCCAAGAACATCCCAGTGATCGGCTTCAATGCTGTGGCCAGCTCCACTGACCGCAATGTCATCGGTGCACTTGGTGTGATCGGCTCTCCCTATTACACGACGGCAGACTACGAGAGGGCCAAAGCCGTTGGCGCGTCGAAGTACGCGGTGCTCACACACGTTTCGGCATCATCAGGAGTGGTGGGCAACATCTTCGCCAAGATCGCACCAGTTGGTGGTATGGGCATGGTTCTTCGGATTGCAGACATCCCAGTTGGCACTCATGATGCAACCTCAACGGCATTGCGAGTCCGGGCCTCGGGCGCAGATGCTGTGTGGACCGGAATGACGGTCGATGGTGGAATCTCAATCGCCCAGGCACTCAAGGCCCAGGGAGTCCGTGACCAGATCAAGGCCTTGGTGATATCTGCCATCGTGGATCCTGTGGTTGTTGACAAGAGCAATGGGGCGTTGGAAGGCGTGATCGGAACAACAGTGGGCAACATCCCCTTGACTCTCACGGGAGTTCCGGCTGTTCGCACGTATGTCAATGGAATGAAGGCCGCAGGGCTGAACCCGTATGCGACCATCGCACCGATTGGTTACATCGAGGCTGACCTCATGATCCAAGGACTCAAGGCCGCGGGTAAGTGCCCCACTCGTGATGGCTTCATCGATGCCATTCGCGCAGGAAAGGTCAAGGACTTCACTGGTGGCGGCCTGATCCCAGAGAAGATCAACTTCACCCCTGGACTCCTCCCGAACGGGACCCCAGCAAAGTGCAAGTGGTACCAGACAGTCACCAACGGGAAACTGGTTCCGGACAAGGCTGCTACGTGCGGCAAGCTCGTTGATTCCAACACCTTGCAGGTCATGGGCTAGTTCAGACGTATTGGCGGGCGGCGCACGCTGACAGGGGACTCGAGTCCCCAGTCAGCGCTCGCTCTACTCCCGGTCCAGCTGTGTCCATGAGTGGAATCCACGACTCTTCCAACTGTCTAATGCTGAGAGCGATTGCGGGTAACGATGAAGCTGCTTAAAGGAATTCGAGTTCTCGATCTCACGATGTGGGCCTTCTGCCCTTCGGCCGCAGCGGTGCTCGCCGAATGGGGCGCCGATGTCATTCACATAGAGAACCCACGATCACCAGATCCGATGAGGCTCTTTGATGGAGGCAGCCTTGAACCCGGTGGAGCACACTGGTTCTTCAACCACTACAACCGCGGCAAGCGTGCAATCACCCTT
>JAUSQD010000071.1 GCA_030652695.1 Actinomycetota bacterium
GCCACTTCTGCTTTTTCTGTCATCGGGTGCGTGACGCTTTTCTTTTCAAACAGGTTGCAGGATGCAGGCGCAATCCCTACCGTCCTAAGGCAGCGCCCACTTTGTCCAGATTCCTGATCGGAGCACCCCTGTGTCTGAAGCACAACCCCTTGCAGGTCGAGTCACCATCATCACCGGAGCCGGTCGCGGCATCGGTCGCGGTCATGCACTTGAGTTTGCGCGACTGGGCTCGGCCGTTGTGGTCAACGACTTCGGTGGCGCCGGCGATGGCAGTGGCGGCTCGCATGAGCCTGCCGACGAGGTCGTTGCGGAGATTCGAGCCATGGGTGGCCAGGCGGTTGCGCAGTTCGGCGATGTCTCTGACCCCAAGTGCGCAGACGAACTTGTCGCCCTTGCGCTGAGCGAGTTTGGTGACATCAACGCCCTGGTCAACAACGCAGGAAATCTGCGTGACAAGACGATCGTCAACATGGAGCTCGCCGACTTTGAGTCGGTCATCAATGTGCACCTCAAGGGAACCTTCCTGACCACTCGCGCAGTCGGTCGCTACTGGCGTGACGCTGTCAAGGAGGGCAAGGCTGTTGCTCCGCGCATCGTCAACACCGCATCAGGCAGTGGCTTGTTCGGCAACTTCGGACAGGGCAACTACGCCTCTGCCAAGGCAGGCATCGCTGCATTCACCATCGTCACCTCTTTGGAGTTCGCGAAGTTCGGTGCCACTGCCAACTGCATCGCACCCGTTGCCAAGACACGATTGATCGGCACCACTGGCACCGATGTCACCCTCAAGGAGGGCTATGACCCGTTCAATCCTGACTACATCTCCAATGCGGTCAGCTGGCTTGCCGGACCAGACTGCAATGTGACCGGTCGTGCCTTCAGCGTGGTGGGCGGATACATCGGCGTTGCCGAGGGATGGCAGATCGGCGATCGCGTGCTCAACGAAGACGGTCCTTTGACTTACGAAATGATCAACGAGCAGCTGCCTGCGGCAGTTGCAAACTCCAAGCCCAATGCCAGCCCGGGTGCATCGCACCCCTTCTCAATGCGGGACTAGCCATGCCACTTGACTTCAATGCCATCGGTCAGACAACAGAGCCAACGCAGATCAGCTGGGACTCCGATCGCGCGCTCATCTATGCCCTCGGCGTAGGTGCCGGCCAAGAGGATGCCCTCAAGGAGCTGGAGTTCACCACCGAGAACTCCGACGGCCATCCTCAACAGGTTCTGCCGACCTTTGCCGTCGTCATGGGCGCTGGTGCTGCACGTGGCCCAGGCATCAACTACGGCGAGTTTGATCGCAGCAAATTGCTCCACGGCCAGCAGGCGATTCGGCTGTTCAAGCCGATTCCTGTTGCTGGTGTTGGCCTGCAGGCATCCCAGCTCACGGGCATCTATGACAAGGGCAGCGGCGCCCTGGTCACCATGACGACAACGATCACTGACACCGATGGCAATGTGCTCGTTGAATCCTCGAACGGTTCGTTCATCCGAGGTGAAGGTGGCTTCGGCGGTGATGGTGGACCCAAAGACGATTGGGATCAGCCATCTCGGCCGGCAGATCACGTCGTGACTCAGCAGACCCGCCCTGATCAGGCTCTGATCTATCGCCTGTCAGGGGACCGCAATCCTCTGCACAACGATCCGGTCTTTGCCGCTCGAGGTGGTTTCGGGGTGCCGATCCTGCATGGTCTGTGCAGTTTCGGTTTCGTCGGTCGTGCGATTCTTCATGCAGTCGCGGATTCCGATGTCACGCGCTTCAATGCGATGGCCGTGCGCTTCTCCAAGCCTGTTCTGCCGGGTCAGGCGCTCACCACGCATATGTGGGTTGATGGCTCTCGGGTGCAGTTCCGCACGTTTGTTGATGATGCAGTGGTCCTGGATCGAGGAGTGGCAGAGGTGAAGAGCGCTTGAGCGGAAAATCGGTTCCGTCAGCTACACCGGAAACGCGTCAGTACTGGGAGCACACCGCCCAGAACGAAGTCTGGATGCCCAAGTGCGAGCAGCATGGCTGGGTCTTTCCGCCGCGTCCGCACTGCCCGACTTGCGGCACCAGACCCCTTGCCTGGCAACAGCTTTCGGGCAAGGGCACCATCGCCTCATTCATCATTTCGCATCGCGCCGGAGTGGGCTATCAGGATGAAGTGCCGTACTTCATCATCATTGTTGATACAGCAGAGGGACCACGCATGGTCGGCAATCTCTACGGAGTTCCGGTCACACCAGAGAGTGTGACCATCGGCATGCCAGTTGAAGTGTTCTTTGAAGATCGTGAAGGCGTGCATGTGCCGCAATGGCGTCCAGTTGGATCGACGGTGACCCTGTGAAGTCCGACGACATTGTCATTGTCGGTGCGTCTGAGTCAGAGAACATCGGGATCGTTCCTGATGTCTCTGCCATGGGTCTGGCAATCGACTCGGCCTTGCGCGCTCTGGATGATGCCGGCCTGACACCTCAGGATGTCGACGGCATTGCAGGCACGATGCACCCCGCAGAGTTAGCGCTGCAGTTGGGCACTCGACCGCGCTATGTCGATGGCACCAATGTGGGCGGCTGTTCGTACATGTTGCACGTGCGCCATGCAGTGGCAGCCTTGCGAACTGGTATGGCGTCGACGGTTGTCATCATGCATGGCGAATCTGGACGCTCACGTGTTGGTGTGCCGATGATGTCGATGGACATGACTGCGGCACCCGGTCAGTTCGAGCGCATCTATGGCGTCGCGGGCACCTTCTCAATGTTCACTTTGCCAGTGATGGCCTACTTGAACAAGTACGGGCTCGATGAGAGTGCCCTCGCCGAAGTCTCTGTCGCCCAGTCAAAGTGGGCTGCTCAGCAACCTCGCGCTCTGCGCCAGAAGATCGTCACGGTCGATGACGTGCTGAATTCAAGCATGATCGCCTGGCCATTTCGAGTCCTTGAGTGCTGCCCACTGACCGATGGCGGCGGCTCATTGGTGCTGACCACGGCTGCGCGCGCGGCCGATATGGATCTGAAGTTCGCGCCCGTGCTGGTTGCTGGCACTGGTGAACTGGTTGAAGGCGCTGGCTCCTCGTTCATGGAAGACCTGACCAGTTTCCGCGCCTTCCGTGAATCCTCGGCAGAGGCATTCCGCTCTGCAGAGATGACAGTCGATGACATCGACCATCTGATGATCTATGACGCATATGCGCACTTGCCCCTCTATGGTCTTGAGGACCTCGGATTCGTTGGCAAGGGTGAAGCAGCTGAGTTCATCAAGAGTGGTGCCACAAGCCCAGGCGGATCGTTGCCGATGAATACCAATGGTGGCGGCATCATGTACACGCACACAGGCATGTACGGGATGTTTGCTCTGCAGGAGGCAGTGCGCCAGATGCGAGGCACCTCACCAGCGCAGGTCGATGGAGTGCAGACAAGCTTCGTGCAAGGTGTCGGCGGTATGTTTGCAGCAGCCGGATCGGTGATTCTGCGCAAGCAATAGGGGGCTCACATGGCAAGCGATCTCATCTCTATCAGCGCATCAGCTGATTCCACCGCCTCAGCCGAAGCGGTGTTTTCAGCACTGGCCTCTGGTGCCACCTGGCCGCAATGGTCTGCCATCAAGAAGTTCACTCTTGAGACTCCAGGTGTCGACAGCCCCGAAGGCGTTGGTGCGATTCGACTTTGGAACTCTGGACTCATGGCCACGCGTGAGCAGGTGGTGGAGCTGCAGGAGCCAAGCAAGTTCGCCTACACCCTGTTGTCGAGCAAGTTGGTGTTAGTACGCGATTACCGTGCCGACGTCACCATCACTCCAACAGACACCGGTTGCACCATTGTGTGGTCAACGGTATTTCGCCCCAAGGTTCCCGGAACTGGATGGTTCTGGAAACTGGCACTGAGCAAGCTCGGTGCCAGTTTGGCCAAGGGTGTTGCCGAGTACGCCGCTAAGCCTTAGTCCGCTGTCAGCAGTGCGCAGGCTGCAAATCCACCAACGGCGTTGCTGACTACCCCAACCTCTGGCTTCTTCGGCAGTGCGCGATCGCCTGCTGTTCCACGAAGTTGACGGGTGACTTCGATGAAGAAGTTTGCGCCGTGACGGCGTCCGACATTGCACGCACCACCATCGGTGTTGGTTGGCAGTGAGCCCGTTGCTGACGTTGCACCTGAGCGAACAAATGAACCTGCTTCGCCTTCGCCACAGAAACCGAGGGCTTCAAACCACTGCATGGCGATGAAGCTGAACCCGTCATACAGGCCGGCAGTATCGACATCGCTGGGCTTGAGCGAGGTACGGCTCCACATGCGATCGGCAGCCATGAACGGTGATGAATGAGTCATCTCACCGACGAGGCTGAAGTCTGCCTCCTTGGTAGTGCCATTGGCCCAGGAGTCGAAGAACACTGGCTTCTGCTTCATGTCGCGTGCACGCTCTTCAGTGGTGAAGATGAGCGCGCTGGATGAGTCAACTGGGTAGTCGCAGTCCAAGAGGTGCAAAGGCTTGGCGATGTAGCGAGAGTTGAGGTAGTCCTCCATGGTGAGCTCTTCATGGAAGAAGGACTCAGTTGGGTTGGCCACTGCGAACTTGCGCTGAGCAATCGCGAAGGAGCCGAAGTCTTCTTCAGTTGATCCGTACTTGGCCATGTGGCGGGTCATGTACATGCCGGCCCAGTGTGATCCGGTGAAGGACCCATAAGGCATCGAGAACTGCATGTTGCCGGGAATGCCCTTGCCTCCTCCGCCAGCCAGCATTGCCGCGCCGCCTGCTGCGCCGTCTTTGTGCACTGTGCGAAGAGTCAGCACTGTCTCTGCAGATCCCGACTCGATCGCCGCGATTGCATGCATGGCTGCCACGCTGTACGCCGCTCCGTCGACGTTGCCGGAGTAGAAGGCAAGATCTGGGATGCCGAGCATTGCCGCGGTGTGGGTCGATGACACGAACTGGTGCGGAAAGCTGTGCACGACCACGCCATCGATATCCACCGGCTTGATGCCAGCATCGTCCATCGCAGCAACGCTTGCCTGTGCCGTCAACTTGTCGAGTGAGTACCCAGTACCGCGACTGACATCTGAATATCCAACGCCCACGATTGCGACGCGATTCTTCTTAGACATGCATGACTCCTGAAGTGTGGTTGACAGCGATTACTGGGAGATTGGACGGAAGACCGGCAGCATGAAACCTTCGCCGAGCGGATTGAAGGTCACTTCCACGCGATCTCCAACGCGCACGCTGTCGGGATCCACGTCAACGATGTTCGTGATCATCTTCAGACCTGGCTGATCATCGAGTTCGACGACTGCCAAGACAAAGGGAAGCTTGTCGGCAAAGTACGGATGGAATGCCTGAGTTGGAATGCAGAAGGTGTAGACCGTTCCCTTGCCGGACACAGCTGCCGAACCGAGATCAAAACTCAGGCAAGCGCTGCAGATCGGCTCGGGGGCATGCTGCAGGTGTCCGCAGGCATTGCAGCTCTGGATGACCAGCTGACCATTGGCAGCGCCATCCCAGAACGGTGTGGTCAGTTCATTGGGCAGGGGTAGTGGGGGTGAAACTTCGGTTGTCATGCTTCTCCTGTCAATTATTCGTTGTCTTCAGACCACAGATCTGCGTCGGCAATGCCGCCCATGCCACCGGGCCCACCATCAATCGACAGTGTCTGTCCGGTGATCCAGCTGCTCAGTTCACTGACGAAGAAGAGGGCGCCGTTGGCGATGTCAATTGGCCATCCGACTCTGCGCAAGGGGTTGTTCTCTCCCATGCTGTCCGCATCCATGCCGAAGCGCTCCCAGGAGCGCAGCGCACCTTCAGAGGCCACCGCACCAACAGCGATGGCGTTGGCACGAATGCCCTTTGGTCCCCACTCGGCGGCGATGACGCGGGTGAACATCTGCAAGCCCGCCTTGCCTGCCGAATACGCCGCTCCACCCTTGACGCCGGTGACGCCGGCACCCGATGACATCGAGACGATCGCGGCATTGTCTGACTTCAGCAGATGTGGGAGAGCTGCGCGCGAGCACAGATAGGCAGAGGTCAGGTTCAATTCGATGGAATTGCGGAAGCGATCTGGTGGCATGTCCTTGGTCGGGAACATGTACGCGCCACCAGCGTTGTTGATCAGGATGTCGAGCTTGCCGAATTCAGCGATGGTGCCATCGATGAGCGCCTGGACCTGATCCTCATCACGAACATCAGTCTGAATCGCGACCACGCGCTGCCCGGTGTCTTCGGAGATGCTCTTGGCGACTTCCTCTAGACGCTCGAGTTGGCGCCCAGCGATCACAATGTTCGCGCCGTTCTCCGCAAACAGTCGCGCTGTTGCTTTGCCAATGCCTGTGCCACCGCCCGTGATGATCGCAACGCGATCCTTGAGATCGAACGTGGTCATTCAGCACTCTCCTACTGGGCTTGGGCGTAAGAGTTACCGTAAGAGTTTCCATTGCACTTGTCTGGCGTTCAAAGAATCTGGTTCTGCCTGCCAGCAGTCTGTTGTGAGCAACCGCGCTACTCTCAAGAACACCGCATTCGCTTCAACGAGGGACACCAATGCCCATTGACATTCCGCTGATCGGTCGAGTGTTGACCGCCCAAGTCAACGGGCCCAGCGATCCGAGTCCGCCTCGCCGTATTGGCTCGATTCGACGTACGAGTACTTTGAATATGGACTGGCCAAATGGCTTGGAAGCCAGCGGTCGGGTGCGCGCACGAGCCCGTGATCTGTTGACGTCAGCCGATTCCACGACGACGATCGCCGATGACGTGTTAGTTGCCACTGTTGGACCTGGCCGGGTGTATGAGTCCTTGTTCACCTTTCCGGATCGCCCGGCACTGCAAGCTGTCGTTGGCCTCTCGCGTCCAGGCAATTCTCGTGGCGCAGTCAGCGCACTGATCCCTGAAGAGCGGGACGCGGGCACTCCCCTCTATCTGTTGATGGATGACCTTCCCGCACTCGCATTGGTCTCTGGTCAGGTCATGATCGAGTGGATACAACCCGAAGATCGACTCGCGCGCATGGGCGGAGACAGTGGCTTCTCGCCAGTCGGAATCTGCTCAGGTTTCAGTCCGGGTGCTTCCGTCTTTGACTCTGAAGGTCGTGTTCAGACGATCCATCAAGTGCAAGTGATCGGTCCGTTGACCAACGAAGCAGACGAGCTTGCATGGCACACGCTTCAACCCGAAACGCATGAGCCTGAGATGCGGCGGGCACGCAGGATTGATGTCTGGAAGGACGATGTGCTGCACATTGATGCCTTCTTTCAGGACAGTTGCACAACTCCGGACGGAGTTCGAGTGGCCGTGCACGAGTACAACCTTGCTGCTACAGCTGATGCAGAAACCGGTGTGCTCTTAAGCGTCAATGCAGATCCGCGGGTGCTGCCCTTTGACAGTTGTCCAGCGGCGGCGGGCAATGTCGATCGCATGGTTGGCATTCGGCTGAGTGACTTTCGCTCGGCAGTGCTGGACCAGTTGCCAGGCACTCTTGGCTGCACTCATCTCAATGATGCCTTGAGGGCCTTGGCTGAAGTGCCAGAGATGGCTCGCCAGATTTAGTACTGTGTATAGCGCCGGTACTCCACGAGACCGGACTAGGCGGAAGGCTCTCCATGGCTGTTGATATTCCAATAGATGCGCGCGTGCTCGGACCAGCGATCCCGACACCGGCACGTCGGCCTGGGTCTGTACGCCGGACCTCCACTATTGACGCGGTCTGGCCCGGTGGTGCCGGCACTCCAATGCACCTGATGGGTCGTTCGCGGGATCTGCTGACTCCCTTGGACGGCTCAGTCCCGCTAGTACTCGCTGAAGACACCCTGCAAGCCATTGTTGAGCCGGACCGCACAACCACCTCGCTGACTTCTTCAACGGATAGAGTTGACCTTCAACCTCTCGTCGGTGTGAAAGGCGGTGGTGGGTCGAGAGCTCGGGTCGTCCAGCTGCTGCCAGACGAAGTCGAGGCAGGCACGCCTTTGTATCTCCTGCTTGATGATCTCGCCGGCGCCACCTTGGTCTCAGGCTTTGCCTACACCCACTGGCGAGACGAGGGTGAAGTACTCGACTTCAACTCTCCCGAGACCAAGGCGCGCAAGATCTCGATGGAAGGCATATGCGCTGGATTTCAGAAGGGGGCAAGTGCGCTGGGTGTGGATGGAAATCCGCCTGCGGTGCATGCGATTCAGCCGGTACCTATGTTGATTCGCGAAGACGACAGTTGGGCTTGGCACGAGCTATTTGAGGTAACCGAGGTCTCAGCGCGACGCTCGCGTCGAATGGATGTCTGGCGCGAAGGTGATCATTATGTGATCGACGCCTTCTTTCAGGATGCAGGTACTTCTCCAGCTGGGCCACGGATCGCCGTGCACGAATACACAATCCAGGCGACGGTTGATGCAAATAGTGGATTGGTGACTGCGATTCAGGCGGTGCCACAAGTCCTGCCATTTCTTGAATGTCCAATGGCTGCACTGAATGTTGGTCGCTTGGTTGGCCAACCTCTTCGCGGATTCCGCAAGATTGTCAACGAGCAGTTGCCCGGGATTCACGGATGCACGCACATGAACGACGCATTGCGGGCACTTGCCGAGGTACCGGTGCTTGTTGCGCAGATTCGCTAGTTGCCTGCTGAAGCAGACTTGGCTGCGTCGCGCACCTTGTATGCATCAGGGTCCTTGGGCGGATGCATCATGGTGACTTCGTCAGTGGTGGTGTCCAGGATCGCGTACGAGAGCATTCCGTGCGCACCGGGTTCGCGGGAGAAGGTCAAAGACCCAGGGTTGATGACGAGTGTGCGCCCGTGGCGCTCGACCATCGGCACATGTGTGTGTCCGAGGATGAGGTAGTCGGCGTCGAGCTCGTCGCATCGTGCTAGCGAAGGGTCACCCGTATAGAGATAGTGCCCTTTCGGTGCCCAGGGTGTTGAGTGCACCATCAGCAAGGACTTGCCATTGACCGTCGTGCGTATCTCGTCGGGGGTGTTGCCGATGAAGTCCAGATTCGCTTGGCGTACATGCGGTGCCGATCGGGCGCCTTTTCCGTGGGGGCCCATCAGTACCCATTCATGATTGCCCTGGATGTAGCGCATGTTGTTCTCGCGAATGATTTCTGCGACTTCGTTGCTCAGGCGATACTCATAGTGCGCATCGCCAGCGCACAGGATCTCATCGACTCCTTCTTCGATGAGTGAGAGCACAGTGAGAAGGAGAAGCTCATCATGACAATGAACGTCAGAGACGATCCCCAGTTTCACTATGCATCCTCATCGCTCAACGTTCCTCTGATTGCTTCGAGCCCCGCCAAGATAACGCGCTGCCTGAAGTGATCGACTGCTTCGCGGCCAGCTTCGTCTTTCAGGAGGCGGCGCCACTCGCTGGCCAGACTAGGTGATTCTTTACCGGTGCGCTTTGTTTCCTTGTGACTACTGGGTGCACCCAATTGGCGATTGATGAGGGACGTTCCGTAACCAACGGTGTAGATGGTGTTCAAGCCCAACATGGCTTCGCGCTCGCTGAATCCGCCGTCGCGCAGAATTTGCAGATAGCCCTGCATGAGGCGTTCGCCGTGCTTGGTCAACTTGACTTCCGAAATGACAACGTCGATGCCCGGGTACGGAGCGCTGGCTACCCTGTTGCGAAATTGCTGTTCCGCTAGCCGCTCCTGCCAAGTGCCGAATTCCAGGCCCGGAACCTCAACAGGTGCCAGGACTTCATCGACGAGCATGGACAGGAGATCCTGCTTGTCAGCCACATGGTGGTAGAGGGCCATTGGTGTCACACCGAGCACCCTGGCAAGGGAGCGCATGCTCAATTGCTCGAAGCCCTCGCGAGAGCCAAATTCAAGCGCCACCCGGGTGATTTCTTCACGGCTCAGTCCAGGATTGGCTGCTGGCTGGCGGCGTCGTGAGGCCTGCTTGGTCGTGGCGACAGCGGTCATGCGCAAACACTAGCCTCACTCGTAAGTATTGCGATAACGACCCACCTTAGGGTTACCTAACTTAGTGGATCCATACGTGAGAAATTCGCGAAAGACCTTGACTGAGTCAGGTATACGGTGTAAACCTGACTAATAGAGCAGTACAGGTGACCTGTCCCAGGCATCGAGTTCGGGTTCTCATCCGCACTTGATCCAAGGATCCGTCTTATCAAGTGAAAGGCACAACCATGAGCACCAGCACCATGCTGTGGGCCAACTCCGGCGACTCGCACTTCATCGAGCCAGCAGATCTGTGGTCCAAGGAACTTCCAAAGTCCCTTGCAGATCTGGTTCCAAGATCGGTCAAGGATGAAGACGGCCTCTGGGAGACGGTCTATGTCGACGGCCAGTCATTTCGCCGCCGTCTCCCGTCCTCTGCTGCTATCGAGTTCGGCAAGGGCGGCAGCAAGGCTCCGGGATTTTCGGATTTCTCCAAGCGTCTTCCTGATCAGGACGAAGAAGGTGTCTGGGCCGAGCTCGTCTTCCCGTCCCTTGGCATGTGGGCCGCGTCCTTTAAGACTCGCGAGCTACTGAAGGAGACAGCTCGAGTCACCAATGATTTCTCAGCGAGCGAGATCATCGCTCTCTCCCCGCGCCTGCTGCCAACCGCTCAGGTCTCCACCCTTGATGTCAACGACGCTATTGAAGAGATGCAGCGATGCGCGGGGCTTGGTTTCAAGAGCGTCTTCTTGACTGTGAGCCCCCACCCCATGCAGCAGGACTGGCAGCATGAGTACTGGGAACCGCTCTGGTCGGCCATGGAAGAGGCCAAGATGGTCATCGCCTTCCATATCGGCACCGAGCCCATTGATATGGCCGCGGGCGAAGTCATCGGCGTGACCTACCGCGGACCTGGCGGCGCCGTGATGAATTACACCGAGACCACCTTCTCGGGCCAGCGCGCCGTGATGAAGATGGTTGCCTCCGGTGCACTGGATCGTCATCCGGATCTCAAGGTGATGGTTTCCGAAGGGGGCGCCACGTGGGCTCCGTTCCTTGCTGACCGAATGGAAGAGGGCTACCGCCAGCACCACATGGCAGTGCGTCCCAAGTTGAATCGCTCGCCTCGCGAGATCATCTACTCACAGGTGTACGCCTCCTTCCAGCATGATCCAACTGCCGTCGCCGCGGTGCGGTACATGGGCTACAACAATGCAATGTGGGGTTCGGACTACCCGCACATGGAAGGTACGTACGGTCATACCCAGAAGACTCTTCATGAGCTCTTTGACGATGTGCCACAGGATGTTTCCGAGCGAATCCGCTTTGGCGCATTCGAGGAATTGTTCCCAAGCGCACCCAAGGCACCAGCAGAAATCCGCCACTGAAGCATGAGTGAAGGTGGGCTGTCAGATCCTTCTGGCAGCCCACTGCTCAATGCGCAGGCCTGAACAATCAGAAGAAGGAATGATGGCACCAGAAGACGAAAGTGTGATGAGTGAGTCTCCACAAGAGTTCTTGCAGGACATCACGCCTGGGTACTGCGATGTGCAGTCCTTTGTCCCAGTTGAAGGCGGCTACGCCGGGCACTGCACGTGCGGCAGTTGGGACGTAGTGATGCCCACTCAAGAGGAAGCTCATGCCCTGGCCGTCCAGCACACGATGGCCATCACCTTGAAGGAATTGGCCAAGCGTGAGACCAAGCTAAGGCTTCCATCTAGTTAGTCGCGGTCGGCTCCGCGATCGTTGGAGTCCGCCAAATTTTCGACTCGTATCTCTAGCGCGACGGCGCCTTTTCGAGCACTATTCGCTATACGCCGTAGACCCTTGCCAGTGCGTTCGGTGAGGACTTGAGGCATGACCGAGCACAGATCAGCGAGCACTGCAAAGGGGAACGACATGACTGGAATGCTTGATGGGCTCAGAGTTGTCGAGTTGGGCGGAGGCCTGTCCACTGCGCATGTTGGCAACCTGCTGGCGGATTTTGGTGCCGAAGTCATCTCAATTGAGCATCCCGGTGGAGCACTGCTCCGACGTGAGCCCGGCTTCTTGTTTCTGGCCCGCGGCAAGAAGAGCATCGTGTTGGATCTCGACGATCAGGGCGATGTCGAAGTTGCACGCAAGTTGATGGCTGACGCCGACGTTGCCGTCACTCAAGAGCGGGGAAGCGAACTCGCTGCCTGGGGGCTAGAACCTTCGAGCATTACTTCGTTGAACTCACGACTGATCTATGCGCAGATCACTGCCTTCGGGCTCACAGGTTCGCTGGCCGACGTCAAAGTGGACGAACCACTCATTGCGGCAAAGCTTGGCCTGAATCAGTCCTTCGCCGCCGCGACTGATCGACCGGGGCCCTCATGGTCGAGCACTCCGTGGGCGTCGTGGAGCGGTGCCCAGGCGACTCTGCAGGGGATCTTCGCTGCACTTCGTGAGCGCGAGTCGAGCGGCTTGGGTCAGACGGTCACGACAAGCCTGGGCCATGCACTTGGCGGCTTGGATCCGTGGATGCAATCCAATGCCGCGCTGGCACAGATCTTTCCTGATGCCTTTCAGGGCGGCGGCATGGTGTTGCGCGAAGACGGCGCACCCTTTCTGAGCTACTCGTACAAATTGCTCGTTGCCATCACCAAGGACGGGCACTGGTTGCAGTTCTCGCAAGTTCAGCCACGCCTGTTCAAGGACTTCATGGAGGCTTGTGGGCTGAGCTGGATGTACACCGATGAGAAGTGGGGCGCATTCATCACCATGTGCACCGACACCGTGATGATTCCACCGGATGCATCCGGCGAGATGCGCTTTGAGTTCTGGAATCTGCTGTACGACATCGTTCAGCAGAAGACCCTCGACGAATGGCAGGCGACTTTCGACGAATGGCCCAATGTTTTTGCCGAAGTATTCCGTCGCGGAACTGATCTGCTTCATCACCAGCAACTTGAAGTCGAAGGACAATTGGCGACCATCGTCGATCGTGAACACGGCGAGGTATTGCAACCCGGTGCGCTGATCCGATTCAGCGATACGCCTGCGGCGTTGGGTATTGGTGCTCCCCGCCTCAACGAGCACGGACTTGAACTGCGTGAACGAGCCAAGTCGCTTGCGCCGGAAATGCGATCTACACCCGGCAGCGCGCCGGATGATCTGCCATTGGCAGGTGTCACGATCATGGAACTTGGAACCTTCTATGCCGCTCCATACGGCTCAACGATTCTTACGGATCTTGGTGCGCGTGTGATCAAGGTCGAAGCCCTTGATGGTGAACCTATGCGCTTTCAACAGGCATTCCCTGAAGCCGGTGCGATGAAGGTGTTGCAGGGCAAGGAGTCCTTGGCTCTTGATCTCGGTTCACCAGAAGCCAGAGACGTTCTGGGCAGGATCGCCCAAGACGTGGACATCGTGATGTGTTCCTTCCGCGCGGGTGCTGCTGATCGACTGGGTGTCGGGTTCAACGATCTGAAGGCAATGAATCCAAACATCATGTATCTGGACTGTCCTGGTTTCGGTGTGCTCGCGCCTTACGGCGCGCGACCAGCGTTCGCACCGACAATTGCGGCCGGCAGCGGCATTGCCATGCGCAACGTCGGAAGCCAGATCCCCGAGACTATGCCAGTTGATCATGATGAATTGCGCAAGTACGGCAGCAAACTCGCAGCCGGTGGCACCACCTCTGCTGCACAGCCTGATGGGGTTGCCGCCTTCGCAGTCGGAACAGCGCTTGCTATGGCTGCTTATCTGCAGTCGATAGGCATTGGCGGACAACAGATGCTGACCACCATGTTGCAGTCGTGCGGTCATGCTCTCGGCGAGACCATGGTCGAATTCAATGGCCGCTGGGAAGCATCGACGACAGACGATGAGATTCTTGGATTCAATGCTCTTGAACGACTGTACGAAACTGCCGAAGGCTGGGTCACTCTGTCCGTTACCACCGATGCAGAATGGATCCGACTTGCCAATGCCGTGAGTGACTACACAGACATAGGTAATGACTCACGCTTCGCGAATGCGTCGTTGCGAAATGAGCACTCCGGTGCACTGGCTGATGCGCTGTGCGCCGTCTTCGCTCAGAAGAACGCTGCTGACTGGGAGAAGTCGATGCTCAGAGTTGGAGTACCGCTGATGGAGGTGAACACCGGAGCCGCTGAGCACATCATCATCGGCGAACTCGGTGTGGAGCATGGCTGGGTTGCTCGTGTGGAGAGCCCGATCGTTGGCGAGTACCCACGACTTTCGCCATATCAGCAGTTCTCGAGATCCAGGACTGTCGCCCTGCCCGGCAACACCAAGGGACAGCACACGCGTTCAGTGCTGACCCAAGCCGGCTTTAGCGACGACGAGATCCTGGCACTCGGCGAAAAGGGGCTCGTGCTCTTCGGATAGTCGCAGTTGCCGATGGCGCGCTCTCGCTGCTGAGAGTGGAAGTTGAGTGAATTGATTGCCGATCTGCTTGCCCCCGGGAGCAATTTGCTCGACACTGTATAGGCGTGAACCTCGCCAGTACTGATCACAGACTGGACGATTGAAAGGAATTCGCATGACGATCACTGTGCCCATCGACATGTATCCCAAGGGTCCAGCTGTTGCCGCTCCGACCCGACGCCCGGGATCGGTTCGCCGGACTTCAACCATCGACAGCACTTGGCCAGATGGCATGGAGGCCAACCGCAGGGTGATTGGTCGATCGCGTGATCTCTTCACACCATTGGACGGCAGCGATCCGATTGTCCTGGCCGAAGATGTGCTGATTGCCTCAGTCGCCCCTGATCGCCAAATCGTTGAGATGCAGACTCAGCCACCACGCGCTGGCGTGCAAGTGCTCGTTGGAGCTCAAGGCGGCAGCAACTCTCGTGGACGTGTTGTCGCGGCTGTGCCGGATGAAGTAGCGGCCGGCACACCCTTGTATCTCCTGCTTGATGATTTGTCCGGCGCAACCCTAGTCGGCGGAGTCGCTTTTCGCTTCTGGGAATCAGAGGAGGCTCAAGAAGAGCGGATGCGTCAGATGAAGAAGCTGGTGGGCGTACGTGTGATGGAAGGCATCTGCGCCGGCTTCCAGCCGGGGTCCTCCGCATTGAACCCAGATGGGTCAAACAAGGGCATGGGAGATACCAAGCCTGTGCCACCTATCAATAATGACGAGGATCCTTGGGCTTGGCATGAGTTGACGACTCCGACAGAACCATCGCATCGCCGATCGCGTCGGATCGATCTATGGCTTGAAGGCGGCCTTTTGCACATTGAGACCTTCTTCCAGGATTCATACACCACGCCTGATGGTCATCGCGAAGCCGTGCATGAATATGTCGTGTCTGCCACGGCCGACCCAGTCACCGGTGAAGTCATCAGTATTGGCGCTGACCCACGAGTGCTGCCGCACTATGAATGCCCCCTTGCCACGGTTGCAGTTTCACGAATGGTTGGTCAACCTTTGCGCGGATTCCGCGACTCAGTCAATGAGAAGCTGCCCGGTATCGATGGCTGCACGCACATGAATGACACCCTTCGCTCCCTTGCTGAAGTGCCTGTGCTCGTGCCGCACTTGATGTAGCAGCGATCAGCTGGGGCCACCAGATACCGAGAAGGTCTGCCCGGTGATGTACGCGCCTTTCGCAGAAAACAGGTAGCACACCATTTCAGCAATCTCTTCGGAAGTGCCCGCTCGCCCCATCGGAATGCCCGCTCGCATCTGCTTTTGCGTTTCCTCATCGACGGTAGCAACTCGCGGAGTCTCAGTGAATCCGGGGGAGACACCATTAATGCGGACAGTGGGAGCCAAGGCAAGACTGGCGCGCGCTGTGAATGCATTGAGGGCAGCCTTGGTGGTGCCATAGGCAAGAGAATTTGAACTGGGCCGTTCTGCGGAGTTCGACGAGATGTTGACGATGCCACCGAAACCTTTGGCGAGCATGTCGTCCTTGACCAGCCAAGTCAGATGGAATGCAGCATCAAGGTTGGCCGCGAACATCGCCTTCCACGTGCGGAAGGTGAGCTCGTGCGGATCCTGAATCTTGGTGTACGCAGCGTTGTTCACGAGTAGGTCAATGGATCCCAACTGTGCTTTCACGTCTGCAACAAGTTGCTCGCGTGCCTGCTCATTGGTGATGTCGGCCGGAAAGAGCTTTGCGAGACCACCTGCGGCATTGATGCGATCGCAGGTCTCTTGTGCCAGCACGGCATCGCTTCTGAAGTTGATTGCAACTGTGGCGCCGCGTGCGGCGAGCATCTCGGAAATGGCACCGCCGATCCCCTTGCCTCCACCTGTCACCAAGGCGATCTTGCCCTCGAAATCACGGGAGTCTGTGCTCATAGTTGATCGGCCCTCATCTGTGGATCGCACACCGGATTCGTGCCCAAAGTATACGTCGTATAGGTATTTGGTGTCAGGGCTTCGTCACTTCATCGATTCGATCTGACGGTCGACATAGGCGTCCCAGTCCGCGGCTCTGGAGACGAGGATCTCGCGAATCTGATAGTCAGTCGGCAACCAGAATTGCCCCGCCTCGATCGCGTCAACCACCTCGTTGCCGACCTCTTGTGCATCACGCATTTGAAACTGTGGTCCTGGTCCACGTGTTGGTGTATCCGGACCAAAGGACGGCATGTTCTTGCCGATATTGGTTGCAACCGGTCCAGGACACAGCACAGTCACTCCAATGCCTTGAGGTTTGGCATACAGCGCCAAACCCTCAGAAATCTGGATGATCGCTGCCTTGGACGCTGAGTAGGGCATGCGGTCATATGAATAACTCATCAGTCCGGCAAAGGATGCAGTGTTCACGAAATGGCCGGATCCCTGCTTCAGAAACAGAGGGAGAAATGCAGCATGGCTTCGCACCACCGAAAACAGATTCACGTTGATGACGCGATGCCACTCTTCAAGTGGGATATGTTCTGGCAGGCCACGTGTGATGACTCCAGCGTTGTTCATCACGATGTCCGCACGCCCGAACTCTGCTAGCAGCTGAGTCTTCAGCTCCTCGAAGGAGGAGTCCTCACCGACATCAATGCGCACGGCCAGTGCGCTTCCGCCCGCCGCCTGTATCTCTTGAGCCACGACATGACTACCGGCAACATCAATATCGGCTACGACAACGATTGCACCCCGAGCTCCGAGCGCACGTGCGCATCCGCGGCCTATGCCGCTGGCAGCTCCCGTGACGACGGCGACTTTGCCTTGTACTGAATTCATCTTCACCCTTGTCCGTAGTAGCGGTCACACTCTGGCGATGCCGCGCGACACAAGATCCGCGATGAATGCATCGGAGAATCCGAATTCGTTCAATACCTCAGCGGTGTGCTGTCCAATCGTGCATCCGGCTGGATTGATCGTTGTCGACCGAGAGAATCCAGCGAAGGCCCGCAGCCTCGGATACTCGCCGATCACTGGGCTGTCTGCAGATTGCAACCAGTGGTGCGCTTCTGCAAGCTCGGTCATATACACACGGTTGGGCGGCATAGTGTTGACTTCGACGCACCCCACATCGAGGGCCAGCAATTGCGCTTCCCATTGGCTGGCGGTCTGCCGACTGAGAATCTCTTGGAGGGCCTCCGCGAGTTCGCCATCATGCTTCTGGCGCGACCCTGCTGTGGCGAAGCGGGCATCCGAGCTGAGTTCGGACTCGGCTCCGAGTGCCTTAATCAATGGCAGCCATTCACTTGCCTTAGGTGCGCTCAGAAACACCCAGCTATTGCCCCCGGCGGGATACAGGCGATACAGCGCACTGAGCCCAAACAAATCGGTCCCAGCCGTAGCAGGATCAGGCCGATTCGGATACTCGACCATGGTTTCCGCCAGTGCGTGGGCACAGGATTGAAGCATCGTCGTAAGCAAGGCTTGACCCGGAATTCCTTGTGTCTGCAAGTACGCGGCAAAGGCGAGAGCTGTTCCGACACCAAGCGCAGCAACTCCATCGGCCTGGGCGGCCGCATTGCCTCCGCCAGCAGTCAGTTTCGCGCCAAGAGTGCGTATGACATCGAAATCGTCCGGCACACCTTCAGGGATCAATTGCCCCACATTGCGCATCGCGATGCCGCTGCCTGCACCAATGACAGGTGCGAACGCTGGCCTGTTGCCATACGGCGCCTGGATCCCAAATCCCGGACTCTCGAGATACATGATGCGCGGATTCAGCTTCAGCAAGTCTGCAGCACCGACGCCGAGACGATCGGCAACGCCCATGCGAAATGCGCAAAGCACGAGATCGATAGATGGAGCCATAGCTGCCAGAACCTCGCGACACTCAGCTGTGGCTAGATCAAGAGCCACGGATTGCTTGCCCTGGAGAACCTTCATTGCGCCGGCCTCCGGAAAGGCCTGCTGAGTCCGCATCGGATCGCCGTCAAGAGTTTCGATCTTGATCACTCGTGCACCCAGGTCAGTCAAGATCGTTGCACCGAAAGGTGCGGCATAGAAGGTTCCCAACTCAAGAATGGTCACGCCCGCCAATGGCAAGCCTGGCTCGGAAAGCTCTTGTGCCTGCTTGTCCCTCACCGCAGCGCCCTTTGTGCGGGTCACTACTTCGCCCTGGTGCTCGCCAAGTCGTGGAGCATCAGCGCCAAGTTCTGCTGGAGTCGATCCGAAACGGATCAGTGCGCCCGGCTGAAGCACTGGACCAAGCTCACGATCCTGAATCGTGACCAGTTGTTTCTCGACTTCCATCTGCGGGTGATGCAGCAGGGTGGTGCCGCGCCTGAAGACTTCAGCAAACACATTGGGATCCTCGTCGAAGGCGACTTGCCATTCGGCCAGAGTGCGACTGCGCACGATGTCCAGCAGCAGATTCCAGAATTCGAATCGCTGAACAGCATCCGCAGAGTCCGGCAATGTGACTGTCTCTGTTGCAAGTTTCATGAACTCAGCCCAGCGGGAGTCTTCGTACATCCAGTCGAGGCCGGCAGCATGCATGAACGCTCGAAACAAACGAGGCTGCACTTCGGCAAACTGAACCCAGTAGCCGTCTTTGGTAATGGCTACTAGGAGTTTGAAGAGGAAGCTGGTGTTGGGTGCGCCATCGGTACCGGTTTGCGCAGTGGGCGTAAAGGCATCTGGGAAGCGCTCCGCAATGACACCAATTGCTTGAGTCCATGGGTCTTGCGCCCCAAGACTGTGCGCGAGACTGCTATCCACCATTTGCCCAAGACCGCTTGATTCGCGTTCGCGCAGAGCAGCGAATACCCCCTGCAGCAAAGTCTGACCTGCGCTCCAACTTGCAAAGGGCACTGTGGTGAACGTAGGTCCGTCGCGGTCGACGATTCTCTGATGTGAGTAGTTGGCGCCGATCTTCGCCATGACCATGCCTTCGCTGCCTTTGGCAGCTGCGAGTGGCCCCTGCAAACCCCAGGCCGTCACTTGACCAAAGACGAGGCGTGGATTGACTTCAGAGAGGCTGGCGAAGTCCAAGCCCCAACGATGCAGCGTTGCTGGTCGAATGGACGTGAGCACTACGTCTGCCTCGGACATAAGTCCCAGGCAGATCGCAGCATCGTCAGCTTCGTTGCAGTCCAGCACCACACTTTTCTTGCCACGTGCAATAAATGCAAAGCCGGCCGCAGAGCGCAGTGCAGCACCGGTTGGCGGTTCGATGAGGACGACCTCAGCACCAAAATCCGCGAACAGATTTCCTGCTTGGGCAATAGCGAGGCTGTCTCCCAACTCGACGACACGCAAGCCAGTGAGTGGTCCGCTCATGTTCGCTCCCCGGTGAAGGCACCTGAATGGCTGCTTGCGAACCTTTCACACTTCTTCATTGATTGCGATGCTTTGCCAGTGCTGAATTGGGCAACTCAGGAGACAGATTCGCTGAATCTGTTTGGCGAGTAAACGCGCGCCGCCAATTGGTTGCCGTAAGTGGGTTTTCTGTTCTTGGGTGCCTAGGACTGGTATCGCACGCCCCGCTTGAGTTGCGCGATCTATTCACAAAGTGAACACCTGTCGCTAACCTGCACGAATGGTCGATTCAGCGCTCTTGTCCTTGCGAAAGTACCCTGGGCCGCGCCCTGTTTCTATCCGTGAAGCGCAAAAGCAGCTCACCCGCGAACGTCTCATTCAGACCGCCATCGCAGTGATGGTCGATCGTGGATTCGAGGCGGCAACGATCGATGAGATCGCCAGCAGGGCAAATGTAGGTCGAACGACCGTCTACAAATACTTCAGCGGCAAGCCGGATATCGCTGCAGCGATCGCAGAAACTCAGCAAACCCAGATGATGGTCGCGATCAGCGCCATCAAGAATATTGAGCCAGGTAGTCACGCTGATCTGTGCGCCTGGTTGGAGCAGTTCGAGTCGACCTTTGCAGGCCAGGCGCAATGGATGTTCCTCATGCCTTTGACGCCAGACAAAGT
Source organism: Actinomycetota bacterium (assembly GCA_030652695.1). Taxonomy (GTDB): domain Bacteria; phylum Actinomycetota; class Actinomycetes; order S36-B12; family S36-B12; genus UBA11398. The sequence continues at coordinate 20,205 of JAUSQD010000071.1, forward strand.
GATGCATTCACTGATGGAGCAGGATGCAGCAGCCGAAATGATTCTCAATGAATGGGCCTTGCGCGGTTGGGTACCAGCTGTGGCAGCACCAGCGCAGTCACTGCGCTTGCTGTTCAATCTCGTTGGCCGTTGGCTTACCTATCACGCGGTCTTTGCCATCCCCGAGCCTGAGCACAGTCGTGAGGCATTGCTTGAACTCCTGAACTGCGAGATCACTCGAATCGTTCATAGAGTTACCTGACAGCTCGAACACACACAATCGGCACATGAGTGTGGGGG
>JAUSQD010000072.1 GCA_030652695.1 Actinomycetota bacterium
GGTCAAGCAGATGATGCAGCGCGGCAGACGACACTTATGAAGATCCTCTGTTCAGCTGTCCTGAGCCTGGAAGCCGTCGCGGTCTTTCTCGCCATTCCAGTGGTGGCGACGAATGGTTCTCTCGACAACACCGCCTTGATCATCACCTTGGGGCTCGCTCTCACAGTCGCGCTCTTTCTGGCCGTGGGCACTTTGCGTCGTCCGTGGGGTCTGACTCTGGGATGGCTGCTGCAGGTGCCCGTGCTGGCCATCGGATTTCTGGCACCAGTGATGTTCATCGTTGGCGGAATCTTTCTCGTGCTTTGGTACATGGCCATTCATCAGGGCAGCCGGGTCGATGCCCTCAAAGCCGAGCGAGCGGCAGCCGAGCCACCACTAGGCTGACCGTTCCACAGGTGACATAAGGAGCAGGATGACTGAGCGCACATTGGTGCTGATCAAGCCCGACGGGGTGGCCCGAGGTCTCGTCGGTGAGGTTCTCGCACGAATCGAGCGCAAGGGCTTCACCATCGTCGCCCTTGAGATGCGCACGCTTCCGGCTTCGATCGCCGAGGCTCACTACGCCGAGCATGCCGACAAGCCCTTCTTTGCCGATCTCGTTGCATTCATCACCAGCGCTCCATTGGTGGCTGCAGTAGTCGAAGGCCCCAGCGTGATCACGTCCTGGCGAGCAATGATGGGCGCCACGAACCCTGCAAACGCCGCCCCCGGCACTATCCGCGGTGATCTGGCCTCTGAGACCCAACAGAACGTGACTCACGGATCTGACTCGCCAGAGTCGGCAGCCCGTGAGATCGAACTGTTCTTCCCGGGCTTGTAGCCATGCGCGCTCGGACCCTTGGACTTGCAGTAGGTGTTGCAGTCGGTGGGGTCGTGGGCGCCGCAGCGCGAGGGCAGACTCTGGTCCCTTGGCCGGCAACGATCGACAAGGCCTTTGCTCCTGGTCTTGGTGCCCTGGTCGGGACCGTTGCCGCCATCAAGACCGATCTGCTGATCGGTGCTGTTCGTCATCCCAGGCGCATACCGCTGGCGATGGCAGCCATTGCCGGCATCGCTGGAGTGAAGGCTGTTGCTGGACGGGCGATAGCCAATGGCCTGCTGGCTGGCCTTGAGGAGAACAGTCGCGGACTGGATCCAGGTTTTGCGCAGCCACCTTCATCAAGTTCGGTCACCGGATCGGCAGCATCGGGTGTCCCACTGGAGCTCATGGGTCGCGAGGGCGCACGCTACGTAGGTCAGGTGACCACGCCCGAAGATGTGCTTGCGGTGACCGGTGAGCCAATGCTGGTCGACCCAGTCCGCGTGTTCATCGGAGTCGAATGCGCACCGACGATTGCCGAGCGGGTGCAGTTGGCAATGGCTGAGTTGCGGCGCACTGGGGCCTTCGACCGGAAGTACTTGTTGATTCAGTCTCCAGCGGGCACCGGCTACGCCAACTCCTCGCCAGTTGATGTGCTGGAGATCCTCACTCGCGGCGACTGCGCAGCTGTGGCGATCGGTTACGGTCTGCTGCCGTCCTTCCTCTCACTTGGCAAGCGCAAGGATGCTGCGCAGACCCAACGCGAGCTCCTCGACGCAATCGTGGCCGAGCTTCGCGATCGCTCCACTTCGCCGATCCTGCTGATGTATGGCGAGAGTCTGGGTGCGGGAGTCCAGGAAGCTGCTGTGCCCGGCGGCCTGACCGATCTTGATGCCTACGGCATCGCCCATGCCCTCTGGGTAGGCACCCCGGGCAGCAGAACCGCCGATGAGTTCCACTCCCGCTGCGCCGCTTCCTCGGTGACCCTGGACCGTGCCGAGCAGGTGCCAGTGGACTTTGGCCCACAGCGTCCTCGGGTCTGGTTTCTGGAGCACGATGGCGATCCTGTGGTGCGCTTCCGCGGGGACTTGATCGCCAATAGACCTTCCTGGCTTGATCCAACGATGCCGCGTGGACGCAATATTCCGCAGTCCATGACGTGGAAGCCGGGCATTACCTGGGCACAGGTGCTGGTGGATGTGCTCTTTGCGACCAAGGTGGAAGCCGGACAATTCGAAAGTATCGGACATGACTACCGGGCGGATCTGGGTGCCGTGACCACGGCAGCCTTTGGCCTGGAGGTCTCCGCGGAGGTCGCAGACAAGCTCGAATCGCGCCTGCGCGAACTCGAATTGGCCAGGGCCGCGCGCATCGCGGGCTAGGTGGTCCGGCGGGGGACGTAAGATGAGCACCCCCGATCAGGAAGGCCACTTCCCCTATGGCTACTGCCTCGTCCTCTTTCGTTGGCCGCGACATGGCCGTCGATCTGGGTACGGCAAACACTCTGGTCTATGTTCGCGGCCGCGGAATTGTGCTGAATGAACCCTCAGTTGTGGCGATCAACAACAACACTGGCGGCATTTTGGCCGTCGGATCCGAGGCCAAGCGGATGATCGGACGAACCCCCGGCAACATCGTGGCGATTCGCCCGCTCAAGGACGGGGTCATTGCCGACTTCGACACCACCGAGCGCATGCTGCGCTACTTCATTCAGAAGGTGCACAAGCGAAGGCACCTGGCCAAGCCACGCCTGATCATCTGTGTGCCTTCAGGCATCACCGGCGTTGAGCAGCGGGCGGTCAAGGATGCGGGATACGCCGCTGGCGCACGCAAGGTGTTCATCATTGAAGAGCCGATGGCTGCTGCGATTGGCGCCGGACTTCCGGTCCACGAGCCAACGGGAAACATGGTTGTCGACATCGGTGGTGGCACCTCTGAAGTTGCCGTCATCTCACTTGGCGGCATCGTCACCAGCTTGTCGGTTCGCGTTGGCGGCGACGAGTTGGACAACGCGATCATTCAATATGTCAAGCGCGAGTACTCCTTGATGCTTGGCGAGCGCACTGCTGAGGAGATCAAGGTCGCGATCGGTTCGGCTTTTCCCATGCCCGACGAGCCGCATGCCGAAATCCGAGGACGTGACCTCATCACCGGTCTGCCGAGAACAATCGTGGTGTCTGCTGAGGAGATCCGGCGAGCCATCGACGAGCCGGTCAATGCCATCGTCGCTGCGGTGAAGGCGACCCTTGATCGCACTCCACCGGAGCTTTCCGGCGACATCATGGATCGCGGCATCGTGCTCACCGGGGGCGGTGCGCTGCTTCGCGGACTGGATGAACGACTGCGTCACGAGACTGGCATGCCCATCCTTATTGCAGATCGACCACTTGATTGCGTTGCGCTCGGATCAGGCAAGTGCGTTGAGGAGTTCGACGCACTTCAGGCTGTACTCGTCTCCGAGCCACGGCGATAGGGCGGCTGGTCTTCAGACCTGCCGCTATCTCATATGTTTCAGCGCCGCGCCAGGGTGGTCATTGCGATTCTGGTGGTCATCACGTTGACTTTCGCGATCTTGGACCTTCGCGGTGGCAAGGGACCCTTCGCAACCTTCCGATCAGTGGTGGGCACCGCACTTGGCGGGGTTGAGCGGGCGGGCGCAACCATCTTCTCGCCGGTCCTGGGCATCGGCAGCTGGTGGGGGACCTGGGGTGACCAGCGCGAGGCCATTGCAGCGCTGCAGGCTGAGAACAGCGCCCTTCGCGGGCTGGTTCGACGTGCGGCTGAGGATCGCGCGCGTGCGGACGCATTGGATGCACTGCTCAACGTTGCCGGTGCTGGGCGCTACCGGATCGTTCCCGCCGAAGTCATTGCCGTTGCACCTGAGCAGGAGTTCAGCTGGACGGTCACCATCGATATCGGCACCCAAGATGGCATTGAGCGCGATATGTCGGTCATCAATGGTGATGGACTCGTCGGTCGAGTAGCCGCGGTCCATCGCACGAGCTCCACGGTGGTCTTGATCGTGGATCCTTCGGTTTCGGTGGGCGCCCGCATTGCCGGCAGCGAAGAGGTGGGCATTCTTTCTGGCACTGGTGATGTGAATTCCCTGGAGTTCCAAATGCTGAATCCGCTGGCCGATGTGAAGCAGGGCGAAGCTCTGGTCACCTTCGGCTCGAAGAATGGCAAGCCCTACGCCCCAGGCATCCCGATCGGGGAAGTCACGTCCGTTCGAGGAACTGCTGGGCAGCTCACCCGCGTGGCCGCGATTGCACCCTTTGCTGATCTGACGGCTTTGACCATCGTCGGCGTTGTGGTGCGGCCGCCTCGCACAGATCCGCGTGACTCCGTTCTGCCTGCCCGCCCTGAGACCGCGCCGTCGCCTACGCCGTCGCCCACATCGAGCACCGCTGTGCCCACACTCAGCCCGGCAACTCCGGTCCCATCACCTGAGGCTTCCTGATGTGGCTGCGCCAATTGCTGATACTGGGCACCACGCTGCTGATCGCGGTGATGATGCAGAGCTCCTTCCTCAGCAGACTCGGGCTTCCCGGTGCTACGCCTGATCTGATTTTGGTCTCGGTCGTGGCAGTTGCGCTTGCCTATGGGCCTGCGATGGGGGTGGTCTACGTCTTTGCTGCCGGTCTTCTGGTGGACTTC
>JAUSQD010000144.1 GCA_030652695.1 Actinomycetota bacterium
GCGCAAGTAGGAGTATTGAATGTCTGAAGTGCAAAGTGACAAGCGCAGCCTGCTGGACCAGGAAGGCGAAGCTGCAGCCGACTACCTTGAAGGCCTGCTCGACATTGCTGATCTCGACGGTGACATCGACATTGATATCGAGGGCAGCCGAGCAATGATCTCCATCGTTGAGGCGAAATCAGGTGATTTGTCGCATTTGGTAGGCGAGAATGGCGAGGTCCTGGATGCAATCCAGGAGCTCACTCGCTTGGCAGCTGCGCGGGAGACCGGCGAGCGATCGCGACTGATGCTGGACATCGCAGGCTTTCGGGCCCAACGCCGGGCCGATCTCGTTGCCCTGGCCAAGACGGCAATTGCTGAAGCGCAAAGAACCGCGGCTCCGGTGAGCATGAACCCGATGACCCCGTTTGAGCGCAAGATCGTGCACGATGCGGTCGCCGAAGCCGGCCTGGTCAGTGCATCTGAGGGCGATGAGCCACAGCGCCGCGTGGTCATTCGCGTCAGCTAACGTTTCACGTGGAACATCCCGAACTTCCCCCCTGGCTTGAAACGCATCGATCAACGCTGCAGGCCTACGCGGATCTCCTGGCGACTGTCGGGGTTGACCATGGGCTGATAGGTCCCCGTGAGATCCCACGCCTGTGGTCCCGACATCTGTTGAACTCGGCAGTGGTGGCAGAGCCCGAAGCTGGGCTTGTGCGCTCGGCATCCATCGTCGCCGACGTGGGCTCGGGGGCTGGTCTGCCTGGGCTGGTGTGGGCACTGGCTCGACCAGATCTCATGGTCACCGTGATTGAGCCCCTGCTGCGTCGTGCGAACTTTCTGTCTGAAGCCGTCGATCTGCTCAATCTTGGCGATCGCGTGACCGTTGCCCGCGGTCGTGGTGAGGAGATCAAGCAGCTCTGGGGCACCTTCGATGTGGTCACGGCCCGTGCCGTGGCTCCCCTGCCCAAACTGCTCGGCGCAACCATTCCGCTCCTCAAGCCCGGTGGTCGCCTGCTGGCACTCAAGGGGCAGCAGGCAGCAGATGAACTAGTGGAAGCAGGCGAGGCCATTGCCCGATTCAAACTCCGGGATGTCTCCATGATTCAGGTCGGAGCCCCCTGGGTGGATCCGGCGACTACGGTGGTCAGCGCCTATCTTGGTGCGGCACAATGACGACTATGCCGATCCTGGAACCGCCAGCAGAGGAATCTGCGCTCGGCTGGCCTGTTTCACGTGAAACATCGACAGCATTGGACCAGCCGAGTACAGATCTCGGTTGGCCAGCATGACTCGTGTCATCACGATCGCCAACCAAAAAGGTGGGGTCGGCAAGACCACGAGCGCGGTCAATATTGCCGCAGCCCTTGCGCTGAGCGGCGCCAAGGTGCTGCTGGTGGACATGGATCCTCAAGGCAACGCCTCCACTGCCTTGGGTCTTGATCATCGCGAGGGGACTCCTGGCATCTATGAAGTGCTGAGTGGGGATGCCGCGATGGCCGATGTGGTGCAGGTCTGCCCAGACATCGCCAACCTCTCTGGAGTTCCAGCCACCATTGATCTTGCCGGGGCGGAGATTGAGCTGGTGTCCCAAGTCGCCCGGGAGTATCGCTTGACGCGGGCACTGGAGGCCTACATCGCCGAGGCGGATGCTGATGGTCTGAGCGTTGACTACGTCCTGCTTGACTGCCCGCCATCCTTGGGGCTGCTCACTTTGAACGGATTGGTTGCCGCGAGGGAGGTGCTGCTGCCCATCCAATGCGAGTACTACGCCCTTGAAGGTCTTTCTCAACTGCTACGCACCATCGACATGGTCCGCACCCATCTGAATCCCCAGTTGGAAGTGTCAGCGATTCTGCTGACGATGTACGACGGTCGCACTCGCCTGGCCGCGCAGGTGGCTGAGGAAGTACGCACCCACTTTGGCGAGCGGGTCCTCAGCACGGTGATCCCTCGCAATGTCCGCGTCTCCGAGGCTCCCTCATACGGGCAAACCGTGTTGACCTATGACCCGTCCTCGCCTGGTGCGCTCACCTACCGACAAGCGGCCGCAGAGCTGGCTGAAATTTGTCCACAGGTTTATCCACCGGCATAACGGGACAAATCCACCGATATCTACTCATCTATACACCGGAGCAGGCATGAGCGAGGCACCAAAGCGCGGACTGGGCAAGGGCCTGGGCGCGCTCATTCCCACGGCAGCCACTGCTTCTGCCCCAGCACCTGCAGCCAGTCCTGAGATCGCCAGCGTGCACGGGCTGCGCTACGCGGAACTGCCGCTTGATGCGATCGTGCCGAACCCCCGCCAGCCGCGCTCGGTCTTCGATGAAGAGGCGCTCACCGAGCTGGTGAATTCAATCGCGTCGATCGGCCTACTGCAGCCGGTGGTCGTGCGGCCAGCTGGCACTGGCTATGAACTGGTGGCAGGTGAGCGTCGCTGGCGGGCAAGCGGCCTGGCAGGACTCACGGTGATTCCGGCGATCATCCGCCAAACTGAAGATGACGCCTTGCTTCGTGATGCGCTCCTTGAGAATCTGCATCGAGCAAACTTGAATCCATTGGAGGAGGCAGCCGCCTACCAGCAACTGCTGGAGGACTTCGGCTGCACTCAGGAGGAGCTGGCCAGTCGCATCGGCCGATCCCGCCCCCAAGTCACCAACACCTTGCGCTTGCTGAAGCTGCCGCCAGAGGTGCAGCTGCGGGTAGCCGCCGGAGTGATCAGTGCCGGTCATGCCCGCGCACTGCTGTCCTTGCAAGATCCTGAGGCGATGAAGGCCTTGGCAACACGCATCGTGGCCGAAGGCCTCAGTGTGCGCACTGTTGAGGAGATCATTCTGCTCGGCGATACCGGTGCTCAAAGCAAGCGCAAGCGAGCGCGTGCAACCGGCACGCCAACTGCAGAGTTGCGTGCCGACATTAGCGCTCGTCTCAGCGACAGTCTGGATACCCGCGTGACCGTCACTGGACTTGCCTCTGGCAAGGCGCGGGGCCGCATTGTGATTGACGTTGCCGACGCCGAGGATCTCCGGCGCATCGCTGATGCCATCGACAAGTCGTAGCAAATAGTTAAGTCATACCCACAACTATTGACGAACGCGCTCTTCAGCGCTTGCAATACTCCACGACTGATCGCATCACTGCTGCGCTCGACCTCGACTACTTGCGGGCGATCGCTCGTTGCACGAGTCGCAGCGCAGTGTCGCCCAGCGACAGGCCGGCTGCATGCAAGGACTGTGGGAACAATGAAGTCTCGGTCATGCCTGGCGCCGCGTTGGTTTCCAGGAACCATGGTGTGCCAGATGAGTCGACGATCAGATCGGTCCGAGACCAGTCACGCAGGCCCAGCACCTCATGCGCAAGCAGCGCAATCCGAGCGCACTCCGCCGCGATGTCATCGCTCAGCCGCGCGGGCACGAAAAACTCAGTAGTGCCAGCGGTATAGCGCGAGTTGTAGTCATACATCTCAGCCTTGGGGACGATCTCAACAGCCGGCAGCGCAGAGGTTGAGTCACCTGTCTCAAGCACGCTGATGGCCACCTCGGTACCGGCGATCCACTGTTCCATCATGGCCACCTCGCTGTAGGCGAAGGCCCCAACCATGGCCGAGGGGAAGTCCTCAGCAGATTTCACCAGCGAAGCCCCGAGTGCAGATCCGCCCTTCGTCGGCTTGACGATCAATGGCAGGCCGAGCAGGTCGCGAATGCCGCTCAGTACTTCGGCGGCGCCAAGTTCACGGAAGCTTGCATGCGGGAGTGCCACATAGGCGGGGGTTGCTACGCCTGCACGTGCAAGCAGTGTCTTGGCGATGGGCTTGTCGAATGCCAGGCGGGCGGATTCACCAGTGGAGCCCACATAGGGCAGGTCAAGGGAGGTCAGGACATCACGCAGGGCGCCGTCCTCGCCTGCAGCTCCGTGCAGCAGCGGGATGACGCAACTCGGCCGATGCTTGCGAAGCAGGTCGATGAGTGACAGATCCACATCAGCCTCACGCACTTCGTCATCAGTACTCAGCCGCAGGGCCTCTGCAACCCGTCGCCCTGATCGAAGAGAGACATCGCGTTCAGGCGACAGACCCCCGGAGAGCACTAGATACGAAGACATTGACTCGATCCCTTCTCGAAGTGCTCGAAAACCGTTGGTACTACTGCAGGTTTGGTGCTGGAACGTTCGAGCCGGGTGAGTCAGATCCTGAGTCCGAATGCAGGGCACTGCCGGTGCCAAAGGTGGCGGCTATCTCGAGCTCACCCTCAATGACTCCAGCCAGTCTGCGAACGCCCTCGCGAATGCGATCGGGCTCGGGGTAGCAGTACGACAAGCGCATGTTCTCGTGTCCGCTGCCATTGACGTAGAAGCCGGTGCCCGGAACGTAGGCCACGAGGGCGGTGACGGCGCGTGGGAGCATCGCCTTGGCGTCCAGCCCATTGGGCAGAGTCAGCCACGAGTAGAAGCCACCCGCGGGGGTTGTCCACGTGGTGCCGGGCGGCATGAGCTGCTCAAGTGATTCCAGCAGCGCATCGCGGCGTTCGCGGTACAGCTCACGGTAGGACTTGATCTGCTCACGCCAGGGCTGGGTGGCCAGATATTCAGAGATCGTCAGCTGGCTGTAGTTCGAAGGGCAAAGCACAGCTGATTCAGCCGCGAGCACCAGCTTCTCTCGCACGCCATGCGGCGCCACAGCCCAGCCCACTCGAAGTCCAGAGGCAATGGTCTTGGAGAAGGAGCCGAGGTAGATCACGCCCTCCTCATCGTGTGACCGGATCGCTGCAGGCGGCTCACCTTCGAAGCCAAGGAGGCCATATGGATCGTCCTCCAGCAGGAGGACGCCAGCTCGCTGAGCGATCGCCAGAATCTCTGCCCGCCTTGGCTGTCCCTGGGTGACGCCAGCGGGATTGTGGAAGGACGGAATCGTATAGAGCATCTTGGCCTTGCGTCCTTGGGCGGCCAGAGTGGAAATGGCCTCCTGAAGGGCAATCGGATTCAAGCCTTCGTCATCCATGGCCACATGAATGACCTCGCATTCGTAGGCTCGAAACACTCCCAGCGCACCCACATAGGAAGGCGCCTCGACGAGCACTACATCGCCTGGATCGCAGAACACTCGAGTCACAAGATCCAGCGCCATCTGCGAACCGGTGGTGACCACGATGTCGTCGGGATGGGCCGAGACCTTGACGTCGGCCATCACCTCCAGAATCTGCTCACGAAGGCCGACATCGCCCTGGCCTGAGCCGTATTGGAGGGCAACTGCGCCCCGTTCGCGCAACAGCTTGCTGACGGTTTCAGCCATCAGATCCATGTTCAGCGCTTGCACGAAGGGCATGCCACCGGCCAGCGAGACCACCTCAGGGCGAGAGGCAACGGCAAACAGCGCACGGATCTCGGATGCCTGCATCTCGGATGTGCGCTGGGCGTAGGAATCAACCCATGGGTCGAGTCGGGAACCACTCACAACATCCAACGATAGACGCGAGAGCCCCTCAGCCCCTAAATGGGCATGCAGAAACGGCTGATTGCTGCCGCAACGCCGGCGGCAACGATGTCTTGGTGCTCGATGCGAAGCAGCCGGCTGCAATCGTCAGGATTGGACAGATAGCCGACATCGACACGAACCGTTGGCATCCGGGTCATCCGCAGCAGATCCCAGGTGCGTGGGTGGGAACGGTTGTTGTGCATGCGGGTTCGTGCGCACAGTTCGACCTGAAGCTGCTCGGCGAGCGCTCGTCCGGCGTAGGAGAAGGCCCCATCGTCAGGCTCGCCGAAGTAGAAGGTCGCGATGCCATTGGGCAATGGGCTGGCCACTCGATCGCAATGGATGGAGATCATCAGATCGGCATTGGTGCGATTGGCAAAGTCGGCTCGCGAGGTGTCTGTGGGCAGTGAGCTCTCAAGGGCGCGGGTCAAGAACACCTGAGTGCCCAAGGCTGCCAACCGACCTTCGACTCGCACGGCGATCGCTCGGGCAATCTCGCTGGCTTGCGGATCGTCTTCATCAAAACCTGGATCGATCACCACGACCTTGTCCGCGATGCCTGTCTGCAGCGCGGTCACGGCCAGCGGATCGCGCAGTCGGGCGGCATTGCCACCGCTGACAGTTCGAACGAGACGTTCAAAGGATCGGAAAGTCTCCGGCCCACACGTGCCGTCGGCGTTCTCACCGACACTGCGTTGAAACTCGCGCACGGCCGAGTCAGTGTCTGGTCCGAAGGCGCCATCGGCGCGACCTGCGTCAAAACCCAGTTGATTCAAGCGCTTTTGCAACTCGGTGATGTCATCACCGGTCATCAGGTGCCCGGGAACGTATCTGAGCACTCGATCACCAAGGCGCCAACGAGCCTCATCCAGGCGCCGGAAGGTGTCAGTGCCGACAATGCCGTCGACGGTCAGCCCGCGCTCCTGTTGAAAGGTGCGCACCGCGCGGTCCAAATCTTCGTCGAAGTCTTGACCCAGCGCTGAATTGAGGTAACCAAGATGTGCGAGCCGCGCCCGCACCTCGGCAACGGCCGCCCCGGTATCACCGCGGCGGGGCATCCTTACAGGTACGGCGCCAGATCAGCGAGCAGCGCAGCCTTGGGCTTGGCGCCGATGATGGACTTCACAACCTGACCGCCCTGAAAGACGTTCATGGTCGGAATGGAGGTGATGCCGTAGGACGCTGCAATGGCAGGGTTCTCATCGACATTGAGCTTCACGATGGTCAGGCCCTCGTTCTGCGAGGCGATCTCCTCCAGAATGGGAGCGATCATCTTGCAAGGCCCGCACCACTCTGCCCAGAAATCGACGAGTACCGGCTTGTCACTGGTCAGCACATCATCAGCAAAGCTGGCTTCGGTGACAATCTTCGTTGCGCCCATGGGGATCTCCTTATTCAGGCAGGTTGAACTGCGGTGGTCGTAGGTTACTCCGAGGCTGCGAGCCAGCGTTCTGCGTCAAGTGCCGCAGAACAACCCGAGCCAGCAGCGGTGATGGCCTGGCGATAGCGGTGATCCACGAGATCACCACAGGCGAACACGCCTGGCAGGTTGGTTTCGGTGGTGCCGTTGAGCGTCAATACATAACCCTCATCGTCAAGATCGATCTGGCCCTTGACGAGTTCAGATCGGGGATCGTGGCCGATTGCCACAAAGACTCCGGTGACGGCCAACTCGCGGGTCGTGCCGTCCTTTGCGTCGCGCACGGCGAGACCACTGACCTTGGCATCGCCCACCACATCGTCAACAAGGGTGTTCCAGGCGACGGAGATCTTCTCGTTCTCAAATGCGCGATCCTGCATGATCTTGCTGGCGCGCAACTCATCGCGACGGTGCACCAGGGTGACTGACTTTGCGAAACGAGTCAGGAAGGTCGCCTCTTCGAGTGCGGAGTCGCCGCCGCCCACGACGGCAATGTCCTGGTCACGGAAGAAGAAGCCATCACAGGTGGCACACCAGGAAACGCCATGGCCCGACAGGCGCTTCTCATTGGGGACGCCAAGCTCCTTGTAGCTGGAACCCATGGCCAAGATCACGGCCTTGGCCTGGTGGACCCTGCCTTCGCCATCGGTGACAGTCTTGATGTCTCCGGACAACTCAGCTGTGACCACGTCATCGGTGATGATCTCGGCACCAAATCGAACAGCTTGTGCCCGCATGTTCTCCATCAGCTCTGGACCCATGATGCCGTCAGTGAAGCCGGGGAAGTTCTCGACTTCAGTGGTGTTCATGAGCGCACCGCCCGCGGTGACCGAACCCTCGAAGAGCAGAGGCGCAAGTTGAGCGCGAGCGGCATACACAGCAGCCGTGTAGCCAGCAGGTCCTGATCCGATGATGATCAGGTTACGGATGTCGCTCATTGCATTCCTCGCCTTGGGTGAGTCTTACTCGTAGGAGAACGATCCTAGGGCGAGGCTTATTCCGCCGATGCTGTTGCAGGCAGCGCGATGGTCAGATCGACCATCACGTCGGTATGGGATGCGGAGCAGTCAGGACCGACAACCCAGACGCGAAGCATTGCAGGGCTGGACTGGGTGGGCTCCGTCACTGACATGGGGATCACGACAATCCCTGCGTCGTCGCCGTGGTAACGAGCAAGATCAACCATCAAGGCGGTGCCATTGTCGTCATGAGTCAATCCGGAAATGCAGCTGCGCAGACCTTCAGCGGACATGTCGAATCCGGGAGCGGTCGATGGCCAGGCAGTCGCCTCCGTTGTAGCGGCCATGAGCTGCTTGGCTCCCTTGCTTCCGCGCACGAGTTTGGTGACTTGGCTGGCCAGGGTCGTGGGCATGTAGTCGGTGCCGCTGGCAAGAATCTGCTTCGCCGGGAATGCTCCACTGCTTGGGGTGAGGCCATTGGTGCCCGAAGCCACGACTGGCGCATTGGTGCTCTGCACGCTCTGCACCACGACCCCAACAGCCAGCAACGAGACTCCAGCGGCAGCCGCCCCGATGATCCATGTGCGACGCGGGCGGCGACGGCTGTGCAAACTGACGGTGCCCTCTCTGGCGACCTGCTCGTGGTGCAGGACCCGCTCGATATCAGCCCAGACTGCATCGGGCATCGATGGACCCTGGGGAGCACGCTCGGGGTTGAGGAATGAAGCCTCGTCGCCGAGTGGGCTTTCTTCACCCCACATGGCGTCATCTTCGGCGTCGCTCAACTCGGGCCTCCTTCCGGGTTTTGGACGGGGTCATGGCTCTGCGGGTTCCGCAACTCGACCAATCGTTTGGCCAATTTGGCTCTGCCTCGCGAACATCGGCTCTTCACCGTGCCGGAAGGGCAGTTGAGCATTCGTGCCGCGTCCTCAATCGGCCATCCCTCGACGTCGACCAGCAGCACGGCATCTCGCTGATCCTGCGGGAGCTCGGCCAGCGCCTCAGCGATCAAGATTTGAGTTTCGCGCTGCTCAATGTGGTCATCGGCGGCCTGAAGTCCAAAATCATGAGTGTCATGCTCAGGCAGCGGCGAGGTCGGTCGCGCGCTTCGGCGGCGGATCCGATCCAAGCACGCATTCACCACGATCCGGTGCAACCAGGTGGTGACCTTGGCTTCTCCGCGGAACTGCTCTGCCCGACGAAAGGCTGAGATCAGCGCGTCTTGCAGTGCGTCCTCGGCCTCATGGGAATCGCCCATCGTGCGCAGGGCGACTGCCCAGAGGCGATCTCGATGCCGAAAGACCAGTTCGGAGAATGCGTGTGGGTCGCCTGCGACATGCGCAGCCAGCAACTCCTCGTCGGATTGCTCGGCGGACACGAATCGTGAGCCTAGCCCCGTCCGCGGATCACCACTTCGGACACCTGAACCTGATGCATGTCCGGGTAGGAGACGGATGGGGGAAGCCGTGGAAACCACACCAGTACATAGCGGCCTTGCACCGGCCGAGGGGACCGGATGGCGAGCTGCTTCTTGCCGGCCGGTGCCTTCGCCAGCAGGGGCCATTGAACTGGCTGGGCCAGTACAGAGTCAGACACGGCGATGCGCACCGCGGAGCCAACATCGACGAATCTGATGCCCACACTCTGCACCTGTTGGGATTCTCCGAGATCCACCACCAGTCCGACCCCACCCTTGCCATTGGCCGTCGCATCGCGATAGCGAAGTGAGTTCCAGCTCGTTGCCGGATTGCCGTCAATTGCTCGCTGAGCTTGATTCTGATGCTCTCGGCCGGCGGCGGCATCATCGACACCGTCGCGGTTGTCATCGCCAAAGGGGTCGAAGGAGTCCACGGCCAGTGCCGGCAGCCGAACCGAAACTGCCGTCGGGTTTGCACTTGCGGCAGGTGAGGGGCTGGCGGATGGACTGGGCTGGGCACGGGAAGAGTCAGCATAGGGGCCGATATACAGCTGACGCCAGGCAACGACGAGTAGGGCAACCGCGGCGATGAGTGCAAGGGCGACCGTGAACCGCACGGCCAGAGTTCGGACACGAGTTGAAGTCGGTCGGCCAGCCACCGGCTCCAGACTTGTGCGAATCTGCGTGAGCGCGCTGAGGAATTCGCCTACGGTCCGAAATTTGGTCGTGCCCCTTGGTCGCCGCTGCTCAATCATCGATCGAGCAATCAACACATCAAGATCGTGCGGAATGTCCGCTCGCACATGAGAAGCGGGCTCCAGATAGCTCCGGTGCCGAGGCGCGATCGGCGCTTGCACATCAGCAGGCCCAAACGGGTCGACAGCGAATGGCGTGTTGCCTGTGAGCATGAAATAGAGCAGACCGCCAAGTGAGTCGATGTCGCCACGGATCTGGTCATCAGCGCCGCCCAGGATGACTGCATCAATTGACATGCCAATGACTCGGACTTCGGCAGCATCGGTGAGCAGGACGTTGCTGGCCAGCAATCGGCCATGCCGAACGCGATGATCATGAGCCAGCAGCAGGGCCTGTGCCACTTCGGTGACGATCCTGATGGCCTGTTGCACTCCCAGTGGATTCCAGTCGCGAGCAGCCATCAATGAGAGCAGCGATTCGCCCTGAACCCATTCATTGACCACCGCCAGTCGCTTCGGATGCGCCCCCTCAGCGGGAACTTCCATCACATCCAGAATCTGACCCAGTCGCCTGTCCTGCACCACTGCTGCAGCGCGTGCAGACACATTGAGGATCTCTGCCCTCGGGTCCTGGGCATGTATCAGCCGGATGACGACTTCGCGGTCAAGAGCTGTGTCGTATGCACGCCAATAAGCGCAGGCACGGTCAGGCACCAGCAACTCGTCGATCAGGCGGTAGCGATCCAGTGGCGAACTCATGAGCTGCGCGACAACTTCTTGCGCGTGATGCGCACTAGCTCACGTAGTTCGCTCACGCGCAGCAGCCAGGCTGCCAGGAGATAGAAGACCACGCCCACCGGTGCCATCACGACAATGTCGATCAGGACGCTCTCTCGACTTTCCAAACCGGGGTTGTAGCCCACGGTGCCAAGCGCGAACCGGGCAATGAGCATGCCGCCCAAGGCAATGAGCGCTGCCGCAGCAATGCGAGTCAGCGCCCACGCTGTCGCACCGGAACGCATGCCACCGATGCGCTTGGCGAGCAGCACCCAGGCAATCGCCATGCCAATCCAATAGGACAGCCCGTACGTCAGGGCAAGCGACGCCACTTGCTGTCCACCGGCATCGACCACTGCAAACAGGGGGATGGCCATCACCATCCAAGCCAAGCTGAATCCAACGGTGATGAAGAACGGGGTGCGAGTGTCCTCCATTGCGTAGAAGCCGCGCACCAGGACGTAGAACAATGTGAAGGGAACCAGCCCGATCATGAAGACCGAGACAATCTGTCCCATCACGGAGGCCTGTTCGGCTGTCGCGGCTCCATAGCCGAAGAGCATCACGGCAATGTCCGCACCCAGGATGAAGAGAATCGCAGCGATTGGCGCAATCACAGCTACGACGATGCGCATCGTGGAGCTCACTTCGCGGCCGACGTCGTGCAGCCGACCACTGTGCGCAAGCCGACTCAATCCGGGCAGCATCGCGGTGATGATCGAGATCGTGATGACGCTGTGTGGCAGCAGGAATACCAAGTGGGCCTTCTGGTAAGTCGTCAGGCCAGCTGCAGTGATGCCAGCCTCTGCAGCATTGACGTTTGCCTGGGTGGCAAGTCGCGTCACGACAATGTTCGTTGCTTGATTGACCAACACCAGCGCGATGGTCCACATCGCAAGCGAGCCGGCCTTGCCAAGTCCGGCACCACGCCAGTCAAAACGCGGCCGGTAGTGATACCCGTTTCGCAACAGCACGGGGATCAGGATCAAGGCCTGAACGATCACACCGAGGGTCGTGCCAATGCCCAGAATCAGGATCTGCTGTGTTGTCAGTTCGCCGTCGGCGGCAGCTAAAGTGCCTGCAACCACGATGAACAGCACGAATGTCGCGATGGCAATGATGTTGTTGGCAATCGGCGCAAACATCGGCAGGCTGAAGTGACCTCGTGCGTTGAGCACCTGACTGAGCAAGGTGTAGATACCGTAGAAGAAGATCTGTGGCAGACACAGGCGCGCGAATGCCACAGCGAGATCGAACTCATTCTGTGGGTAGTCGCTGGGCGTGTAGAGATTCACGAGCAGTGGTGCGCCCAACACGGCCGCCACTGAAAGCACGAGCAAGGTGATGCCGGCCAAAGTGAGCAGTCGATCGGAGTACGCATTGCCGGCATCAGCATCGTCCTTCATGTGCCGCACGAGTTGCGGAATGAAGACCGCATTCAGTGCGCCGCCAATGATCAGGATGTACACCATCGTTGGCAGGGAGTTGCCCAGTGAATAGGCATCTGACACCAGGAAGAATCCGAGGGCGGCCGCGGCCGTGATGTCGCGGGCAATGCCCGTCATGCGCGAGATCACCGTTCCTGTTGCCATCACAGCACTTGAGCGCAGCACAGTTGCCGAGGATTCGCTCATGATGGCTGCCTATGTTGCATGATCCGTCGGGTGATCCCGACCACCACAAATATGGCAATGGCGACAAAGGCCGCGAGCACGACCCAGCCCGCCGCTCGCGCGTAGGCAGTTGACACCAAGGTGATGGATGCAGGGACCCCGTATGGCGTGGCGTTCGAGGTCAGGATCTGCACCTGAGTCGGCAGCGGATCCCCGCCGACGACTCGAACTGGGATCTCCACGCTGATCTTCTGTCCGGGCTCAATCCTGATGTTCGTCTTTGCCTGCGACTCCAGGCGCGAGGCAGGCTGACCAACCAAGGTCAGTCCGACGGTGACCGTGCTGCTGCCGTCATTTGCCAAAGTCACGGGCACATTGCCTGAGTCCCCGGAAAAAGTGATGGTCCCGCTGGAAATCGGGCGGACAAGATTGATCTGCGCAGAGAGTTCACGACTGATGGCACTGACCAGGGCAAGACCCGTCGTGGGTTCTCTTCGCCAAGCAGAGGACTGAGCACGCAGCAGCGCCTCGGAGTACGAGGTACTCACCGTTGTCGGCGTGGCCTGTACTGCAGTGAGCTGCTTCACCCGCTGTTGCACTCGGGAAACTCGAGAGAGGTACGTGGAGGTCAGTTCCCCACTGTTCGCGATGTTGTAGGGCAGTCTCGCGCTCGCACTGCGCTGGCCTGACTCCAAACTGGTGATCGAAGCTGGCCGCATCCATGGTGCGGACTGCGTTGACCGCAGAACCGAACGAAGGAAACTCGGGCTGGGATTCCAACGCAGATCTGTGGGGGCGGCGACAATGGTCAGATCGCTGTCGCCCGTGACACTGTCGGCGATGGCAGCAGTCTCGGCGAGGTAGCGCTGGCGAGCGAGGATGGTCTCTGAGGAATTGCGCTGTGGCATGGCCAGCGTTGCGCTGATCCGAGAGTCAGCCAGAAGTGCTGTGAGATTTCCAAACTCGGTTGGGTAGTCGGCAATTGCCTGTCGTGGAACATTGGGATCTCCCGCCATTGCGGATGTGGACATGATGACCTTGGTGGTCCCCGCCGATGCCAGCAGATTGGCTGTGCGCTGATCAAGTCGGCCATTGGGGGCCCAGTAGACCCCACCAGGCACTGGTGATTTCACGATGTTGGACGTGATGGGCTGAGCCAAGGTGATTGCTCGCACAACATCCGCACTGAGCCCATTGCGCCTTGAGGCTGAGGCATCGATGTCGGCATACGCAATGGCATGGGCATTGGATGGACCAATCGATGCACGCAGATCATTGAGCCACCGCAGTGCGTCGGTACTTCGATTGCCCACGACGATTGCGCCTGCTTCCACTACCTGGTAGCCGCTGCTGATGTCATCTGCGGATTGGACCAGCGATGGGTCAATCATCCAACTCAACGTTGAACTGAATTCCCGGCCAACGTCGACCAGATTCGCCAACCGTCCACCGGGTGAGAGCGCGACTGGCGTCTGGCTATTGAGCAGCACATTGTTTGCCGTGCGAGCGGGCGAGTCAGCAAGGGGCCACAGCCAGGCCACACCGATGGCATGCGCTGATTTGCTGGAATCGGGGTACCAAGGCAGGAAGGTCTGCACCGCGCCAAGCGGTTGGGCGCCTTCGCCGATCGCGCCAATGGTCAGTGCGTAGGTGCCTGGCTGCGACAGTGGCAGGGAGTTGAAGGGAACTTGGAAGGTAAAGGTGCTCTGGGCACCAGAGGCCAGCGGCTGCTCGATGACCACAGTGCGGACCGCAGAGGTGGGCAGTCCTGCAGATGACAGCACGGCATCGATCCCTGCCCGACCCTGAATCGGATCAGCTGACAGTCGCAGTTGCGCACTGGCGCCGCTGATGGTCGACGTTGAGGTGTTGACCAGTCGGCCTGAGATGCGCAACTCGCTGTTGGCAGTGGGCACAAACGGCAGCATGGAATCGAGCACCACTTGCACGGTTGGCTCAGCCGCGCCCGACGGAGGGGCAACGGCGAGGATGACACCAGATGCGAGCAGGGTGGTGATCAGAAGCGAAAGAGAGCGTCGGCGCACCTAGAGATCCGTCAATTCGGCCAGCAGCTCTGGCACCTTCTCCATGAGCTTGCGCTCATCGGCGTAGGCAAGGCGTCCGGCCACTTCGTCCAGTGGCACCCACGCAACTTCCACGACCTCGCGGTCAGCATCACTCAGCTCGCCGCCGTGGGCACTCAGGAGAAAGTGGTGCACAGTTTTGTGCACCCGGCGATCCTCGGCCATGAACCAGAAGTCGATGACTCCAAGAGGGGCCAAGACCGAGCCCTCGATGCCGGTTTCCTCGTGCACCTCTCGGATCGCTGCAGCTTCCTTCGTCTCGCCTTCCTCGACATGTCCCTTGGGCAATGACCAGATCAGGTGGCCACGCCGGTCCAGGCGGCCAATGAGTGCAGCACGAGGGGGCTCGGAACTGTGATCGAGCACCAATCCACCAGCGCTGATCTCCTCAACTCGCGGGATTCGCGGCGCTCGAGGGGACATATCCGCAGGATAAACCGCTGCGCCTTGTCATTACGCTCATCAGGTGCCCACAGTTGATCCAAAACAGGCTGCCCAGCAACTGGCACCGATCGAAGCCCTGCTCATCGAGCTCGGCAACCGTTTCACAGCAGCCGGTTATGAGATCTCTCTGGTGGGAGGTCCGGTGCGCGATGCGCTCTTGGGCCGACTGAGCCAGGCGCCAGATCTGGATTTCACGACCAACGCTCGCCCAGACCAGATCCTCCAGCTGCTCGAGGGGCTTGCGGACAGCACATGGGATGTCGGAATTCGATACGGAACCGTAGGCGCCCGTATCGGCGATCGCGAATGTGAGATCACGACCTATCGAAGCGAGCATTACGACCCGAGTTCGCGCAAACCGGAAGTCAACTTCGGCGACACCTTGGAAGGCGATCTTGGCCGCCGCGACTTCACCATCAATGCGATGGCCCTTCGCCTGCCAGAGCGAGTGCTCGTTGATTTGTACGACGGCATCAATGACCTGGCAAAGGGAGTCATCCGGACGCCCAACGCTCCGCGCATGTCGTTCTCGGATGACCCATTGCGCATGATGCGTGCCGCTCGATTCGCCTCGCAACTTGAGTTCGAAGTCGAGGCCGAGACCCTGGCCGCCATGGTTGCCATGCATGAGCGCATCACGATTGTGTCCATCGAGCGGGTGCAGGTGGAGTTCTTGAAGATCGTGATGTCCGATCAGCCACGGCTTGGGCTGAAACTCATGGTTGACAGCGGCCTGGCCGATTACGTGGTTCCAGAACTGCCGCGCATGCGACTGGAAGTCGATGAACACCTGCAGCACAAGGATGTGTATGAGCATTCACTGACGGTGTTGGACCAGGCGATCATGATGGAAACCATGCATGAGCCCGTGAGTGGACCAGATCCGGTGCTGCGCCTGGCCGCGCTGTTTCATGACATTGGCAAGCCGCGGACGCGAAAGTTCGATGATGGTCGAGTCTCCTTCCATCACCATGAGGTCGTCGGTGCGCGGATGACACGCAAGCGCATGAAGGAATTCCGATTCTCAAATGAACTCATCGATGATGTCTCGCGCCTGGTGGAGCTGCATCTGCGATTCCACGGCTATGGCACCGGCGAGTGGACCGACTCTGCGGTGCGTCGCTACGTGCGGGACGCTGGCCCCTTGCTCGTGCGCCTGCACAAGTTGACGCGGGCCGATTGCACGACGCGAAACCGCAAGCGTGCCGCAGCACTCCAACGGTCCTATGAGCAGTTGGAAGCCCGGATCGCCGAAATCACGGCGCAGGAGGAGTTGGACTCACTTCGGCCGGATCTGGATGGTCAGGCGATCATGCAGATCCTGAACCTGCCCGAAGGGCCTGCAGTTGGTGAGGCCTACCGATTCATGATGGAGCTGCGCTTGGATCGGGGCCCGCTGGACCCTGAAGAGGCCAAGGCCGCGTTGCTGTCCTGGTGGAGTGTGCGGAACGCCAATAGTTAAGTGTTCACTTGACTATTGGCTGAGGAACTCCAATACTTCAGTTCATGCTTGACCTTGAACTCGATCGAGTGCTCCACGCACTTGCCGACCCCACCCGACGATCCATGGTGGAACGGATCAGTGCCGCCACCGCACTATCGGCTACAGGCCTGGCAGAGCCGATGGACATCAGCTTGGCTGCCGTGGTGCAGCATCTGAAGATCCTGGAGGAGTGCGGGGTGATCCGCACCGAGAAGATCGGGCGAATCCGAAGCTGCCGACTTCAGCCCGAAGCTCTCAGCCTTGTCGCAAGCTGGATGCACGAACGTCGACGGCTCTGGGAGCTCAAATTTGATCGACTCGGCGAGCTGCTCGCCGATGACCCTGCTGACGAAAGCGAATCCTCATGACTTCCCCAGCTGTGTGGCACCACACATTTGTCCTGGAACGCACCTATCCCGTGAGTCCGGCTCGGGTCTTTCAGGCGCAGGTGGCCTACGACCAGAAAAGGCGGTGGTTTGCTGAAGGCGAAGGCTTTGAAGTGTTGGCCTACACCTTGGACTGCACGCCCGGCGGCGCTGAGCATGCCCTCTTCAAGCAGCCAGATGGCATCGTGGTCGCCTATGACGCACAGTTCCATGAGGTGCTGCCCGATGAGCGAATCGTTGCCAGCTATGCCATGGCCATAGAGGGAAGTGTGATCTCCGTGTCGCTGGCCACGACTGAACTGGTGCTGGTTCCCGAGGGGACTTTGATGCGATTCACCGAACAGGGTGCGTATATCGGCGACGAGGATCAACTCGCGGGCAGAATCGAAGGTACCGAGGGACTATTGGCAGCACTCGGGCATGAACTGAAGCGCTGAACCATCAGACTCGCGACCGACTAGTACTCCGTGACTCCAAGGTCGGCAACTTCAGTGGCCTCAATCTCAACGTAGACATCGCGATCAGGGCGATTGCACGCTTCAATGCCAGCGAACAGCAGGACGCCCAGCGCTCCAAGCCAGAAGGTGCGGCCAACGTCCATGT
Organism: Actinomycetota bacterium; assembly: GCA_030652695.1. GTDB lineage: Bacteria > Actinomycetota > Actinomycetes > S36-B12 > S36-B12 > UBA11398. The sequence continues at coordinate 17,334 of JAUSQD010000144.1, forward strand.
TTCCGGCCCCGAACAGCAGCAGGCCCAACACGATGGCCACTCCCCACTTCAGGAACAGTGAGTAGGAGCGAACGAAGGTGTTCAGTCCCTCGGGGATGTGCTGCCCCAGTTCGTGGAGGCCCTTGCATACCTGATCACGCTTGGTGCTGGCCAGGCGGGAGTTTCCTGCGTACCACCCAGCAATGGCAGCAAAGACTCCCAGGAGCAGCATGGCCTGCAGGCCGTTGAGCAGGAATGCGAAGAAGGTCGACCAGAATGCTGAGAGCGCCAGTCCAAGGCCGGTGCGACCAAGTTCGAGCTGCACGGCAGTCTCGCTCACGTTCATGGCGAACATGAGCAGGAGCGCTTCGGCTGCGAGCACGAGTCCAAGAGTGACCACGATGCGTGCCCGTTTGCGAGCAAGGGCGATGGACAGTGCGAACAGTGCAGCCACGAGCAGTGGCAGCCATTCAAGTATGGGCGAGGTGAACGCGTAGATCGTCTGCATCTGACCCAGCAGTGGAGTCTCGAACAGCACGATCTGATTGCCGGTTGCCGGAATGGTGACATTGGCCGCGATCGAGAGCCCGGACTCGACCAACTCGGTCTGTACAGCTGTCAGCAAGGTGGTGATATCCAGCACTACTTTGTCGCCATTGGTCTGAATGATGCCGGCCTCTTTGCCCTCAAGCAGGGCCAGTGCACTGCGCTGCGCGGCCTGATTGGTCTTGATCCACACGGTCTGGAAGGCCGAAGATGCCAGGAACTTCTCAACTGCTGTGCCAATCAGGGTGTTGATGCCTGCCGCAATCGGTGATGCGAGCTTCTCGTTGATTGTCGGGTTCTTGACGAAGGATCCAAGGAATTCGCTGACGAGAGTCTCAGTGTCGATGCGCTCCACGAGCGCCGCCGTCACTTCAGCTCCGACAGCAGCCTGAATCGCAGGATCGCTGGCAAGTGGGCCCACAGTGGCGATGTATTGCTCTGCATCGGTGACGGTCTCATGACCCCAGTGCCCGATCACCGCAACAGGAGTGAGGAGTGCAGCAATGACGAACAGCAGAAGCGAAGCTATCGAGCGTGCACCCCAGCGTCGGCCCATCAGATCCCCTTTGTTCGGCGCTTGGTCAACAGCCAAACACCAGTGAGCACGAGCAACAGTCCCGCAATGCAGATCATTGCAGGCGCTTGGCCGCTCATCGGTGCAGACAGCGCCATGAAAGTGATGCCGAGAACAAGGGACGCGTTCACGATCATGTCGAACAATGCGAACACGCGCCCTAGATGGTCGTCGGGAATGTGCAGTTGCACTTCAGTGTCGGCGCACACCTTCACTGACTGACCAACGAATCCAAAGGCCGCAGCGCCAATGAGCAGGATCGGCAAGTTCACCGACTCCGAGCCAAGCAGCACGAATGCTGCTCCCGTGATTCCACCGATGATGAGGACAACCGCCGACCACGTCACCGTTCCCAGACGCCGGCTGCTCCATGGCGTGCACGCAGCTCCGATCAATGCACCAGTGGCCGCCGCTCCGGTGATGATGGCGAACTGGGTAAGGGCATTGTCGGCTTGAGCGACACTGTTGAAGGTATTGCGCACTAGCAACAACGCGTCCACCGTGAGCATGCCGAAGGAGATGCGATGCAGGGCCACCACAGTGATTGCTCGACGAGGACGCGTGTGGTCGCGCAGCACACGCAGTCCGTCTATGAAGCCTGAAATGACACCGCGCACGGTGTCCTTGGCCAACTCTCCAGTGGGCCCGAGCGTGCTTGCTCCCATACGCATGGCAAGCAGGCCTGCCATGACGAATCCGACGCCGGCCAGGGCAAGGATGAATTGGCTGCCTGCATCGCCTCCGCCAACCAGAGACCTGATCGACACCCCGGCCAGTGCACCGACTGCGACCGCCATCGTGCCGGCAGTTGGACTGAGCGCATTGGCCGTCACGAGGTCCCGTCCCTGCACGACATGGGGAAGCGAGGCTGACAGTCCGGCAATCACGAATCGGCCAATGCCCAACACGATGAGCACCGACACACCAAGGAGCAGGCCATCGTTGCCAGCCGCGACGAGCGCGATGATCGGAATGACGCCCACAGCCTTGATGAAGTTGGCATTGACGAGCACATTGCGCCGACGCCATCGGTCCAGTAGGACACCAGCAAATGGTCCGATGATCGAGTAGGGCAGCAGCAGAATTGCGAAGGCGGTGGCAACCTTGATCGGGTCTGGTTCGCGCTCTGGTGAGAAGAGCACAAACGTGGCCAGCGATGCCTGAATCAGCCCGTCGGCAAATTGGCCGACCAGGCGTACGGAGAAGAGCCGACGAAAGTCCCGAGTTGCAAGGAGCTCGCGCAGGGCAGGCAATGCCACCACGCGCGGACGGTATCAGCGCCGCTCAGCCGCGCACATACTTCGCGAGGTACTCGCCCGTCAGTGTTGATGCATCGGCGACGAGATCGACGGGAGTGCCTTCGAACACGATCCTTCCTCCGTCGTGTCCGGCACCTGGCCCGATATCGATGATCCAGTCGGCATGGGCCATTACGGCCTGATGGTGAGCGATGACAATGACAGACTTGCCCGAATCCACCAGCCGATCCAAGAGGCCTAGCAGTTGATCAACATCAGCTAGGTGCAATCCCGTGGTGGGTTCATCCAAGACGTAGATCTCCCCCTTGTCGGCCATCTGTGTGGCCAGCTTCAAGCGCTGGCGCTCTCCACCGGACAGCGTGGGCAGTGGCTGACCCAGAATGAGATAACCGAGTCCCACATCGGTGAGTCGATTGAGGACCACTTCGGCGCCCGGAACATGCGCGACCTCGCCCGCAAAGAATTCGGCCGCTTCGCTCACGGACATCGTCAGCACTTCAGTGATGTCCTTGCCCCCAAAGGTGTACTCCAAAACCGAAGCCTGAAAGCGCTTGCCCTCGCAAATCTCGCACACAGTCGAGACCCCGGCCATCATCGCCAAGTCGGTATAGATCACGCCCGCCCCATTGCAATTGGGACAGGCTCCCTCTGAGTTTGCGCTGAACAACGCAGGCTTGACGCCATTGGCTTTGGCGAAGGCCTTGCGAATCGGTTCGAGCATTCCGGTGTATGTGGCGGGATTGCTGCGCCGAGATCCCTTGATCGGAGTCTGGTCGACTGCGACCACTTCAGGCAGATTTGACAGAGCCATGGACGAGTGAGCTCTTGCCTGAACCGGCAACGCCGGTGACCACAACGAGCACGCCGAGCGGAATGTCGACGTTCACGTTCTTCAGATTGTTGGACTTGGCTCCCCGCACCTTCAGTGTGCCGCTGGCGGTACGCACGGATACCTTGAGCGCTGCACGATCATCAAGGTGTTGGCCGGTGATCGTCTTGCTCGCACGCAGTCCATCAACCGTGCCTTCGAAGCAGATCGTCCCGCCTTTGCTTCCAGCACCGGGTCCGAGATCCACAACATGGTCGGCGATCTCGATGGTCTCCGGCTTGTGCTCAACCACAAGCACTGTGTTGCCTTTGTCGCGCAACTGCAGCAGCAGCTCATTCATGCGCTGAATGTCATGTGGATGCAAACCAGTGGTGGGCTCATCGAATACATAGGTGACATCGGTCAGCGCTGAGCCAAGATGGCCGATCATCTTCACCCGCTGGGCCTCGCCGCCGGACAATGTCCCTGACGTGCGGTCCAAGGAGAGGTAGCCAAGGCCAATGTCCACGAATGAATCCAGAGTTGACTGCAAGGCCTCCAACAACGGTGCAACCGTCGGCTCATCAAGACCGCGCACCCAATCGGCCAGATCATTGATCTGCATCGCGCAGGCATCACCGATGCTGAGCTTCTTGATCTTCGAGGACAGGGCAGCCTGGCTCAAGCGAGTGCCTGCGCATTCCGGGCATGTCGTAAAGGTCATGGCGCGTTCCACGAAGGCACGGATGTGTGGCTGCATCGCGTCGACATCCTTGGACAGCATCGACTTCTGAATCTGCGGAATCAAGCCGGTGTAGGTGAGGTTGATGCCATCGATCTTGAGCTTGGTGGGCTCGCGATAGAGCAGGTCCTGCAGTTCCTTCTTCGTGAATTTGCTGATCGGCTTGTCGGGATCAAAGTAGCCGCAGCCCCGCAGGATGCGGCCAAACCAGCCCTCCATGCTGTAGCCCGGAACAGTGAGTGCACCTTCATTCAGTGTCTTGCTGGCGTCATACAGCGCTGTGAGATCGAAGTCCGTCACCGAACCTCGACCCTCGCAGCGCGGGCACATGCCTCCAGTGATGTTGAAACTGCGACGTTCCTTGACCGTGCGCCCCGCACGCTCCATGGTCACCGCACCAGCACCGCTGATCGAGGCGACATTGAAGGAGAAGGCCTGAGGCGCACCAATGTGCGGCTTGCCAAGGCGGCTGAACAGGATTCGCAGCATTGCGTTGGCATCCGTTGCCGTGCCGACCGTTGACCGAGGATCCGAACCGATGCGCTCCTGATCAACAATCAAGGCGGTTGTCAGACCTTCAAGTACGTCGACATCGGGCCGCGCCAAAGTCGGCATGAAGCCCTGAACGAAAGCGCTGTAGGTCTCGTTGATCAGTCGTTGTGACTCGGCCGCGATGGTGCCGAACACCAGCGAACTCTTGCCTGAGCCGGAGACTCCGGTGAAGACCGTGAGTCGACGCTTGGGAATCTCAACGCTGATGTCCTGGAGATTGTTGACGCGAGCACCATGAACACGGATGAGGTCATGGCTGTCAGGACCGGCTTGTGTACGAGTGACGGGCTTGTTGGCCTTGGTCATCAATGCTCCATCTGATGTTCGGTTCAAGCTGATGTTCGGTTCAGGCCTGCGCTATTCGAACGAGGTTCCCAGAAGGATCCCGCACTGCGCAGTCGCGCGCACCCCAAGGCTGAGCGGCAGGTTCTTGAAGAATCTCGGCACCCGATGCACGCACCTTCTCAAAGGTGCCATCAAGGTCGTCGGTCGAGAAGATCGCCGCCTGCAATGAGCCTTGGGTTACCAGTGACAGCAATGCGTCACCTTCGGCCTGCGAGCGCCCGCCATGCGGCTGAAACAGGACGATGCCAAGGTCTTGTCCTGGTGTGCCGACGGTCACCCAGCGGAATCCATCGGCCTCGACGTCCATTCGGACTTCGAGGCCTAGAGCATCTCGGTAGAAGGCGAGTGCGGCATCGGGATCGTGAACAGGGATGAACATTGAAGAGACTGTCGTGGTCATGGTCTGACGATAGAACGAGAAGCACTGGCCGTGCTTCTTCATTCCTGCTTGCTTGTTCAGTCTGGTCAGAATGCTGCGCGCATGCGTTGCGGCCGCGTCGCAATCCTGCTCACGCAACTGGGCAGCAAATCTCGATGCTGGCTGGCCCGATACTGCGAGGGTGTTTGTCCAACAATCTGCGTGAATCGTGAACTGAATGATCCAAGTGATGTACATCCCACGGCCATGCACGTCTCAGTGACGGACATCCCTTGGCGCAGAAATGACTTCGCGCGCTCGATACGACGAGTCATCAAGTATGAGTAAGGCGTCTCTCCGTATGCAGCACGAAACTTTCTTGAGAAATGCGCCGTGGACATGAGTGCAGTGCGTGCCATGGCAGAAACGTCCAGAGGTCGCGCATACTCGCGGTCCATGAGGTCGCGCGCACGACGAAGGTGCGCGAGGTCCTGGAACTCTTCGGGAGTCATGCTCACACCGTATGCGCAACAGCCCGGCGCACCGAGTTGTTCACTCGGAGCACCGGGGCTGTTGCCTGATGAAGTCTTAGCGCTCGATCTTCCCGGCAATGAAGTCCTCAACTGCAATGTGCGCCTCGCTGTCGCTGTACTGCACTGGAGGTGACTTCATGAAGTAGCTCGAGGCCGAAAGGATCGGACCGCCGATGCCGCGATCCTTGGCAATCATCGCTGCGCGAACTGCATCGATGATCACGCCTGCACTGTTGGGTGAATCCCACACTTCGAGTTTGTACTCAAGGCTGAGGGGCACATCGCCGAACGCACGACCTTCAAGGCGAACAAAGGCCCACTTGCGGTCATCGAGCCAGGCCACATAGTCCGATGGTCCGATGTGAACATTGCGCGCACCGATGTCATGGGAGATCTGTGAAGTGACCGACTGGGTCTTGGAGATCTTCTTGGACTCAAGGCGATCACGCTCGAGCATGTTCATGAAGTCCATGTTGCCGCCAACATTGAGCTGGTAGGTGCGATCAAGGATGACTCCGCGGTCTTCGAAGAGCTTGGCAAGGATGCGGTGCGTGATAGTTGCGCCGACCTGGCTCTTGATGTCGTCGCCAACGATGGGCAGCCCGGCATCTTCGAACTTCTTTGCCCACGCAGGCGTGCCAGCGATGAACACGGGAAGTGCATTGACGAAGCCACAGCCCGCGTCGATCGCACACTGTGCGTAGAAGCGCGCAGCATCCTCAGAGCCGACGGGCAGGTAGCACACGACGATGTCGGTCTTGGCCGCCTTCAGGGCAGCGACGACGTCGACTGCAGACTCTTCGGACTCGCTGATGGTCTCTCGGTAGTACTTGCCAAGGCCGTCAAGGGTGTGACCCCGCTGGACGATGACACCAGTGACCGGCACATCGCAGATCTTGATGGTGTTGTTCTCCGAGGCGCCGATGGCAGCTGACAGATCTTGGCCGACCTTCTTGGCATCCACGTCAAATGCGGCGACGAATTCAACATCGCGGACGTGGTACGGACCAAACTGCACATGCATCAGCCCGGGGACGAATCCTTGCGGATCAGCATCCTTGTAGTACTCGACTCCCTGAACAAGTGATGCCGCACAGTTGCCGACGCCAACGATGGCGACGCGTACTGATCCCATGAGTTTCTCCTAGTTTTCCGTGGTACTGGTGTGTTGAGCGCTTTCTGCTTTCCTGCGCTCAGTGGTGATGAGTTCGTTGAGCCAGCGCACTTCACGCTCAGCTCGATCAAGTCCGTGGCTTTGCAGCTCAAGGGTGTAGGCATCAACGCGATCGCGTGAGCGAAGCATTGACTCGCGCAGGGCCGCTACGCGCTCTTCCATCCGCGAGCGTCGGCCTTCAAGAATGCGCACGCGCACCCAGGCTTCCGTGCGACCGAAGAATGCCAGATGGGCCGCGAATCCCTCATCCTCCCAGGATTCCGGCCCTGGCTCATTGACCCAGTGCTCGAAGGCCTCCTTGCCATCTCCGGTGAGGGAGTAGACCACACGTGATCGCCGACCGCTCAGAGGAGGGGCGTTGCTCTCGGTGGCTGGAGTGACATGCACCTGAACGATGAGTCCACGCTGCTCGATGCGACGAAGGCAGGGATACAGCGAGCCAAAGGAAAGGGTGCGGAAGGGCCCAAGGACGGTATCCAGGCGCTTGCGCAGCTCATAGCCGTGCAGCGGACCGTCGCCAAGCATGCCCAAGACGGCGAACTCGAGGATATCCGCGCGCTTTGACATATTGGAAAGATATATCAATTCGATATATCAGCGCAAACGCGGCGCGTCCCACTCCGGCGCC
>JAUSQD010000078.1 GCA_030652695.1 Actinomycetota bacterium
CAGGCACATCGAGCAGCCGGCCTCGCGCCACTCAGCACCGGAGGCCTTGATGACCACGTCCAGCCCCTCTTCTTCGGCCTGGTTCTTCACTCGGACTGAACCCGGGACGACCAGCATCCGCACCTGCGAATTCACCTGACGACCACTGAGCACTTCAGCAACCATGCGCAGATCCTCGATGCGCCCGTTTGTGCACGAACCAACGAAGACGGTGTCGACCTTGATATCGCGAAGCGGCATTCCTGCGGTCAGCCCCATGTAGTCCAGGGCGCTTTGGATCGCCACGCGATCCACTTCGTCTTTGGCATCTGTCGGCGAGGGCACCGAACCGGACAGCGGCAGTCCTTGACCAGGGTTGGTACCCCACGTGACGAAGGGGGTCAGCTTGCTCGCGTCCAGGAACACCTCAGCATCGAACACTGCATCCTCGTCGCTGGGCAGGGTCGACCAGTACTCAACGGCCGCGTCCCAATCTGCGCCCTTGGGTGCGTGCTCGCGTCCCTTGAGGTACTCAAAGGTCGTCTCGTCTGGAGCGATCATGCCCGCTCGCGCGCCCGCTTCAATCGACATATTGCAGACCGTCATGCGACCTTCGACCGAGAGAGCGCGAATTGCCGATCCCCGGTACTCCAGGACATAGCCCTGGCCGCCGCCTGTGCCGATCTGGGCGATGACGGCCAGAGTGAGGTCTTTTGCAGAGACTCCCGCGGGCAGGTCGCCTTCGACAGTGACGGCCATGGTCTTGAAGGGCTTCAGCGGCAAGGTCTGGGTCGCCAGCACGTGCTCGACTTCACTGGTGCCGATGCCGAAGGCCAGCGCACCAAAGGCGCCGTGAGTTGACGTGTGCGAGTCGCCGCAGACCACGGTCATGCCGGGTTGAGTCAGGCCCAACTGTGGGCCGACCACGTGCACAATGCCCTGCTCGACATTGCCAAGTGAGTACAACGGGACACCGAACTCAGCGCAGTTGTTGCGAAGTGCGTCCACCTGCGCACGTGAGATCGGGTCAGCTATCGGTGCCAGGATGTCGATGGTCGGCACATTGTGATCTTCGGTTGCCAAGGTCAGATCTGGTCGACGCACGGTGCGGCCAGTTGCACGCAGCCCATCAAATGCCTGCGGGCTGGTGACCTCGTGCACCAGATGCAGATCGATGTACAGAAGATCCGGCTCGCCTGCTGCCTGGCGCACCACATGCGCAGCCCACACCTTTTCGGCCAATGTCATTGCCATCGCGCACTCCTTGTCGATCTCGACTGAGAATTGACATCTCACTATGTGAGACAGCAATATCACTTCATGGACAACACTAGCGGAGTCGGCGTCGTTGACAAAGTCGTGGCAATTCTCGGAGCCCTGGCATCAGAGCCCCGATCCCTTCCTGAGCTTGCTCAGGCCACCTCGCTGCCACGCCCCACCGCACACCGCCTTGCTGTCGCCTTGGAATTTCATGGATTGGTCAGTCGCTCAGAATCCGGGCAGTTCATTCTGGGCGAGCAGATTCGGGAGTGGGCCAATCCGCATCTGACCTGGGAGGCAGCAGCAGATCTGGTCGCGCGTGAGCTGCGCGATGCCACTGGCGTCAGTGCTCAGGTCTACCGGCGCTCAGGTGAGCAACGACTGTGCATCGCAGCTGCCGAACCGCTGCGCGGCCTACGCGACACCGTACCGGTCGGGGCGCTCCTGACGATGAAGGCCGGCTCTGCTGCCCAGGTACTGGCCGCCTGGACACCTGATGACCAAAGGCGCTCTTTGCTTCAGGGCGCAGCCTTCACGGAGTCGATTCTGGCCGCGGTTCGCAAACGTGGGTGGGCGCAGTCAGTTGCGCAGCGTGAGCCAGGCGTTGCCTCGGCAGCGGCGCCAGTGCGCGATACCAACGGAAACGTCATCGGGGCAATTTCGATCTCCGGCCCAGCTGACCCCTTGGCCAAGCCAAGCAAGGCCCAGATCTCTGCGCTGCTCTCTGCAGCACAGCAGCTGGAGTCGGCGATTGCCACCTGAAACTGCCCTGAGATGACTTCAGACCCCCTCCATGCGGAGGGGGTCTGGTAGCCCCGACGGGATTCGAACCCGCGCTACCGCCTTGAGAGGGCGGCGTGCTAGGCCACTACACAACGGGGCCAAATTGATGGAGTCGCCTCCAACAATCACACATCGCGATCACGAGATTCGCGATGTTCGCTGGGGTACCAGGACTCGAACCTAGACTAACTGAACCAGAATCAGTTGGGCTGCCAATTACCCCATACCCCATGGGACTTGCTGTGACCGACTGCAAGATATTAGGGGTTCGCCCAGCGTGGCCCTAATTCACCCCTCCCGCATGGCTGACACGAACGCCCCCTGCGCGAACTTGCAACGAGCAAACGGCATGCTTGGCAAATGCGCGAATGGGTGCTCGCCTCATACCCGACCGCCGTTATTCGACGATTCTTCGAATTGGAACTGCTCGACCGATCCTTCGGATTGGCAGCGCAGGCATTTGTGGCATTGCTCCCGCTGGTCATCGTGATTGTTGCGGTGGTGGCGGGCAGCAACGGTTCCTTCGTCGCAAACGAAATCAACAGCCGGTTCGGACTGGACGGCGCGGCGCAGGAAGCAGTGCGCGCGCTCTTCAATGCAGGCTCAGCAACCTTCGCGCTGTCGTGGAGTGCTGTACTGCTGACGGTCTACTCAGCCTTTTCTCTTTCTCGGAGACTGTCGCGCACCTATGGAGCGATCTTCGGCCTGCCGTCCTTGAGCAACGCCCAACTTTGGCGCGGTGTCGCATGGGTCGGTCTGGAGATATGCATACTGGCGCTGAGCTCTGGTCTGCGAACTGTGGTGCGCGAGCATGGATGGGCTCTCAGCGTGGTTGCGGTGGCGGGCCTGCTCATCATCTGGTTCATTTTCGACGCACTGGGCGTCAAGCTGTTGGTGCCCTCGATCAGGCGCGAGTTGCTCATCCCCACTGCAGTCCTGGGAGGGATCTCGCGGCTGGCGGTGGTGGCGTGGGCATCGCTCTACATGCCACGCACTCTTCAACAACAGGCCGAGCAGTTCGGCCCAATTGGCGTGACCTTTTCACTGTTCACGCTCATCTTGGTCACCGTGGTGTCAATGCTCATTGCGCCACTGCTGGTGGCCGTCTGGGACAAGCGACGCAGCTCAGTTGAAGCTGAGCGCCAGCCGGAGCCGTTCTAGGGAAACGTCTCGCCCCAGAATCTCCATCGATTCAAACAGCGGTGGTGAGATCCTTCGGCCCGTGATCGCAACCCGGATTGGGCCGAAGGCAAGCTTTGGCTTAAGCCCCAGGCCCTCGATGAGCGACTCCCGCAGTGCACCCTCAATAGCCTCAGTCGTCCACTGCGAAATTGCGGTGAGCGCATCGAACGCAGACTGCAGTGCAGGTGCAGCTGCAGCCCCCAGAACTGCTGCAGCCTCTGCCTGATCAACGGTGAAGTTCTCCTGATCGACAAGGAGGAAGCCCAACATCGCGGGTGCCTGCACAAGAGTGTCCATGCGCTCTTGAATGAGTGGCACCGCTTCAGCAAGCACCGCGCGGTGCTCAGGGCTCACCGGAACACCGATCAGGCCATCTGATTGCAGCAGTGGCAGCAGTCGCTGCGTCAGCTCCTCCACTGGCAGGGCGCGGATCCAGTCGCCATTGATCGCGGTGCACTTCTTCAAGTCAAAGCGAGCAGGATTGGCGCTGACCCGTTCCAAACTGAAGGCCTGGGCCATCTGGTCAAGACTGAAGAACTCCTGGTCATCTCCCATGGACCACCCCAGAAGAGCGAGGTAGTTCAAAAGCGCTTCGGGCAGGAATCCGTTGTCGCGGTACATCTGCAGTGAGGATTCAGGATCGCGCTTGGACAGCTTCTTGTTGCCCTCCCCCATCACATAGGGCAGATGACCAAATGCAGGGATCGTCCCATCGCTGACACCAATGGCTGCAAGAGCTTCATACAGCGCGAGCTGGCGCGGAGTGGACGAGAGCAGATCCTCGCCCCGCAGCACGTGCGTGATGCGCATGCTCGCATCATCAACTGGGTTGACCAAGGTGTAGAGCGGCTCCCCGTTGGCGCGAACGAGCACAAAGTCAGGCACATGCTCAGCACCAAAGGTGATGGGCCCGCGCACGAGGTCATCCCACGTGTGGTCACGATCGGGCATCCGAAAGCGAATCACTGGCAGACGGCCCTCGGCAACGAAGGCGTCAATCTGCGCAGTGGTCAACTCACGACAGGTGCCTTCATATCCCGGCGCACGATTGTGCTGCTTGGCTGCCTCTCGCTGTGCTTCGAGCTCTTGTGCCGAGCAGTAGCACGGGTATGCAAAGCCACCATCGATGAGTCGCTTGGCCACATCGGCATACAGCTCAAGCCGCTGAGACTGACGGTAGGGGCCGTAGGGACCGCCGACCTCAGGGCCTTCATCCCACGTCAGGCCAAGCCAGCGAAGGGCACCGAGGAGGGCCTCATAGGAGTCTTCAGAATCTCTCGCGCTGTCGGTGTCTTCGATCCGAAAGACAAAGGTGCCACCGGTGTTGCGCGCGAAAGCCCAGTTGAACAGCGCCGTGCGCACCATCCCCACGTGCGGGTTGCCTGTGGGGGAAGGGCAGAAACGAACGCGGACGTCAGGCACGATCAGTGACCGGGTTTGTCAGTGCACCAATGCCATCGATGCGCACCGTGACTGAATCGCCGGCCTTGATCGGCTTGGTCCCGGCTGGGGATCCAGTCAGGATCACATCACCAGGCAGCAGTGTCATGACCGCGGTGACGGCTTCAACCACGGTTGCCACGTCGAACAGCATGTCTGTGGTGTTGCCATCTTGACGCAGATCACCATTGACGTGGCATTGAATGGCCGTGTGCTCCCAGTTAAACTCCGTCTCAATCCACGGACCCAATGGGCAGAAGGTGTCAAAGCCTTTCGCGCGTGCCCACTGACCGTCTCGCTTCTGAAGGTCGCGTGCAGTGACGTCATTTGCACAGGTGTAGCCAAAGATCACTTCATGCACTCGCTCGCGAGGCACTTCGCGACACACCCTGCCAATCACGATGGCCAGCTCGCCCTCATGCTCGACATGCTCTGACTGCCAAGGCAGTTCGATCAGCTCTCCTGGCCCAATGACTGAGGTGCTCGGCTTCAGGAACATCAATGGCTCAGCAGGTGCTTCGCCCAGACCGGTTTCACGAATGTGGTCGAGATAGTTCTTGCCAATGGCAACAATCTTGCTCGGCAGCACGGGGGCCACCAGACGCACATCGGCGTACCTCACGAGTCGCCCATCAGGCACAAGCTCACCGAAGGGGTGCCCGTCGAGCAACGCTATGACCGTGCCCTCACCGGGATCCCCATTGGCATCCAGCCCCTCTAGGACCCCAAAGAACAACTCATCATCAACTGCTACTCGGCAAATTCGCACCGTTGGAGCCTACCCATCCACAGATTGGGACTACTGCCCAGCAAGCACCCGACTGGCGCGCAGCAAGCCGAAGCGCACTGCATCGTCCAGTGCCTTCCAGGAAGCTGCGATGACGTTCTCGTGCACGCCAACTGTCGTCCAGTCCGCTTCGCCATCGGTGGTGCCGATGAGTACACGCGTCACGGCATTGGTCCCGCTGCCACCATCAAGAATGCGAACCTTGTAGTCGATCAGGCGCAAGGTGCCAAGCTCTGGGTAGATCTGGATGAGCGCAGCTCGCAGGGCATTGTCCAGAGCATTCACCGGCCCATTGCCTTCAGCAGTGGAGATCACTCGACCACCATTGGCATGCACCTTGACGGTGGCCTCGGAAGCCACGAGGCCATCGGCCCCTTGCTCAACGATCGTGCGCCACGACTCAACCTCAAAGCCGCGCTCGCGACCATCTTCGGCGAGCAACAGCAACTCAAAGGATGCGTCCGCCGCCTCAAAAGTCCAGCCTTGTGATTCAAGTTCCTTGACTCGGCTCACTACGCGAGTGACCAAATCAGGATTGGTCGAAAGGTCGTAGCCCAGCTCTGTGCCCTTCAGCTCGACCGAAGCGCGCCCGGCCATCTCAGTGACCAGCACTCGCTGCACATGGCCAACCTGGGCTGGATCGATGTGGTTGTAGAGCTCCGCATTGATCTTCAGGGCAGAAGCGTGCAGGCCAGCTTTGTGAGCAAAGGAAGAAGACCCTGCGTACGGCTGGTGACTGTCCGGAGCGATATTGGCGATCTCGGCGATTGCCTTGGAGATGTGCACCGTCTCGCGGAGGCTGTCAGCTGGCAGCGCGTCGATGTCCATCTTCAATTGCAGGTTGGCAACCACTGAGAAGAGATCGGCGTTGCCAGTGCGCTCGCCATACCCATTGGCAGTGCACTGCACATGCGTGGCACCAGCGGAGACTGCGGTCACCGTGTTTGCAACAGCACAAGCCGTGTCGTCCTGGCAATGGATGCCCAGCCGCACACCAGACCTCTTGGCCACGTCAGTCACCGTGTCGTAGATGCCCACGGGCAGCATGCCGCCGTTGGTGTCACACATGACTCCAACGCTGGCACCTGCTTCAGCTGCAGCAACGAGCAAGCGCACGCCATAGTCAGAGTCGTGCTTGTACCCGTCAAAGAAGTGTTCCATGTCAAGGAACACCCTGCGGCCTTCACCTACAAGGAACTGCACGGTGTCAACGATCATGCGCTCGTTCTCATCGAGATCAGTGCGCAGCGCTTCGACCACGTGCCGCACGTCGGACTTGGCAACCAAGGTGATGACCGGGGCCTGTGAATCAAGCAGCGCCTGCACCTGCCCGTCCTCATGGGCCTTCTTGCCGGCCTTGCGGGTGGATCCAAAGGCCACCAGCTGGGCATTCTTGAGGTCGAGCTCGGCAC
>JAUSQD010000146.1 GCA_030652695.1 Actinomycetota bacterium
GAGCACCTGGATGCGCTCGCAGCCGATCAATCAGTCATGCTCAAATTGACACTTCCGGAACAGCCTGGCTTCTACACCTCGTTGGTCCAGCATCCGCGAGTGCTGCGAGTGGTGGCCCTGTCGGGTGGGTATTCACGCACCGAAGCCGATGCCAAACTGACCAGCAACCATGGCGTGATCGCAAGTTTCTCGCGCGCCCTGACGGAGGGTCTGTCAGCTCAGCAGACAGAGGCAGAGTTCGATGCCTCACTTGATACCGCAATCGCCAGCATTTATGCAGCTTCGATCACCTAGCGCTGGCCTACTGCCGCTCTGATTGCAAGCGCTGCGCAAGATGGCTGGCCAGGGTCTGGGCCGGAGTTGGGCCAGGTGAATCTACAAAGCCCAAGTAGAGCGATGGCTCAACCATCTCCAGTTCCAACACCACGGGATTGCCGGTGGGGTCGTCGATGAGATCCACTCGCGCATACAGCCAGCCCGCTGGGGCGCATCTCAGTGCAGCATGGGCCACGGACAGTTGATCTGCGCGCGCGCTGCACCGCGTGATCTTCTCCTGCAGGAACAGTCCTCGTTCAAATACCTGGGAAGCCACATCCAAAGGGAGCAAGGCCGACTTTCGGATGGCGTGGGAGAACTCACCCTCAAGGAAGATCAGCGCGGTCTCTGCGCCTACATCCACGCTATGGAAATACGGCTGAATCATTGCGGTTTGGCGGCGCAGGTGCATTGCCGTGACAGCACGGTCGCCAGCGGCAGTGTTCGCGCTGCTCAAGCGGAGTGTGTCACGCGAGCCTGCGGAGATCGCTGGCTTCACCACGAATTGTCCATCGGGAAACGTCCAATGCTGGCCAGGTTCAATGAACGTGGTGGGCACGATTGGCACTCCTGATCGCTCCAGCTCACGCAAGTAGGTCTTGACCGAACTCCATGCGATGACAGGAAGCGGATTTACAAGAACACTGACCTGTTCGACTCGCTTTGCCCACGCCAGGAAGTCAGCGTGGTGGCGCGTGTAGTCCCAGGTTGATCGGATGAGTGCCAATGCGAACTGATCCCATTTGACCGAAGGGTCATTCCACACCGCGATCGTCACCGGGATGTCCAAAGCGCGCAAGGGCTCGATCAGCAGTTGGTCATCGATGTCAAGATCGGGATATGCCGAGCAGGTGACAAGCGCCAGTCGCTGCGTGGCCTTGGAAGTTGCCAAGTTCATCTGCAGAAGTCAACGAGAAAAGAGTCGAGGCAGAAAGCCCGGCTTGGATGGCGCCGCTGCACGTTCTTCGGTTGTGCATCGGCATTGATCTTCAGAAGGCACCATGCTCATCACCTGCTCGACATGATCTCCGCATCCAGACCACGTCGTCCTCCCGCAGTTCGCGCACTTCGCTGGGCTGCACATGTCAGTTGCCAGCCGGCAGCTTGAATCGTTCGCGTTCAGTGCTTGGGACAAGATCCAGATACGCATCCTGATTCTCGGTGATCACTCGCAAGGTGTACGGGCAGATCGGCAGCACTTGCAGGTGGCGATCGCGGATGTGATCCAGGGCAAAGCTGATGAGCTGCTTGGCCAGTCCGCGGCCGCCAAATTCAGGGGAGATCTCGGTGTGCAGCAGTGAGAGTCGATCGCCGGCAATTGAATAGTCAGCCAAGCCCACACGCACCGCATCCTCGTAGATCTCAAAGCGCTGCTCGCTTGGGTTGTAGCGCACTTCCACGCTCATGATCCCCTCCCTTGTGTGCTGATTTTGCTTGAACATTCAACTTGAGTATATAGTTGAAGTCTCAACTAAAAGTTGTCAATTGTCATCTCCGCCCACAAGGCGGCCTGCCCAAGGAGTTCCATGAGCGCCATTCTTGCCTCTCAAAGCCATGTGCTCAGCCAGCATTCCTCGGATCTGCTGTTCCGAGCGGCGCACACGGCCTACGACTTCACCAGCGAATCGGTCAGTGACGCGGAGCTTGCGGAAATATATGCGTTGGTGCGCTATGCGCCGACTGCCCTGAACTCACAGCCACTTCGCATCAGCTACGTGCGCTCAGAAATTGCCAAGTCTCGGCTGATGCCCCACCTTGCTGAGATGAACCGGCCGAAGGCGACCTCGGCACCGGTGGTGGCCATCTTGGCTGCTGATCTGGATTTTCATGAGCACCTTGAGCTCCTGCTTCCTCAAAAGCCCGATGCCAAGGCGCAGTTTGCTGACGCTGAGAAACGTGCGACGACCGCTGCGCTCAACGCCCATCTCCAGGCGGGGTACTTCATGCTGGCGGCTCGCGCGATCGGCCTGGATGTGGGACCGATGGGTGGCTTTGACGCAGCTGGCGTGGATGCCGAGTTCTTTGGCGGCACTGCCCATCGATCATTCTTGATCGTGAACCTTGGGCATGTGTCGGAGCGTGGGACCTTCCCCCGCAACCCGCGACTTGAGCACCACCAAGCCGTGACCACTCTCTGAAGTCCTGCCTGCGCAGGTCGCGACAGCTTTGATGCGATGACAAGTAGGGTCGTGCTGCCTCGACACAGGAAAGCAGCCGCATGGACACTCCTACGCAGTCGCAAGTGTTTCGACTTCTCGTACTCGCTGCCGTGCTGGGAGTGTTGGCTGGGGTCGCTGGCGCGATCCTGCTGTGGGTGGTTGACGGAGGGCAAGAGTGGCTCTTCGTTGATCTTCCGGCACTGATGGGACTGGACACTGCGCCTTGGTGGTTGGCGGCGGTGCTGCTGTTCGTTGGGGCGACCATCGTGGCGATTGCCAAGCGCCTGCCAGGGGCCACGGGTTCAGGTCCGCTCACGGGCTTTCATTTTGACGATCCACTCGTCATGGTTCCATCGGTACTTCTCGCCGCAGTGGCAACGTTGGTGTTTGGATTTGTGCTGGGTCCAGAAGCCCCGCTGATTGTTCTGGGCAGCGCTGTTGGAGCGATTGTGGGGCGCAAGGCAGATCCTCAGGCACGCATGGCCATGATGTTTCTTGGAGGCGCAGCCGCTCTCGGTGCAGTCCTGGGCAATCCATTTGTGGCCGGATTCATGATCTTGGAATTTGCCGCGATGGGCATGGTTCCGGTCATGCTCATTGCTCCCGCGATGCTGGCCTTGGCCTGCTCGTACCTTGTGCAGATCGGCATCTGGAATCTGCCAGGCCTCGGTGCCAGCGGTCTTGCAGTGCCAGGAATGCCGGCCTACGACTCCGTTCAGCCATGGGACATTGTGCTGGCGATTCTCGTCTCGATTCTGGGTGGCGCAGTGGCCATTGCAGTAAGGCAAGGAGCCTTGAGTTTTGAGAAGTTCTCGTCCAAGCGGACGACCATCACGTTGTACGCGACGGCGGTCGTGACGGCCATCGTGTTGTTGATCGCGCAGCATGGCTTTGATATTGCACAGGATCAGATTCTCTTCAGTGGAAACACCGGCATGGCTGCGCTCGTGCAGGAGACTTCGGTGCTTGCGGTCATCGTGATCTTGATCGGCAAGGCAATTGCGTACGCGGTGGCTCTCGGTGGTGGATTTCGCGGTGGTCCCATCTTCCCGGCGACCTTCCTCGGGGTGGCCGTGGGAGTGCTTGCGGTATTGGTGCTTCCGACAGATTCTGTGAGCGCCATGGCAGCAGCTGGAATCGGAGCGACCGCTGCTGCGATGCTCAGACTGCCGGCAACGGCTGCACTGCTGGGTGCCGTATTGATCGGTGGTGCTGGCGGAGCTATCGCTCCATTCGCCATCATTGGGGCCGTGATCGGCTACCTCATCCGGGTGGCCGTTGATGCCAAGATGAACAAGCTGGCCCCAGGGCTTGGCGACAGTCCACAGGAGCAGGTCTCCACGAGCTAGCCGATCACCGGCGATCCTCAATCATGGTCGCGGTGATGCTTGATGCCGGTGTGAAAGCCAGGCGCTGTGTTCTCCATTGGACCCACATGGACGTGAACCTCATCAATGCGTGCGATGCTGTGAAGCAACGAGTGCTCCGCTTCGTGCGCGATGTCGTGTGCAGCGATCAGACTCAAGTTGGGGTCCGCTGAGATGGCGATCTCCATGTGCAGGCGATGACCTACCCACCGCATCTGCACTTTGTCTATCCCGGAGATTCCTGCTGTGTTTGCCAACACTGCCTCAACCTCATCGATGAGCTCAGGATCTGTGGCATCCATCAGGCGTCGGTAGATATCGCGCATGGCCTGCGCGAGTACAAGCAAGATCGCTGCAGTGACCACGAGTCCGACAATGGGGTCAGCTGCGGGAAACCCCAGCAGCACGCCAAGAGCGCCGATCACGACGGCAAGAGAGGTGAGCGCATCAGTACGCGCGTGCAGTCCGTCAGCAACAAGCGCCGCTGAGCCAATGCGGCGTCCGACGCGAATCCGATAGACGGCTACCAACTCATTTCCGGCAAAGCCAATGATGCCAGCTGCCATCAAAGCGCCGAGGTAGGAGACTTCCTGGGGGTTCAACAGACGTCGTACGGATTCGTAGCCCGCAATGCCTGCCGAAAGCGCAATCATGATGATGATGAATATGCCTGCCAGATCCTCCGCGCGCCCGAAGCCATAGGTGTATCTGCGGGTTGCCGGTCGGCGACTCAGTGAAAAGGCGATCCACAGCGGGATGGCAGTGAGCGCGTCAGAAAGATTGTGGATGGTGTCAGCCAACAATGCGACCGAACTGGTCAGCACAACGACGAATGCCTGAATGAGCGAGGTGACGATCAGTACCAGAAGACTGAGCTTGACTGCTCGAATGCCAGCAGCGCTTGATTCAAGCGCGCTGTCGAATGAATCGGCAGAGTCGTGACTGTGGCTGACGAAGATCCCGCGGATCCTGCCGAGCAAGGAGGATCCATGATCGTGACCGTGATCCTCGTGATGAGCAGAACTCATGCTCGTCACTCTATTGGCTAAAGAACGTTGACGGCCCTTGCGAGCACGAGGGCAACCAAGATCAAGGAAATCAATGACTCAAGGATCATGCACAGTTTTGGCCAGTGGCGAATGGCGGCCACGTCGGTTGGGCTGAATGCGAGTGCGGTGTTGAAGGACAGGGCCAAGTAGTCGACAAACTTTGGGTACCAACCCTGTGCGACCAGACTTGGGATGCCCTGTTCAGGGAAGATGAAGGCTGGCTGGGTGGTGAGTTCAGCTCGCGCCCGCGCAGCCGGACCTCCAGAGTCAAGGTGCCAGTACCAAAGGGCGAAGGCGATCACATTGATCGTCCAGATCGAGCCGCCAATGATGAGCAATTGGGCTGGAGTTGCGAACGCTGCTTCCTGCAGGATCCCAAGCACGAGACGGCCTGCGGACAGCACAGTGAGCACCGTGATCAAAGCAATGAGCGCGCCGCTGACAATGCGCAGCCAGCGTTGGTCTTTGTCAATGCGACCCGGGTCACCGATGATCAACACCACGAGCATCACTACGAGCAACAGGCAATACGCATAGTGCAGGACATTTGAGAGCCGGAACTCTTCGGGGACGATCAGTACAAGTCCGCCAACCGCGACAACTGCGAGCACCATCGGCAATCGACGCTCACCCAACTCGCGCTGCGTTCCGGGCTCCTGAGTCACGTCCGCGACTCTACGAGTAGTTCGTGTTCAAGAGCCCTTCGACTCACGCATGTTCAATAGGGTGCACCTTGATTCGTCAGGACAGGGGGAGAGCATGTCAACTCGCAGCGCGGCCGTTGGTGCGGCTTCTGGGTTGGTGCTGCTGACTCTCGGTGCTGGCCAGTTCCTGATGACCCTTGACAGCTCAGTCATGAATGTCTCAATGGCAACGGTTGCGAGTGATCTCAACACTCCCATTACAGGCATACAGACCGCCATCACGATGTACACACTTGTGATGGCAACCCTGATGATCACGGGCGGAAAGATCGGCAGCAACATCGGGCGCCGACGCGCATTTGCGATCGGCTGCGTCATCTATGCGATCGGCTCATTCATCACTGGCTTGGCACAGAATCTGACCACCCTGTTGATTGGCTGGTCGCTGCTCGAAGGGATCGGTGCGGCGCTGATCATGCCTGCAATCGTCGCGCTCGTGGCCAGCAACTTCGCCGCAAAGGAGCGACCTCGCGCCTACGGACTGATTGCCGCAGCTGGAGCCATCGCAGTTGCTCTTGGACCGCTCATCGGAGGAGCCGCGACAACGTACTTCTCCTGGCGATTGGTGTTCTTCAGTGAGAGCATCATCGTCGCGATCATTCTCCTGCTGTCACGCCGCATCGCTGATGTTCCTGTGGTGTCTAAGAAGCCACTGGACTATGTCGGCACCCTGCTGTCGGTGGCCGGTCTTGGCCTGGCGGTCTACGGAGTACTGCGCACCAGCGAGTGGGGCTGGATCAATCCGAAGCCAGGTGGACCGGAAGTACTCGGACTCTCCCCGAGCTTTTGGCTGATCATCACGGGCTCCTTCATCGTGTGGGTGTTCTTCCAATGGGAGGAACGGGTATTGGCGGCCGACAAGGAGCCACTTGTGCGAGCCGACATCTTCGCTTCGCGCCACCTCAATGGCGGACTCATCATGTTCTTCTTTCAGTTCCTCTTGCAGTCAGGAGTGTTTTTCATCATTCCGCTCTTCCTGTCTGTGGTGCTGGAACTCTCGGCGATCGACACCGGCGTTCGCCTGATGCCGCTGTCCATTTCCCTGTTGCTTGCAGCAGTGGCGATCCCCAAGGTCTGGCCTCAGGCCTCACCGCGACTGGTGGTGCGCATCGGAGTCTTCCTGATGCTCCTGGGCATACTCGCGCTCCTGTCGGGCATCGACATCGATTCCACGGCTGCGGTGGTTGCAGTGCCGCTGGCCTTCCTTGGCCTGGGCATGGGCGCCTTGGCTTCACAGTTGGGCAGCGTGACAGTTTCAGCAGTTTCAGATGAACGCAGTGGAGAGGTTGGCGGTTTGCAAAATACCGCCACGAATCTTGGGGCTTCGCTGGGTACTGCCCTCGCTGGTTCGATGCTCATCGCAGTGCTGACGAGCTCGCTCATCACGGGCATTCAGTCCAATGATCAAGTGCCAGAGAGTGTTCAGCAACAGGCGGGTATCGAACTGGCGAGTGGGGTGCCATTCCTTTCTGACACAGCCTTGGCAACTGCCATGAATGATGCTGGTGCCAGCCCTGAGGTGACTGAAGCCGTCGTGATGGAAAATCAGGAAGCACGAGTGCAGGGCTTGGATGCGGCGCTAGGGGTGCTGGCCATCCTCGCCTTGGTCTCCTTGGTATTCACCTCGCGGATTCCGCGTGTACAGCCAGGGAGTTCGGAGATCAAACCTGGGGTTGCGTGACGTTCGCGGCCGCGGCAATTCTGTCGGGCCACTCGTTGGTCTCGTTCATGAGGCTCTGCAGAATTGATGCGTTCTCGTCGGATGAATTGGCCATCGTCCCGTCTTCCAGAGCGTTCCTGAATGCCGTGAAATCTGCATCGACCTGAGCTGCGTAGCGCTCAGAGAAGGAGAACATGGATTCATCAAAGACATCGCTGGTGCCCAAGTACGAAGCGATCTTGATTGAGTCTCCAGTGCGTGCATGGGCTCGGGCAAGGGTCTTGCCACAGATTTGAGCCAGGCCTGAGAGGCCGCGAGGACTCAGTGAGGCGATTTCAGGTGACCACTTCATGTCGCGCAACTGACGCACATAGAAGTGTCGTCCGGCGGGGCCAACGAGCCAACCGAGAAAGGCATCGCTGGCTGCCTGCATCAAGCGCTGGCCACTCACGACCCGATGTCCCTGATCCGGAAAGAGCGTGGGGGCGGTGTACGGCTCAAGGACGCTGCTGACTGCCTCCTTGACCTGCAGCACAAGCAGATCCTCAGGGTCGCGTCCCTGAAGGAGCACCACAAAGGCGCGAAGACCAACGCTGCCAACACCGACGACCTTGTGGGCGAAGTCGATGATGCGGTATCTGCGCAGGAGTTCGCGCCTGTCGTCATTCAAGGTCAGCCGGTATTGCTCGAAGATTCCCTCGATCACTTCCCAAGTCGCGCCATTCATCTGCATGCGAGTAAGCAGTGGAGGCTCGTCGACAAATTGGCGGAGCCCGTCGACTTCGACTGTGAGTTTGTTGATTGCCGACCAGCGATCACGGCTTCGGGCTTTGGCCAGATTCCGATCCATGTTCTTCGCGGCCTTGTTGCCGCCCTGGGTCTGTGCCAGATTCAGTAGAAACTCCGCATCAATGCGGGAGTACCAGACATCCAGGTCATTCATGCCCGCGTACTGCGCCATCGCCATCCGATAGGAGGTTGCCGCGGTCAGGGTGGCAGTCCGCCGATCCGCTGGGCTGTACTGGTTGTCTGTGGCGGCGATGTAGAACGACGCGACCATGCGGGCCACATCCCAGTCGAACGCGCCAGGGTGGGTCTCGTCGAAGTCATTGATGTCGAAGATGACCGATCGATCAGGACTGGCGAAGACGCCGAAGTTGGACAGGTGGGCATCGCCGCACAGTTGCGTGGCCAACCCTGAGTTTGGGTAGTTGCCCAGGTCGTGGGCCATCACCGCTGCTGTTCCGCGGTAAAAGGTAAAGGGACTGACTGCCATGCGCGCATGTCGGATGGGGATGAGCTCCTGGACTCGCACCGATTCCTGGTCTGCCAGCATCGAAATAGGGTTGGTTCTGTTGGACGCTGGTTCCCAGTTGCCCATCGTGCTGCGTGGATGCTCCTTGCGCGCCCGCTTGCCAGCTTCAACTCTCTCAGCGACGGACTCATTACGGACGTGGGTACTCAATGCCAGATCGCTGAGCTCAGTCATGTCGACAATTATGGTCGTCTGCTCTGATTTCTGCCGAGTTCTTGGGGTCCGCTGTCATACGAGATGCAATGCGTGCATTATTTGGGCATGCGTATCGCCAATGACATTACAGAATTGATCGGCAACACCCCACTGGTGAAGATCAGGAACATCACTGATGGCGCTGATGCCACGGTTGCAGCGAAGTTGGAATTCTTCAATCCAGCGAACTCTGTGAAGGACCGGATCGGCCTTTCCATGATCGACGCGGCTCAAGCAGCCGGGCTCATCGGACCAGACACCGTCGTTGTTGAGCCCACAAGTGGCAACACGGGTATTGCTCTGGCGATGGTGTGTGCTGCGCGCGGGATCAAGATCGTGTTGACGATGCCAGAGACGATGAGCATTGAACGCAGAATGCTCCTGCGCGGCTACGGTGCCGAGTTGATCCTTACTCCTGGCCCTGAAGGCATGGGCGGCGCAATTGCACGTGCCAAGGAGCTGGCCGACTCCGATCCGAAGTACTTCATGCCTCAGCAGTTCCAGAACCCTGCCAACCCCGAGGTTCATCGCCTCACCACAGCCGAGGAAATCTGGAATGACACTGATGGCCTCGTTGACATCTTGATCTCTGGCGTCGGCACAGGCGGAACGATCACCGGTGTTGGGCAGGTGCTCAAGGAGCGTCGGCCGGGCGTACAGGTGATCGCAGTGGAGCCTGCGGCTTCGCCCGTGCTGTCTGGTGGAGCCAAGGGCCCCCATCCGATTCAAGGTATCGGTGCCGGCTTCATCCCGGACATCTTGGACACCGAGGTGTACGACGAAGTTGTGCAGGTTCAGGCCGAAGACGCCATGTCCACTGCACGCCGAGCTGCGACGGAGGAGGGCCTCCTGGTCGGCATTTCTTCAGGCGCTGCGCTTTGGGCCGCGGCCGAAGTCGCCAAGCGTCCTGAAAATGCTGGCAAGCTGATCGTCGTCATCATTCCCTCCTTTGGCGAGCGCTACCTGTCGACGGCGCTCTTCGCCGGGCTTGGCGACTGACGCTCCAAGTGCTGCGCCTTTCCCAGGGAATCAGAGCATTCCTTGAACAAGCTCGCGAGGATGTTCAATCGGTGCTCGATCGGGATCCCGCTGCTCGTTCGGCGCTCGAGGTGGCATTGCTCTATCCCGGCGTTCACGCGGTGTGGGCCCACCGAGTCAGCAATCAGCTCTGGAACTGCGGCGCATACTTGCCGGCGCGTGCAGTCTCACAAGTCGCTCGCGCCGTCACAGGAGTGGAGATCCATCCTGGCGCAACTCTTGGTCCTCGCGTGTTCATCGACCACGGTGCAGGCGTAGTCATCGGCGAGACAGCGATCGTCGGCTCAGATGTGACCATCTACCACGGTGTCACACTTGGAGGCACCAGCTTGAACTCTGGTAAGCGCCATCCGACGGTCGGAGACCGAGTCACCATTGGTGCCGGCGCCAAAATTCTCGGCGATATCGAGGTGGGAAGTGATTCGCGCATTGGTGCCAATGCGGTGCTGGTGCGTTCAGTTGATCCGGACTCCGTTGTCGTTGGTGTCCCAGGACAGGTTGTGGCCCGAGCGGGTGTGCATACCGCGCGACCAAGTTTCGATGCTCAGGATCGCAATGCCCCAGATCCGGTGGGAAGCGCAGTGCAGGATCTGCTGACGCGAGTGCAGAACCTGGAGACGGAAGTCAACGGGCAGGCAGCGCCTGCTGGCATCTATCGACCAGTGGATGGTGTCTGGGAGTCCACCGACTTCTCGATCTGAGGATCGGCTTCTGGTGCAAGCTCAGGCTCGATCTGATGGATATCCTGCGGCTCAGCATCCACGGTGTATTTGGCTGCCACCTTCTTGAACACCAGAAACATCGGCAGTCCAAGCAGCAGCAAGGCGCCCGCCGCGATCAGGAATACCGCCTGGTACCCATATTGCACTGCGATGACGCCACCAAGGGCTGGGCCGAGCTGGGAGGAAAGCGCCTGCACGCTTTGGTAGAGGCCGAACATCGAGCTCAGCGCCGCCGCGGTCACCACTGTGGGCAGCAGTGAGACTGCGCTCGTGGTGAGCAGGCCCTGGAACAGCGACATGCAGATGGCGAACAGTGCGAGCGCGATCACGGTGTTGACAAAGGCCATCGGAATCAAGAAGACGGCGATGCCAACCGCGGAGATCAGCAGGATGCGTTGATGGCCCGCGCGTGAGATCAATCGTCCCGCATATACGGCAGCGACTGCGCTGGCCGCTGACATCCCAAAGAAGATCCAGCCGATGATGACGGTGCCATTGACGCCTGCCGGCAGGAGCTCGAGCACGTATGTTGGCAACACTGGTTGAACCATGGGTGCGGAGAAGCTCAGCAGGAGCACCAGCATGAGTGCGGCCCAGGCCAGTGGTGAGTTCAGCACAGTCCGAAGACCCTTGCTCCCAGACCCTGGCTTGGCGGCCAGGGCTCGTACTGGCTCCTTGATCATGAAGACGGTCACGAGCGCGCCGGAGAACATCAGGATGCCGGCCACCACGAATGTCGGTCGGTAGCCAAAGCCAGCGATGAACACCGCAGCGATCACTGGGCCAAGCGCGATGCCGCCCAAAGTGGCGCCCTGGAATTGGCCAAGTGCCTTCGGGAGTCGCTTGGCTGGCGTACCGGCAGCAATGAGCGCCATTGCAGCGGCTGGAGCCCCTGCCATCACGCCGATGAAGGTTCGGATGGCCACCACCTGCCAGATGCTGGTGGCAAAGCCGAAGAAGGTCAGGCCGATTGCGCCGCCGAAGCAGGCGCGGATGAGCATGGGCTTGCGTCCGTAGCGGTCACCGAGCATGCCCCAGATCGGGCCGGAGACAAATGAGCCGACTCCACCCAGTGCGGTGGCAATGCCAGCCCACAGAGCCGCTTCTGGTCCGGTCAGACTCGGATCCAGCTCTTGGAGATACAGCGGAAGGAAGGGGATGGTGAAGGAGAAGGTGATGCACAGCAGGAAGACCGCGAACATGGAAGCGTAGTTATTGCGCTGCCAGCCCGGGGCGCCCTCGTCTTCCATGAATTCCTCTCATTTCGCCCACTTCGAGCGCGGCGTTCTCATGGAACATAGTGGAGAGCCCCGGTGTTGGATGGGTTATCGAAAGTATTGCGGGAGGCGTCATGGCAAGCGAAGGTGGAGCGGCATTCGACCTGTTCGAGGGGGATGCCTTGATTGCGAGCTCGGCCCAGCCACATTGGGCCCAGGGCCTCATGCCGGCGATCTATGTGAGTCATGGCGCGCCTCCATTGTTTGACAATGCGCAGTGGATGCGGGAGTTGCACCAGTGGGCCCTTCGCATGCCAAAACCCAAAGGCATCATCAGCGTGAGTGCGCACTGGGAGGCGCGACCCATTGCTGTGACGGCTGCCGGACCCGACATTCCGCTGGTCTACGACTTTGGCGGATTTCACCCTCGCTTCTATTCGATGCAGTACCGAACTCCGGATGCCTCGGCTTTGTCAGTTCGCGTGACCGCCGAGCTCGCAGGCTTGGGTCCAGTGCGACAGAGCAATCGAGGCATCGATCACGGCACCTGGGTTCCGCTCAAGGTGATGTATCCCCTTGCCGATGTTCCGGTGGTGCAGGTCAGCCTGCCCACCCATGATCCGGCACTTCTGCTGAAGGTGGGGGAGCGGCTGAAAGCGCTGCGCGCCGAGGGTGTGCTCATCATCGGCTCCGGATTCATGACGCACGGGCTGCCCTATCTGGACGCCGCCATGATCAGCGGGTCAGTGCCGTCATGGTCTTCGGATTTTGATCTCTGGGTTCAGACCGCCCTGCATTCAGGTGATCTGGATGTTCTGATCAACTATCTGCAACAGGCCCCGGGGTTGCCGTATGCCCACCCGACAGTGGAGCACTTTGTGCCCCTGTTCGTGACTCTGGGTGCAGCTGACTCTCCGCAGGCTGCGCAAACTGAGATCGATGGCTACTTCTGGGGGCTTTCCAAGCGGAGCCTCAGCTTCTCCTGATCCATGTCGACAGCCACGACCCTTCTGTCCGCTCTGCGCCATACTTCTGGCGTGACCGCACATCATCACGCCGCAGGCGCGCAGGAGATGTCAGCGGATCAACTTCGACGCCGGCTTGTGTACGCCTTGATGCTCTCTGCGAGCGTGCTCGTTGTCTCCATCGTCGGCGGGCTCATCTCGGGCTCCCTCGCGCTGCTCGCCGATGCCGGGCACATGCTGACCGATGTCACCGGTCTGCTGATCTCATTGATCGCGTTGACTCTGGCAGCGCGTCCCACAACTTTGCAGCGCACATTTGGCTTGCAGCGCATGGAGATTCTGGCGGCTGCGGCGAACTCGCTCTTGCTGTTCCTGGTCGCTGCTTGGATTACCTACGAAGCCTGGCAGCGTTGGCAGGAACCGTCAGCGATCGATGGTCCGCTCATGTTGGTGTTCGCCACGGTCGGTCTTGTCGCAAACATCATCGGCATGCGTCTTCTGAGCGGCGGAGCCAAGCAGAGCCTCAATCTCAAGGGTGCCTATCTGGAACTGATGGGGGATCTGCTCGGGTCGATCGCTGTCATCGTCGCAGCGCTCGGCATTTGGCTCACGGGGTGGGACCGAATCGATCCATTGGCATCAATTGCCGTCGCGTTGATGATCCTGCCGAGAGCGTGGCTGCTGCTGAAGGAGACTCTGGACATCCTGTTGGAGACGACACCGCGTTCATTGGACTTGAGCGAGGTGCGCACGCACTTGCTTGGTCAACCCAACGTCATTGATGTCCATGACATGCATGCTTGGACCATTACGTCTGGCAAGGAGGTCATGAGTGCTCATGTGGTGGTCCGCACCCAAGAACCCGCCTGCGACACTGGCGTCTTGTTGAACGACTTGCAGTCATGTCTCGTCGGTCACTTCAACATCGCGCATTCAACACTGCAGATTGAGCCGGAGGGCTTTGTTCATCCACCATCGGCGATCCATGACTAGGACTTCCATGCCGGCTTCAACGAGCGTCACGTACTCACCGAAAGTCTTCATTCCGCTGACGACTCTGTGTCGCGACCGTTGCGGCTATTGCACCTTTGCTCAGTCTCCGGCCCATGTTGCTCCGTACCTGACTCTGGATGAGGTCGTGGAGATCGCCAGGGCTGGAGCGGAGATTGGCTGTCATGAGGCACTCTTCACGCTGGGAGAGGCGCCGGAGGAGCGCTACGCAGTGGCTAGGGCATGGCTTGATCAGCACGGCTATTCGTCCACCATCGATTACCTGGTCGCCGCGTGCCAGGCAGTGCTCGATGAGACCGGACTTCTGCCCCACGCCAATGCTGGAGCAATTGCTCGCGAGGAGCTGGCTCGTCTTCGTACGGTCGCGCCAAGCCAGGGCATGATGATTGAGACTTTGCGTGGAGACCTTGCGG
>JAUSQD010000108.1 GCA_030652695.1 Actinomycetota bacterium
GCCAGCACGATCACCACCGCCAGACCGGCACTGATCCAGGGGACTGCGGCGGCGGGCACCCATGATCGGCCAATCAATGGCGAGGCAATGGCCAGCAGCAAAGCCGCAATGAAGACAGGAATGTTGTCCTTGAAAGTGGTGCCGGTGCCTGTGCCGGTGCTGAGCACCGAATTCAGGGTGGCGATGCCGAATGAGACGGCGGCTACAGAAGCCGCGATCCAGGGGGCTTCGTGCTTGGCGGTCTGCTGGCGAAAGGTGCGGCGCTCTAGGGCGGTGAGCACCACACTGTCGACATCGCTTGGGGAGAATACGAGCGCCGAGGCGTCGCGTTGTGCTCGCTGATCGGCAGGCTCCACGTTGAAAGCCTAAGCGCAGAGCAGTGGGACTAGCGCGAAGTCGTCTTGGAGTACTTGCGAATGGAGATCGTGGAGAACACCGCGATGAGCACCGCGCAGGAGATGATCGTGTACAGGATCGGGTTCTGCAGCGGCCAGTAGTCCGGCTGGATTCCGGTCGGGTTGCCGAACAGTTCACGAGCAGACAGCACAACAGTGGACACCGGATTGAAGGCCGCCACGGCCTGCAGGAAGGTGGGCAGTGAACTCAGCGGAACAAAGGCGTTGGAGATGAAGGTGACCGGGAACAGCCAGACCAGGCCTGCGGTGCTGGCAGTTTCGACATTGGGCATCACCAAGCCGATGCTCGCCCCGATCCACGAGACCGTGTACGCAAACAGCAGCAGCAAGAGATAGGCAAGCACCGCGTTCCAGAAGCCGCCGGTGATCCGCCAGCCGACCAGGAGCCCGGTCAGGCTCAGCACGGCAAGCACCAGAATCTGGCGCGTGGCATCGGCGAAGGTGCGTCCGATGAGCACAGCGCCATTGGCCATCGGCAGCGAGCGGAAGCGATCGATCAAGCCCGTGGACATCGCCTCGGCCATGCCAACAGTGCTCGCTGCAGCGGCAAACGCAACGGTCTGGCCGAAGATGCCCGGCATCAGGTAGTTGCGGTAGATCTCTGATGAGCTCTCCGAGGGCTCACCGGCCCCTGGGATCGGGATGGCGCCGCCAAAGACATAGGCGAACAGCAGCACGAACATGATCGGCTGCACGATCGAGAAGAACATGAGCTCGGGCACGCGCAGGGTCTGCACCAGGTCATAGCGCGAGACCGCCGCGCCATCGGTGATGTTCCAGCCAAGCAGTGGCCGCTTGCGAGTGGGAATAACGCTTGTCATGAACGTGACCTCCCGCGCTTGGGCTTCTCTGCTGGCTTGTCTTCCTCGGCAACGTGCCCAGTGAGATGAAGAAACACGTCATCCAGGGTTGGCCTGCGCAACACGAGATCGCTGACTTCAACTCCTTGAGAGTCAAGTGCGCGCACAGCCTCGACCAGCACTGTTGAACCGCCAGAGACTGGCGCTGAGATCTTCAGTTCTTCCACCAATGGCTCACCACTGGCCACAGCCCGAATGGCATCAACGGCTTCATTGACCCGCGAAGGATCAACGATCGAGATCTCGATGCGATCACCGCCGATCTGATCCTTCAACTCCTCTGCAGTGCCCTTGGCAATCACCAGACCGTGGTCAATCACCACGATCTGCTGGGCCAGTTGGTCGGCCTCTTCCAGATACTGGGTGGTGAGCAGCACGGTTGTGCCATTGGCGACGAGGTCATTGATGACATCCCACATGCCCAGTCGTGATCGCGGATCAAGTCCGGTGGTCGGTTCATCCAGAAACAGAATCGAGGGTTGGGCGATCAGGCTTGACGCAAGATCCAGTCGGCGACGCATGCCGCCGGAGTAGGTCTTGGCAGGCCGATTGGCTGCCTCGGTGAGCTCGAAGGACTCCAACAGGTAGTCGGTGCGCTCCTTCACATACGTCTTG
This sequence comes from Actinomycetota bacterium, assembly GCA_030652695.1. GTDB lineage: Bacteria > Actinomycetota > Actinomycetes > S36-B12 > S36-B12 > UBA11398. Next base: position 1,892 of record JAUSQD010000108.1, read on the forward strand.
GGCAAGTGGTAGAGCGCACCGAACATCATCAAGTTCTCACGGCCGGTGAGGTATTCATTGACAGCGGCCGCCTGACCGGTCAGGCCAATGGCCTTGCGCACCTGTTCTGGCTGCTTGACCACGTCATAGCCAGCGATCATCGCTCGGCCAGCGGTGGGAGTCAGCAGAGTGGAAAGGATGCGCACCGCAGTGGTCTTGCCAGCACCATTGGGACCAAGCAGGCCCACAACCTGCCCGCGTTCAACGGTCAGATCGATGCCATTGAGTGCCTTGACTGAACCGAATTCCTTGACCAAGCCCTCGGCAATCACTGCTGCTTGAGTCATGGGCAAACTCTAGCCAGAGACCTCACAGCACCAGCGACGCAAAGTCAGCCTTCCTGGCATTGCCCAGCAGCACTCGCCCACCCGGCAGCGGAATCGACAGCTGCGAGCCTGCTGCATCCAGGAACTGCACGTTCTTCCAGCCGGCGTCGCTGAGACTCAGCACGACCTGACCCAGCAGCAGCAGCTGATCTGCAGCGGGCAGCGAAGAGAAGGCCTGACCAACCTTGACGGTTGCGCCCATTGATGCCGGCGTCGCGCTGCCCGGAGCATCGGCTGTGATCAGCGAAATCATGGGTTCAAGGGTCAGTGGCTCCTTGGCAATGGTGCGAAGTCCATCGGTCAGCTGCAGGGCAGTCGGACCGGCCACCAGGTAGTTGAGCACGTCTGCTGCTGTTGTGGGCGTGGGGAAATCGGCTGTCACCGGCACCAGTCCGCCATCCTTGATGAACCACAATCCCTGCCGCGTCGCAAGTGAGCTGTCGGGGTTTGGTGCCGTGGTGCCGATCAGTCCGGGGATGGCTCCGGAAGGCAGCGGTTCGGCGGCATCTTGAATCTGCACACCACAGGCCGCTGTCAGGAGTAGGAGCCCAGCACAGGCAAGGCCGAACCCTGCACGGGCAACGGTCATGGCAACTCCAGTCGTAGGGGCAGGTGCACGATGAATCTCGCCCCGCCATCACCTGATTCGTGCAGACTGATGTCGCCTCCCAAAGCCTTTGCCTGCTCCAGCGCAATCGCCAAACCCAAGCCAGAGCCAGTCGTGCTCTCCGAGCCCTCGCCTCGAGCAAAGGGCTCGAATAGGCGCGCGCGATCGGCTGGGGCAACCCCTGGCCCGGCGTCACCGACACAGATATCGACCATCGGCCCGGAAGTGACGACCAATATCTCAGTAGGTCCGCCTGCATGTCGCTGGGCATTCTCAAGCAGGTTGCCCACAATGCGTTCTACGCGACGGCCATCGGTGAAGGTCCAACTGGGACCACCCGAAACGAGATCCGGATCGACACCTCGACTGAATGCAACATCACGACACAGTGAAGTCAGATCTCGGTACTCAAGGACGAGCGGATCCCCGCCGTCAAGCCTGCTGATCTCCATCAGGTCACGCAGGGTCTGGGACAACTTGCGCGCTTGTTCGCCGAGCACGGCAATCATCGGCGAATCCTCAGCAGTCAGGTGATCTGCATGGCGCTCCAAGACTTCCGCCGTGCCAACGATCGACGTGACCGGTGAGCGCAGCTCATGACTGACATTGGCAGTGAAGCGCCGCTCGCGTGCGATGCGCTGCTGCACTGCTTCAGCCATCGCATTGAAGGAGTCCGCGATCGGATCCAGATCGGCATCGCCGTTCAAGTCGATGCGCGCCCCCAACTCGCCGCCCGCGATGCGCTGGGCTCCAGAACCCAGGCGTCGCACCGGCACCAGAATCCGACTCGCAGTCGTTGCGCCCACCACCGCTCCCAGGGTGGCCGCCACCAGACTCATCATGATCAGTCCGGTTGCCGCGAGGTTCAGATTCTGTTGAAGCTCGCGCAGTGGGAACACCTCGACATAGGTGCCGCTGGTCAGCGGCACTCCCACGACGTAATACGGATCTCCACCAACTTCAATGCGCTGCTGCGCACCTTGATCGGCGGCGAGGCTGAGGAAGTTCGCCGGGAACACACTGGGCGGCAGGCCAATGGAAGCCGTGTGCCACCCATCGCTGGTGTTGATCATGGGCTGCGAGGTGCCTACCGAAGGCACGAGCTCAAGAGCCGCCGTCGGCGAGGTGCCGCCGTCCAGCGCTGAGTTGACCGCGCGAGCGTCCAGCACGGCACGGGTCAGGGCTGCAGTTTGCCGTTGATCCAGCAAGTACCAGCTCGCGAATCCGTAGGTGCCGATTGCCACCACACCTGCAACAGCCAGTGACACCAGCGCAAGAGCGACGGCGACTCTGGTGCGCAGCCCCAGTTTCATCGCTCGCCCCGGCTCCAATTCACTGCGTGGCGTCCATCCGGTATCCGAAGCCACGAACCGTGTGCAGCAGTTGTGGATTGGCAGCATCCTTCTCGATCTTGCCGCGCAGGCGATAGATCAGGCTGTCCACGATGCGGCCATCGCCCATGCTGCCGTAGCCCCAGACATCACGGAGCAGCTCATCGCGGCTCAGCACCTTGCCACCGGCACTCATGAGTTCGGCAAGCACGTCGAACTCGATCCGCGACAGGTTCAGCGGCTTTGATTCAAGCAGCGCCTGCCCAGTTGCTGGTCGAAGTTCCAGTGGTCCGCACTGCAGAATCGGTGCCGCAGCGCTGCGCGGCTCGCCCCGCCGCAACTGTCGGCGGATGCGGGCCATCAATTCCTTGGCCACAAAGGGCTTGGTGACGTAGTCATCGGCGCCGGCCTCCATCCCGGCCACAACGTCATGACTGTCGGTCTGGGCCGTGACGATGATGATCGGCACTTCGCTCCGAGCTCGCACACTTCGGACCAGATCCAGTCCATTGATGCCCGGCAGGCGCAGATCCACCAGGATCACATCGGGCTGCTCGTCGACCAGGATCACCAGAGCCTGCTCGGCTGTGGGGCATTCGATCACCAGATGCCCCTCATCCTTCAGATGAGCGTTGAGCACCATCCGGATTGCCGGGTCGTCCTCCACCACCATGATTGATCGAGTCATAGCCCATTAAACCCCGCAGGCCGAGTTCTCGTCGGCTTGAGCGCGACTCCAGGGCAATGCGACAGACCTGCGACATTCGGCCTGGTTTGCGAAGCATTCTGGGACATAGCTGTCACGTCCTCGTCATCGTGCAGCGGACCTGTGAGTGAGATCTTGAATCCACGAACAAAAGCCGCTGAAGCCGAGGGAGCAATCATGAGCCAGGCAAGTGACATGACGACGAACAGAAGGCTGATCGACTCCCGTGAGATCTACGAACTCTCGATGTGTTCGCACGAATACCTGCAAAAGGCCATCTGGTGGGTTCGTCTGGCCAAGGCCTTGGACGTGCTCGCCGAGGAGATTCTCTGCTCAAATCTTGCCGATCTTGGCAGGGATCTGGGCGAGCGAAATCCATGGGTGCGCGAGCAGGCCACGGCTCTGGATGCCATGGGCGACCAGGCCTTGGAGGCAATCGACGCTACGCGCAAGCACGTAGCGATGTTCGCGGGGGAGTGCGCTCAGGCCGCGCATGTCCGCGATTCAGTGAAGTGGGTTTGCAAGAGAGTGCAGTTGATGAACTACCTGGTTGAGGATCTGACGATGGAGCCGCATGGCCACCGCAGCGATGGCCAGGGCTCGAGCCAAGGCGTTCAGCAGTTGCGAGTTCTCCGGTAGCCGAGTTCTCAGGTAGCACTGCGTAACCCCCCGCCCGATGACAAGGGGCGGGGGGTTTGTCGCGATATGCGATGGCGAGTGGGTTCAAGATCACAGGCATCCGGGCGCGAGGCCCCTCATGGATTGAGTAGGCTCGGCCCGCTCGGCTGACATTCGCCGATTTCCGCACTGCCATCGCGTCGTATCGCAAAAGGAGTCCTGCGTGGACCTGTACGAGTACCAAGCAAAGCAGCTGTTCGAATCCCATGACGTTCCCACGACCCAGGGTGAAGTAGCAAGCACTGCCGATGCTGCCCATGAGATTGCCCGCAAGATCGGCTCACA
>JAUSQD010000113.1 GCA_030652695.1 Actinomycetota bacterium
TGTGACCGTGCGGATGTTCTCGGGACGACTGTTGACGCCGCCCATCTTCCCGGTGCTGAAGTCGAATCCGAATTTGGTGCACAGCACCACCTGATCTCGAAATCCGGCAACAGCCTTGCCGAGCAGGATTTCGTTGGTGCCTGTGCCGCGACCGTAGAGCTCGGCCGTGTCGAAGAAGTCCACACCGAGTTCGAAAGCACGATGGATCGTGGCAATGCTTTCGGCTTCATCGCTTGGCCCGTAGGCCATCGTCATCCCCATGGTGCCAAGGCCAATGGCATTGGCCTTCAGTCCCTGTGTGCCAAGAATGCGCTGTTCCATCGGGTTGCTCCTTCGCTCGTGCGCTCGGCGGTGCTGCGTTGTGCTGTTCAGGCCAGGCTGCGACGACGAGCAGCTGGGGCCATCGCTGGCAGTGCCCAGCCGGCATCCATGCCATCCAGAATCGTGCCCGGAGCCACGATCTGATCGATCTGATCGAGCACCTCCTGGCTCAACTGGATCTCATCCGCGCCGAGCTGAGTTTCCAGCTGCTCCATCGTGCGCGGTCCGATGATGGCTGACGTGACACCTGGATGCTCAAGCACGAAGGCGATGGCCATCTGCGGAAGGGTGAGTCCGGCATCGGCTGCGAGCTTGCCCAGTGCGTCGGCCGCGACCAGCTTCGCGCGGTTCTCCGGCAGCGATGGATCAAGGGCGCCGGTGGACTTGCGAATGCCGGCACTGGTGGAGTTGGTGGAGCCGTCAAGGCTATAGCGACCGCTCAACCATCCGGTGGCAAGTGGGCTCCAGGTGAGGGTGCCCATGCCGTACTTCTGAGCGGTGGGCAGGACATCGCGTTCAATGCCGCGCACGAAAATCGAGTACGGCGGCTGCTCGGACACCACCCGGTTGAGGTTCTTGCGATCAGCCAGCCACTGGCCTTCAACGATTTCGGTGGCGGGGTAGGTGGAGGTGCCGATGTAGCGGATCTTGCCCTGATGCACCAGGTCATCCAGTGCGCGAAGTGTCTCCTCGAAATCAGTGCCGGGCTCGGGGCGGTGCACCTGGTACAGGTCGATCCAGTCGGTCTGCAGTCGCTTCAGCGAGGCCTCGACCTCTTTCATGATCCAGCGACGTGAGTTGCCACGCTGCAACAGGTCGGTGCGGTGCATCGGATTGTGGAATTTGGTCGCGAGCACGACGTCATCGCGCTTGCCGATGAGCGCCTTGCCGAGGATGGTCTCGGACTCACCGAAGGAGTACATGTCAGCGGTGTCGATGAAGTTGATGCCACTGTCCAGAGCCTTGTGAATGATCGACACGCAGGTGTCGTGGTCGGGCTCACCCCAGCGGCCAAACATCATGGCGCCCAGGCACAGAGGTGAGACGTGGACGCCGGTGGAGCCAAGTGCACGAGTGGTCATCAGGAGTTGCCCTTCGGTGGTGGAGACTCGAAAGTAGTCGGTGTCAACATTTGCGTCAACCTGCATGGACCGCCGGTACAGTGAGGAGGTGTCCAGCGCCCCCACGCCCTA
>JAUSQD010000128.1 GCA_030652695.1 Actinomycetota bacterium
GGTCTCGTCGGGCTTGACCGCAGACAGCGTCACGAAATCCAGGATCGACAAGAGTGTTCCCGCCACTGCCGACTGGCTGCACACCTTCCAATTGCCATCGACGGCCTGAGTGCGGTTCTGGCCGCTGGCATCCTTTTTGTCCAGCAGGAAGCTGTCTTGAGACTCCAGCAGGTCCTGTGCCTCCTGCACGGTCAAGCCCTTGATGTTCGGCACCACAAAGGTCTCCACTTGAGTGCTGCCCCCAGGTGAACTGCTGCTGCGGGGGCGCGTTGTTGTCTTTGGGGTGGCTGTTGCCTTCGGGCTCGCGCGCGTGGTTGCACTTGGACTCGCCCTGGGAGTCACCGTTGCCTTGGCCGTGGCACTGGCACTGGCATCGTCCACAAGGGAGAGCGTGTACGTGAAAGCCCCGGCGCTGTCGGTGACCAGCACGATGGCCGATGCCAACTGCGTCAGGTCTGAGCTACGCAGGACACTGCACATCAGGCCCTCGTTGATCGTGACATCGCCAGGACCGCAGTCCACGGTGACCGTTTCCGCGAGGTCATTGGAGACGTAGGGGGTCAATTGTGATGCGATCTGCTCTGCCCCGATGGGCACGCCTGCGCTGGCAGATTCGCTTGGCGAAGGAGTGACGACCGATTCGCTGGCGGCGGGCACAGGCGTGGTCTGGTTTGCCGCTGTGTCGGTGGATGAGCGCGAGAACAGGTAGATGGCGGCGATGAGGACCAGGAGCAGCGCGATGCCAAGTGCCAGATACTCGCGCGAGCGCAAGCCCCTCCGCGCGGGCTGTGATGCCGCCGGTGCTGTGCCCAAGTCAAATGTTTGATCTGAGGAGTTCTGTAGTGCGGTCAACGCAGGTTCGGGCGCTTGAGGGGCAACCTCCACAGGCTCCATGAGGACTTCAGACGTTGGCGCCGGCTCGACTTGGGGCAGTGCTGGCTCCACAGGCAGGGCGACCGCAGGGAACAGAACTGGGCCTGGCAGCGCCCTGGCTTTGGCGGATTTGGGCTTGTCCTTCTTGGCCTTCTTCTTGGCCTTTGCGTCTCCGGAGACTTTCGCGTCCTTCTTGCCCGGCGCGTCCTTCTTGCCCGGCGATTTGCCCTTGTCCTTCTTTGGGCCCTTGTTGTCCTTGGTTCCCTTGGCGCCTGGCACTGATCCCCCAACAATGCAGCGGACCCCAACTCGGGGAGTGTAGAAAATTTACCACTGTCTTTCTTGGTGGGCGCAATCGTCCAGCAGTGGAGCCCTACAGTCAGATCCGTCTCAAAGCGGAAGGAACGCAGTGGATCAGCTTGATCGAGTCATCGACGTGGCGGGAGCGCCCATTCGGTACAGCGTGACGGGAGGCGGACCCATCACCGTCGTCCTCACCCACGGTTTCCGCGCTCATCACCTCTGGTGGGCCGCGGTTGAACCCCTGCTGACCCAGAAGTATCGAGTCGTCCAACTGGACATCAGCGGCAGCGGTGACAGTGGGCATCGCGAGAGCTACAGCATCCAGACCTGGGGTCAAGAGGTCAACGCGGTCCTGGATGACGCAGGGATCGATCGAGCACTGTTCGTCGGTCACAGCCTTGGCGGCACTTCAGTGGTGATGGCAGCAACCCAGCGACCTGAGCGGGCCATCGGCGTCATCCTGATGGACACCTTTATTGAGGGCGAGGGCCGTTTTCGCCCCATTGCTGCTGCCGGCTCGGCTCCGGTGCGGATTTACGCAAGCAGGGAAGATGGGGAGGCTCGTTTTCGCCTCATGCCAACCCAGGACGATGTCGATCCGGAGATCATCGCGAGGATCGCGCGCTATGGCGTGAAGCAGATCGACGAGGGTTGGACATGGAAGTTTGACCAGGAAGTCGTGCCCGTCATTGATGAAGAGTTGTTCAATGCCAGCATCGCCGGGCTCACAGTGCCATTTCACTACGTTCATGCTGGTCAGAGCGCGGTAGTCAAGCCCGAGGTGGTTCCCTACCTGCTCGGCTTTGCCCCTGAGGGATCTGAATACACCCTGGTGCCCGACGCGCACCATCATGTCCCCCTGTCACACCCAGAAATCTGCGCGCAACTCATCGATGAGTACGCGACTTTGTGGACGGCTGCAGACTGAATTGCAGGCAGCCTGTCCGCACGCCTACTGAGCAGATACGCTCCGGAGTCGTGACACGTCCCGCAGCTGTGGTCATCCTCGCCGCAGGCGAGGGCAAGCGCATGCGTTCAGCCACTCCAAAGGTTCTGCACCAGGTTGCCGGCCGTTCACTGCTGGGCCACGTGCTCGAAGCCGCAGCCGCACTCGATCCAGAGCATGTGGTCGTGGTCGTGGGTCATGGTCGCGAGGCGGTCGTTGCTCACGTTGAGGAAATCGCTCCGTGGGCACTTACCGTCGTACAGGAAACACAATCAGGCACCGGGCATGCAGTGAGAATTGCGATGGCTGATCTGGAGCAACGTGGCATCAGCCTGAGTGACGCACCAGTTGTGGTGCTCACTGGCGACACTCCCTTGCTGACCGGCGCGACATTGCAGACCTTGGTGCTCACGCATGCCGAGACCGCAGCTCGAGCAACAGTCCTGACCGCTCGCTTGGAGGATCCGTCGGGCTATGGCCGGGTCATTCGCGATGGTGCGCAGGATGTTCAGCGAATTGTTGAGCACAAAGATGCGTCAGATTCCGAGTTGCGCGTCGACGAGGTCAACTCAGGGATGTACTGCTTTGCCCCGTCTGACTTAGTTCGACTGCTTGCCAGCGTCACGACGGACAATGCGCAGGGCGAGGAGTATCTGACTGATGTCATCGGCATGCTTCGCGCCGAAGCATCAGTTGTTGCTGCCTGCCTTTGCGAGGAATCCAATGAGATCCTCGGCGTCAATGATCGCTATCAACTTGCGCAAACGGCAGCTGTGATGCGAGATCGGATCAATGAGCAGTGGATGCGCGCTGGCGTTGCGATTCTTGACAGTGCAACGACGTGGCTCGATGTTGATGTCGAGCTCGAACCCGATGTGACGATCCTGCCGAATACGACCATGACTGGTCCGACTTCTATTTCGCGCGGTGCGCGCATTGGGCCCGGCACCACGCTGGCGTCCTGTGAGGTTGGTGAGAATTCCACAGTCATCCACACCTGGGCCCAGCTCGCAGTCATCGGAGCTGATTCCGCGGTCGGGCCATTCACGTATCTGCGACCCGGCACGGTCATGGGCAAGCACACCAAGGCTGGCGCGTTCGTGGAGATCAAGAACTCCAATCTTGGCGATGACGCCAAGGTGCCGCACCTGAGCTATGTCGGCGATGGTGACATCGGCGAAGGCTCCAATATCGGCGCTGCCACAGTCTTCTGCAATTACGACGGACTCGAGAAGCACCGCACCGTTGTGGGCAAGCATGTGCGCATCGGCAGCGACACAATGCTCGTTGCGCCTGTGACGGTCGGCGATGGTGCCTATACGGCTGCCGGATCAGTCATCACCGAGGATGTACCCCCGGGCGCGATCGCCATCGCTCGCGGTCAGCAACGCAATGTTCTGGACTGGGTGCTTCGCCGTCGCCCAGGATCTGCCGCGGCCAAGGCAGCAGAGGCTGCGCACACAACACAGGAGGAAGGGTGACTCTGCAAGTGGTTCCTAACCAAAAGCGCATGGTGCTACTCGCGGGAAGGTCACATCCGGAACTGGCTGAAGAGGTGGCGAACAACCTCGGCATCCCTTTGGGCAAGACAGTTGCCTATGACTTCGCCAATGGCGAGATCTTCGTCCGCTTCCAGGAGTCGGTGCGTGGGTGTGACGCCTTCATCATGCAAAGTCACACTGAGCCGATCAACAAGTGGATCATGGAGCAGTTGATCATGGTTGACGCACTGAAGCGTGCGTCGGCAAAGCGCATCACGGTGATCATGCCCTTCTACGGATACGCCCGGCAGGACAAGAAGCATCGGGGTCGCGAGCCCATCTCAGCTCGGCTCATCGCTGACTTGTTCAAGACTGCTGGCGCAGATCGCTTGATGACCGTGGACTTGCACACCTCTCAGATCCAGGGCTTCTTCGATGGTCCCGTGGACCACCTCTTTTCCCTGCCGCTTCTTGCACGTCACGTGGCCAGCAGGTTTGACCGCAGTCGCATCACGGTTGTCTCGCCAGATGCAGGTCGGGTCCGAGTGGCCGAGCGCTGGACTGACGTGCTCGGTGCGCCGCTGGCCATCATCCACAAGCGTCGCGACCCTGATGTGCCAAATCAGGTCAAGGTGCTTGAGGTCGTGGGCGATGTTCGCAATCGCCTCTGCGTGATCGTGGACGACATGATCGATACCGGCGGCACAATTGCCAAGGCGGCGGAGACCCTCTTTGAGTACGGTGCAGCCGAAGTGATCGTGGCAGCCACCCACGGAATCCTCAGCGATCCAGCACGAGAGCGTCTTCAGGAATCAAGAATTACAGAGGTTGTGGTGACCAACACCTTGCCGATTCCTGCAGAGAAGATGTTCCCCAAGCTCAAGGTGCTTTCGATCGCACCGATCCTGTCTCAAGCCATCACTGAAGTGTTCACCGATGGCTCGGTCACGAGCATGTTTGAGGACAACCCGGATGCGGAATCTGCCTCTTCTCACTGATACGATCTTGGCTCTCCTCGGCGAGGGTGCCCAACCAGCACCGTGATCGACGAAGGTCAGCGCCCAATCGCGCTCTGCCGAGGCGCACTGACGATCGATCGAGGAGTTTCACGTGTTACAGGTAGACATCACCGCCCAGTCCCGTTCAGATTTCGGCAAGGGTGCTGCGCGCCGCCTCCGTCGTGATGGCCTGGTTCCTGCCGTGCTGTACGGCCAGGGAACAGAGCTTGTGCACATCGCGCTTCCCAACCACGATCTTGATCTCGCGCTTCGCAAGTCGCATGTGGTCTTCTCGGTGAGCTTTGATGGCAAGACCATCATCGCCAAGCCCCGCGACATCCAGCGTGAGCCGGTCAAGCGCTACATCGAGCATGTTGATCTCATCATCATTGATGCCACCGAGGCACAAGCCCGAAACGACGAAGCAGCTGCCGACATTGTTGCTGCTGTTGCTGCAGCTGAAGCAGCAGAAGAGGCGATCAGCATCGCCGCTGCCGCTGGCGAGTTTGACGAGCCTGTTGCAGAGGAAACCCCAGCGGAGTAGTCGATGACCTGGATGATTGTCGGGCTCGGCAATCCTGGTCCGGAGTACGCCAGCACCCGCCACAACGCTGGCTTCTTTGTTGTTGACGAACTCGCTGCCCGCGCGCGAGGCAGCCTTGGTCGTCACAAGCGGGCGATGGCTGCGGTGTCAGAAGGCCGGATCGGCAGCCCAGGGTCTGATGTTCGCGTCGTGCTGGTGGAGCCTTGGTCGTTCATGAATGCCTCGGGTGGACCGGTCAAAGCACTGATGAGTTTCTACGATGTCGATCTCGAACACCTCGTCGTGGTGCACGATGAATTGGATCTTCCATTGGGCACCGTGCGGCTGAAGCTTGGCGGAGGCGATGGCGGGCACAATGGACTCAAGAGCCTTCGCAGCTCGCTTGGATCAGGTGAGTTTGCTCGAGTTCGCTTCGGGATTGGCCGTCCTCCGGGCCGGCAGGATCCAGCTGAATTTGTGCTGAAGCCCTTCACCGGGTCTGAACGATTGGAGGTTCCGGTGATTGTGGATCGGTGCGCTGATGCAGTGGAGGCACTGGTGCAACGAGGCTTGGAGTACGCGCAGAATCAATTCAATGGAGGACGAGATGACCAAGTTCAGTGATGCGGAACTCTCGACGCTCATCGCGCAGCAAGCCGGAACATTGCTGCTGGAACTGCGTCAATCCTTTGGCGCTCTTGACTCTTCCAACAAGGAGCAGGCTGACTCCCTGCGCAAGCAGGGCGATCGCCTCGCGCATGAGCTGCTTGCCGCCGCGATTGGCGAGTACCGCCCTGACGACGCGCTGCTCAGTGAAGAAGGCGCTGACAATGCCGAACGCCTGGACGCCAGTCGCCTTTGGATTGTGGATCCACTTGATGGCACCTGGGAATACGGGCAAGGACGAGCGGACTTCGCCGTGCATGTCGCGTTGTGGGAACCACAGTTGAAGCGACTTTCCGCATGCACCGTGGACCTTCCTGCCCAAGGTCTGACCCGGTCGATGCTCGATGAGGTGCCCGCAGAGCCTTTCTTCCCAACTGACCGGCCTGTCCGTGTAGTGGCCTCTCGCACCCGTCCGCCAGCCAATCTCAAGCTCACTCTGGCCAGCCTCGGTGATCGACTGGCTGAGGCCGGACTCAATCAGCATGGGGTCGAACTGCTCGATGTGGGTTCAGTTGGAGCCAAGGTCAATGAGCTGGTGTCGGGCCGTGCCGAGATCTATGTGCACGACACCGGCTTCTACGAGTGGGATGTCGCAGCTCCTTATGGCATTGCTCGTCACTACGGATTCATCCCCTCGCAGGTCAATGGCGAGGAGATCGAGTTCAACCACATGCCGCCTTGGGTGCCCAATCTTCTCGTTGCACATCCGCTGATCGTGGACTTCGTTCGCGAAGCGCTCGCGGAGGCAGCTCAAGGGTGAGTCTGAGCGGGTTACTCGAGACAGTCGCACGGGTCGACTCATTTCGTGCTGTTCGCGATCAGGGATTCGCCGGAGGCCGCATCGCCAGCCCGCGAGCCGTGCAGGCAGTGCTCACAGCACTGCTCTGTGCGCCCAAACCTGTTGGCGCACAACGTCGCCTTCTTGTCATCACTGCAACTGGTCAAGAGGCTGAAGATCTCGCCTCGACAGTTCACGGTCTTGTGCCTGGCCTTGAGATCGCCGTCCTGCCGTCCTGGGAAACCCTGCCGCATGAGCGGATGTCACCTTCGTCAGACACCATCGGGCGTCGCGTCGCGATTCTGCGCAGACTTGCGCACCCGGACGATTCTGATCCGCTTCTGCAGTCGATCGATGTCGTCGTAGCGTCGATTCGCGCGGTGGTCCAGCCCATAGCCGGGGGGCTCGGCGAAGTGGAACCCGTGCGCCTGCACGTCGGCGATGAGTACGACTTGCTCGCCCTTGTTCAGCGTTTGGTCGAAATTGGCTACGAGCGCATGGATCTTGTGGAGCGTCGCGGACAGATTGCCGTGCGCGGCGGCATTCTGGACGTTTTCCCGCCAAACGCGGAACATCCGCTGCGAGTGGAGTTCTGGGGCGATGCGATCGAGGAGATCCGATCGTTCACCGTCACAGATCAGCGTTCGATGGACAATGCAGAGGAAGGCCTCTTTGCCCCTCCCGTGCGTGAACTGCTGCTGACGGATTCCGTTCGTGCTCGCGCGACGAAACTCGCTGAGGAGAACCCCTCGCTTGAGGACATCTGCTCCAAGATTGCCGAGGGCATTGCAGTTGATGGGATGGAAGCCCTGATCCCGGTGCTGACTGATGCAGTTGAACCCCTGATTTCCTTCTTTCCGCAATCGACTTCGGTGGTGCTCATCGACCCGGAGCGTGTGCGTACACGGGCACACGATCTGGTGCGCACGGCAGATGAGTTCCTTGCGGCCTCGTGGCACAACGCGACTGTGGGAAACACGGCGCCGATCGATCTCTCTGGTTCCAATTTCTATTCCCTTGACGAAGTGCGTGATCAGGCTCTGCGCCGTGAACTGCCTTGGTGTGAACTCACGCCATTGGTCATGGATGAGTCCTTGGATCTTGATGTCGGCATGGCAGTATCCGCTTCCGGTATCGAGATCTATCGCGGCGAAGTCGCCAGAGCAATCGAAGACATGCGCAGGTGGACCACTGATGGCCTTGCTGTCGTCCTGGTGAGCGAGGGACATGGCTCGGCTGAGCGCTTGGCCGAGTCCTTGGCCTCAGAAGGCGTTGCCTGCACTTTTGTGGAATCGCTAGTGGGGACCCCGGCGTCTGGAATCGTGACAGTCACTGTGGGTTCCCTTGAACACGGCTTCACTGCAGGCGAGTGTGGACTGGTGGTCATCACTGAGCGTGACCTCGTTGGGCAACGGGCATCGACCAAGGACATGCGCAAACTGCCATCGCGCCGTCGTCGCGCAATTGATCCACTCACCCTGGTGGCCGGGGACTTCGTTGTGCACGAACAGCATGGTGTCGGCAGATACGTGGAGATGGTCCAGCGCGAAGTCGGTGGAGCAACACGTGAGTACCTCGTGCTTGAGTACGCGGCCAGCAAGCGTGGGCAGCCAGCAGATCGACTGTTTGTTCCAACTGATCAGCTTGACGGTGTGACCAAGTACGTCGGCGGTGAGATGCCCAGTGTGCATCGACTTGGTGGTGCGGATTGGACCAAGGCCAAGGGCAGGGCGCGCAAGGCTGTCAAGGAAATCGCCGGTGAGCTTATTCGCCTGTATGCATCTCGCCAGGCTTCAAAGGGCTACGCCTACGGCCCAGATACTCCTTGGCAGCGCGAGCTGGAAGATGCCTTCGCCTATGTCGAGACGCCTGATCAGTTGATGTGCATTGACGAGGTCAAGGCCGATATGGAACGTGAAGTTCCGATGGACCGATTGATCTGTGGCGACGTCGGATACGGCAAGACTGAGATTGCCGTGCGCGCTGCCTTCAAGGCTGTGCAGGATGGCAAGCAAGTTGCTGTGCTGGTCCCTACTACATTGCTCGTCCAGCAGCATGTGTCAACGTTCAGTGAGCGCTATGGATCCTTTCCGATCAAGGTTGGAGCGCTCTCACGCTTCAACACTGACAAGGAGGCCAAGGCAGTTCTGGCTGGAGTTGCCGATGGCACGGTTGATGTCGTGATTGGCACTCACCGATTGCTCACACCAGATGTGCGATTCAAGGATCTTGGGCTGGTGATCCTTGATGAGGAACAGCGTTTCGGTGTTG